>CAYNKW010000081.1:13612-15510 GCA_964397845.1 uncultured Anaerolineae bacterium
TTGGCAGGTACTGTAGGCCGGAATGGTATTCCGGCCAATCGGCGGATTACCAATCCGCCGTACAACTGAAATGAACGAATTAGACAAACATATCGGACGTCCTACATCGAACTGAAGGGAGAAAAACGATGCGTTCACACACAGCACAAGTCGAGAACTTTGCCCAAATCAAAGTTCTGGGCATCGGCGGGGGCGGTTCCAACGCCGTCAACCGCATGATCGAAACCGGCATCCAGGGCGTGGAATTCGTCGCCATCAACACCGACGCCCAGGCCCTGATGCTCTCCAACGCACCCACGCGCATCCGCATCGGCGACAAGCTGACCAAGGGACTCGGCTCGGGCAGCGATCCCGAGATCGGGCGCAAGGCGGCCGAAGAGTCGTCCGATGAAATATACGAGGTGCTCCAGGACGCCGACATGGTGTTCCTGACGGCGGGCATGGGAGGCGGCACCGGCACCGGCGCCGGGCCCATCATTGCCCAGATCGCCGGCGAGGCGGGCACGCTGATCATCGGCGTGGTCACCCGGCCCTTCTCTTTTGAGGGAAGCCAGCGACAGCAAACGGCAGTCCAGGGCATCGAGCAACTGAAGGAGCAGGTGGATACGCTCATCGTCATCCCCAACGACCGGTTACTCGAGGTGGCCGACAAGCGCGCTTCGCTGCAAGACGCCTTCCGCATGGCCGACGACGTGCTACGCCAGGGCATCCAGGGCATCTCGGAACTGATCACCGTGCCGGGCCTCATCAACCTGGACTTTGCCGACGTGCGCACGATCATGAGCGAGGGCGGCGCGGCGTTGATGGCCGTGGGCCGGGCCACAGGCGACGAGCGGGCGGCCAAGGCAGCGCGGGCGGCCATCTCCAGCGCACTGCTGGACGTGACGATTGACGGCGCGCGGGGCATTCTGTTCAACGTGCGGGGCGGCCAGGACCTCAGCCTGTTCGAGGTGAACGAGGCGGCCGAGATCATCCGGCAGACGGCGCACCCGGACGTCAATATCATCTTTGGCGCGGTGATTGACGAGCAGATGGAAGACGAGGTCCAGATCACCGTCATCGCCACCGGCTTTGAGAGTGGCGTGCCTCGCCAGAGAATGAGGGTGCCGGCCACGGTCGTCGCCAGCCGGCCGGCGGCGCACACGCCGGCCCCGGCTCCGGCTGCGGCGCCGGTCCGCGCCGAGGCGGCGGAATTTCCGGTGCGGGTCTTTGACCCGGACAACGTCGACATCCCAACGTTCATGCGCAGGCACTACAACAAGTAGGGCTGCTGTATCACTATCTCTCAACAAATACCCTGGTTTCTTTCCGGCAAGACCGGCGGGCGGTCTCGCCTGCCGCGTGCTGTGGCCGGGAACCGAAGGCCGTTGCATCCCCTCTAAACTCCCCCTTCCCATCGCGGAAGGGGGAGTGCTTTCTCTGCCCTGTCAATCCTGTCTATAATTCTGCTCATCGAAGGGCAAATGCAATCGCCCTGATGAACGGGCAATTTGCGCCTGACGCCAACCTGTGATATAATAAAATCTGACGTGACTTGTACTGTCTGTAGAGCCGAGGAAGGAGAAAACCTGGTGAGCGATCTACAGCCGACCCCCTGACCGGGGAGCGATCCTGGTGGGTGATCGGCTGTTTGTCGTATCACCTGGCAGTGCTCCTGTTTGTGTGGCAATTTCACACCCACATTCTACAGGTATCTGCCACAAGTGCACAACTATAGTCAGGCGGCGAAGTCGGAAGAGTGTGCTTTAATGGTCTGTATATTTGTCACCAAGAAAGCTGAAAGGAGCTGACATGATGAGACAAAGACTCGTTAAAACGATTACCGTGTTGGGTTTTCTCTTTTCTGCCTTAATGCTTGGGACTGTGCGAGCCTCCGCGCAGCAACCCACTCCGACTAC
>CAYNKW010000082.1:0-15277 GCA_964397845.1 uncultured Anaerolineae bacterium
CTCGCTCAGAATGACAAGTTTGCACTCGTCGGTTTGAGGCGAAGCTTCGCTAGATTTTACGCTATCGTCTCACCTTGGGCTAGAGTCCAGCAGCAATAGCAAAGGCGCTCGCCGCCCAGCAGCAAACCACGAGAGCGGCAGAAGCAGCGTAATAGGACCAGGGCTTCCTCGTTCCCAGGACAAGAACAGTATCCTTGAGTCGTGCCCCTATCCGGTGCCCCAGGGGAAAGAGTATCGCCGAGAAAGCCGCCCACACCAGACCTTCAGCGCCCAAGAATGCCACGAAACCACCAGGTCGGTCGAAGGACAAGAGGTACCGGCAAGGCGCGACTCTCATGCCGACAAAATAGAAAGCAACCGCCGCCAACAGCGCTGCTGACGCACCGCTCGCTATTTTGACCAGGCTGCCCTTGTCCAGCTTGCGTCCTGCCAGCGACACGACTCCAGCCAGGGCAAGCCCCTCCAGCATTACAGCAACGCAGGAGTTTGCCTCGCACATCACCGAGACGTGGAGAATAGGGACGACGAGTTGCTTGCACAGAATCGCCACCAATGCTATTCCGGCTGGCATTAATGGCTTTCTGAAACCACCTACCGCGATGCCCATTATCCCCACTCCAAACCCGGTCAAGATGCCGGACCGGTAAGGAAGTCCTGCTGCCCTGATCGCGCTACCCAAGACCACCTCCGCTAGCCCCCAGAGGGAGCCAAGCACCACGATGCCGATCAGGACATCAACCTGCCGAAATCTCTTGATCTCACTGATTCCCATTTCCATCTTTTACCTCCTTGTCATTCGCTCTCGGTGGATTGCATATAACATCCTCACCGCCCCGCCACTTCCACTTGCGTCACCTCTGCCTGCCGTGCCAGCAAATCCACCGAAGACTCCGTGCGCGACAGTAGCAGGTTGAGCAGAATCCCGGCCAAGAAATGACGACGGCCACAAATAATTCAGAGTCCTCTCTCACCTCAAACCGACGATGGCTAGTCCCATCTGATCCAACAAGGCCATGGCCGACGGCCCCATCCTGGCGAGGAGCAGGCCGGGGAGGATGCCAATGGCAAAGATCAGGAGAGTAATGGGCACCAGGATCAAAACCTCGCGGATCGAAAGGTCAGACAGTTCCCGGTTGGCTGGGTTCTCCAGCGGGCCGTGCATCACGCGGCGGAACAGCGTGAGCATATACCACGCGCCCAGGACAATGCCAGCGGTGGCAAAGACGGCGTAAAGGGGCCTGGCTTTGACCGCTCCCACCAGGATCGTGAACTCGCCAACAAAGCCATTAAGGCCGGGCAGCCCGATGGACGCTAGTGTGGCGATCAGCAGAAAGAGTCCAAAGCGCGGCATCTGCTTCCACAGTCCACCAAAATCCTCGATGAGCCGGGTATGCCGCCGAGCGTAGAGCATCCCCACCAGCAGGAAGAGTGCCCCCGTGCTCAGGCCGTGGTTGACCATCTGCAGCACGCTGCCCATCAGGCCCTGGGCATTGAAGACGAAAATGCCCAGCACCACCAGTCCCAGGTGGCTGACGCTGGAATAAGCCACCAGGCTTTTTATGTCCCGCTGGCTCAGAGCCACCAGCGCCCCGTAGATGATACCGATGATGGATAGAACGACCAGCAAAGGCGCGAACGAGACCGCCGCGTCCGGGAAAAGCGGTAGGCAGAAACGCAAGAAACCGTAGGCACCCATTTTCAGGAGCACACCGGCCAGGATGACGCTACCGGCCGCTGGCGCCTGTACGTGGGCGTCGGGCAGCCAGGTATGGAAGGGAAAGAGAGGTACCTTGATGGCGAAAGCGAGGGCGAAAGCCAGGAACAGCCACGTCTGGAGGTACAGCGGGAGCGCCGGGGCGTTGTAGAGAACCAGGAGGTTGAAAGAGCCGCCAGCAAAGTACAGCTTGATAATAGCCACCAACATCAGCACCGAGCCAGACATGGTGTAGAGAAAGAACTTGATCGCAGCGTAGACCCGCCGCTCACTCCCCCAACGCCCGATGAGAAAATACATCGGCACCAGCATCGCTTCCCAGAAAACGTAAAAGAGCACAGTGTCCAGGGCCAGGAACACGCCCAGACTGCCGGTTTCCAGCAGCAAGAGCCAAAAGTAGTAACTCCGCTCCCGCTCGGCAACAAAGCCCCACGAGGCCAGCACAGCCAGCATGGTCAGGAGCGTGGTCAACAAGACCAGGAACAAGCTGATGCCGTCCACGCCCAGGTGATAGCTGATGCCCAGTTCCGGGATCCAGGCTGCCGGGCCGTCCACGAATTGCATCCCGCCAGTAATCTGCCACCCCAAAAGCAGCCGCAGCGAGATGACAAATTCGACGGCACTCACCAGTAGCGCCCATCCCCGGACGGCCGCCCGGTGCGTGTCCCTGAAAAGGACCAGCAGGATCAGCGCACCAGCCAGGGGCAGAAAGACGATCAACGATAGTAAAGGAAAATCAGGTTGACCCATTCAGTCAAGCTCCTTTCAACAACCTTCTACCGCAAAATCAGGTAGGCAAAAATGGCCACCACGCCCAGCACCACACTCAGGGCATAGTTGCGGACGTAGCCGGTCTGCAGACGACGGGTACCCTCACTACCCTGGCCCAGAAGCGACGCCACGCCGTTGACGGCGCGATCAATCACCTGCCACTCCATCGTCTCGGATAGGAAGGCACCCAATTGTCGCAGCAGCGACGCCACGCCGTTGACGGCGCGATCAATCACCTGCCGATCCACCGCTTCAGCCAGGAAGGCTCCCAGTCGCCGCAGTGGGTTGACGATGACCGCCATGTAGAACTCGTCCACGTAATACTTGTTGACCAGCAAGTTGTGAAGCCAGGCGTACCGCTGGCCCAGTTGCCTGGGGCGGTTGGGATAGATGCCCCACAGGTTCTGGGCCAGCAGCAGGGCGATCACGGGCAGCAGACCGGATATGCCCAGCAGCCCCCACTGCAACCCGCGTCCCAGGTGGACATGGTGATGCTCTAGCGTATGTTCCAGCAGATTGTTCATCAAGCCCAACCGCTCGGCACCGATCAACTCGCCGGGCAGGTTCAGCAGCCCGCCGACGATCGCCAGGGTGGCCAGGATGACCAGCGGTACGGTCATTGCCCGTGGTGACTCGTGAGCGTGGGCAAAGAGTTTCTTGTCACGCGGCTGGCCCAAAAAGACGACAAAAACCATGCGGAAGGAATAGATCGCCGTCAGCAGGGCTGTCACGATGCCCACGCCCCACAACAGCGTGGATTTGTTGGCTGCCAGCCAGAGGATCTCGTCCTTGCTAAAGAATCCAGAGAGGAGGGGAAACCCGGACAGGGCCAGCGCACCCCACAGGAACGTGCGATACGTCGTCGGCATCTTTTCGCGCAGGCCGCCCATCTTGAAAATGTTCAACTCGCCGGCCAGGGCATGCATGACGCTGCCCGCCCCCAGGAAGAGCAGCGCCTTGAAGAAAGCGTGCGTCGTCAGGTGAAAGATGCCAGCCGCGTAGCCGCCCACGCCCACACCCAGTATCATGTAGCCCAACTGGCTGACCGTGGAATAGGCCAGGATGCGCTTCAGGTCGGTCTGCACCAGGGCGATGGTCGCCGCGAAAAAGGCCGTCAGCACGCCGATCCAGGCCACGACCCCGCTGGCCGTCGGTGAGGCGGCAAAGAGAACGTTGGTGCGGGCGATCATGTACACGCCGGCAGTGACCATCGTCGCCGCGTGGATGAGGGCACTGACCGGCGTGGGCCCCTCCATCGCGTCCGGCAGCCAGACGTACAGCGGGATCTGCGCCGACTTGCCCACCGCGCCCACAAAGAGCAGCAGCGTGATAGTCGTGATTGTTAATGGCGCAATGGCTTCCACCGCCTCGGCGTTCAGCACGTCGGCGTAAGCCAGCGAGCCAAAAGTGACAAAGATGAGAAACACGCCCAGGGCAAAGCCAAAGTCGCCGACGCGGTTGACGAGGAATGCCTTCTTGCCCGCGTCAGCGGCCGAGGGTTTCTCGAACCAGAAGCCAATGAGCATGTAGGAGCAAAAGCCCACCAATTCCCAGCCGACGTAGAGCAGCAAAAAGTTGTCGGCCAGCACCAGCGTCAGCATGGAAAAGATGAACAGGTTGAGCAGCGTGAAAAAGCGGGCAAAGCGCTCCTCCTCGGCCATGTAACCGGTGGAATAGACGTGTATGAGAAAGCCGACACCGGTGACGACCAACACCATCACCAGCGACAGGGGGTCCAGCAACAGTGATGCCTCGACCTGAAAGCTACCGATCGCGATCCAGGTAAAGAGTGAGCTGGACGGCTCAAACTCGCCCGGCGATTGGAGCAGGCCAAACAGCAGAATCAGTGCCAACAAAAACGACACCAGCACCACACCTGGCCCGACCAGGCTGACGCCCTTGCGGCCCAATCGCCGCCCGAAAAAGCCATTGATGATCACGCCCAGCAGCGGGAACAGCAACAGCAACCACGGCAACTTGTCAAAAGACCCCATGCCAAGCCTCCGACGTTCGCGTATCGCATGCGGCCTATCGCCGCCCGTTTCAAGACCACGATAAGCGATACGCAACATGCGATAGGCGAATACCTACCATTTTAGGATATTGATGTCGTCAACGTCGGCCGTCTTTTTCTGACGATACAGCGCAATGATCATGCCCAACCCCACTGCGACCTCGGCCGCCGCCACAGCCACCGTCATCAGCACAAAGACCTGCCCGGTCATCGAGGCCAGGTAGCGGGAGAAAGCCACGAAGGTCAGGTTGACCGAGTTGAGCATCAGTTCGATGCACATCAAAATGACGATGGCATTGCGCCGCGTCAGCACGCCCACCACGCCGACGGTGAACAGAATCGCACTCAAAATCAAGTAAAAGGATGATGGAATCATCTACTCCCCCAGCTCACGCTTGCCCAGCACCACGGCGCCCACCACGCCGATGAGCAGTAACACCCCCGCCAGCTCGAAGGGCAGCAGGTAGTCGGTAAAGAGTGCCTCGCCAACGGCGGCCACGTTGTCAGACGGCGTCAACTCGGGCGGCAGTTGGGGGTTGCTGGCAACGATGTAGATCAGCCCAGCCAGCAGGAGTGCCCCCAGCAACAAGCCGGCGTATCGTTGCCCCTGCTTGGTCTCCGGCCGCTCGCGGTGCGCCACGTTGAGCATGATCACCACAAAGAGAAACATGACCACAATCGCACCGGCGTAGACAATGACCTGCACCGCCGCCAGAAAGGGCGCGTTGAGCGTCACGTAAATTGCGGCCAGTGCGCAGAAATTCAGCAGCAAAAAGAGTGCACTGTGATCTGACTGCCGGGCCAGCACCACTCCCAGCGCTCCCACCACGGCAATCGTCGCCAGTACAAAGAAAAGCACCATCTCCATTACGCCCGCCCTCCGTCGTCCTTCACCACCACGTGGGGTTTCGCCGGTTCCAACAGCATCTCTTTGGTGTAAATCTGGTTGTTGCGGTAATGGTCAGCCAGAGCGAACTCGTGCCGCAGAACAATGGCCCCTGTGGGACACGCCTCCTCGCAGAAACCGCAAAAGATGCAGCGGCTCATGTTGATCTCGTAGACCTTGGCGTACCGCTCACCCGGCGAGTACCGCGCCTCGTCCGTGTTCTCCCCGGCCTCGACATAGATGCAGTTTACCGGGCAATACGCCGCGCAGAGCGCGCACCCCACGCACTTTTCCAGGCCGTTCTCGTGTCGCATCAATTGATGCCGCGCCCGGAAGCGGGGATAAATCTGCACCGGCTCCTCGGGGTATTGCACCGTTATCGGCTTGACTGGCACATATTTCAGCGTCACACCCAGGGATTGGGCGATTCGAACGAGGCCCCTTATCGCATCAACGACGTTCATTGATCAACCTCTCGCATATCGCAGATTACCTATCGCGTATAGCATATAACCTATCGCTTATGGCTTCGCATGGCAATGCACAATAAGCGATACGCGATTACACCACTGCCAGGACGACTGCCGTCACCGCCAGGTTTGCCAGCCCTACCGGCACCAGGAACTTCCAGTTAAAGGCCATAGATTTGTCGTAGCGCACACGTGGCAGGCTGGCTCGCACCCAGACAAAGAAGAACAGCATAAACACCACTTTGATCAAGAAATACACCACCGACAGGATCGGTACCTGACCCACAAACGGCCCGCGCCAGCCGCCCAGGAAGAGCGTCGTGCAGATGGCGCTGGCGTTGATCATGTTGATGTATTCGGCCATAAAGAACAGCGCGAACTTGATGCCGCCGTATTCGGTGTTAAAGCCGGACACCAATTCGTTCTCCGTCTCGGGCAGATCAAAGGGCGAGCGGTTCGTCTCGGCAAAGATGCTGATGAGAAAGACGAGAAACGCCACCGGCTGCATCACGGCGAGCGGCAACGACGACTGATAATCCACGATGTCCGTCATCTTTAATGAGCCGACCGTGAGCACCACGCTGAGGATCGCCAAGCCCAACGGCAGTTCGTAGCTGAGCAACTGAGCTGTGGTGCGCAGCGCGCCCAGCAGCGAGTACTTGTTGTTGCTGCTCCACCCGCCCAGGACGATGCCATACACCCCCAGTCCGGCAACGCTCAACACCCACAGGATGCCGATGTCCACGTCGGCCAGTTGCAGGGCGATCTCGTGGCCAAACAGGCGAATCGGCCGGCCAACGGGTATCACAGCAAAGGTCAGTAGCGATGCCCCCATGGCAATACCCGGCGCCATGACATAGATGACCTTGTCCACTGTGTCCAGCACGAACTCTTCTTTGAAAAACGCCTTGAGCGCGTCGGCCACCGGCTGCAGCAGTCCAAACGGCCCGGCGCGGTTCGGCCCCCGCCGCAACTGGAAGAGGCCGTAGCCCCGCCGCTCCAACCAGGTGGTGTAAGCGAAGCCTATCAGCAAACCGAAGGCGATTATTAGACTTTTGATGATGGGAATGAGCCAGGTGTCAATCCAGTCCATAGCTTTGCCTCTACTCTCCTGCCCGCCGTTTGCCGAACTCGCCCAGTGTCGCGTAGCTGATCTCGCCGTAGGCCGGCACCGCCTTTGCAATCTCGTCCATGACCGCTGCCGGGTCGGTGTAGACCCAACGTGCCTTTTGCTCCTTGCTGACCACCAGCCGCTGCCCCAGCTCGGCCAGGATCTTCCAGTCGGCACAGCTCTCGCCCAGCGGCCTCAGTGCGCGGTGAACTCGCTGCACCCGCCCTTTGAGGTTGGTGTAAGTGCCATCCAACTCGGCAAAGCTGACCGCAGGCAATACCACATCGGCCAGGGCAGCCGTCTCGGTGAGAAAAATATCCTGCACCACCAAAAAGACCAATTCCTCCAGCGCCTGGCTGGCGTCGCTGCCCGGCGGGCGGCGGCAAGAACCCATGATGTACAGGGCCTTCAGCGCGCCCGCCTCGAACATCTCGGCCTCCTTCAAGCCAGGCTCGGCCGGCAGCGATGCCTCGTCTAACGACCACACCTCTGCCAGCCGCTGCCGCGCCTCGGCCTCGTCCAGCGGGGCGGGGCCAGGCAGCCGGTGTGGGGCGATGCCCATGTCCATGGCACCCACGGTGCTGGCCCGCTCGGCCACGTAGAACGGCTCGTGGCTGCCAGCCATGGCTGTCAGGCGGCGCAGCGCCTCAAGGTTGGCCTCACCCTGCGGTCCGCGTCCCACATCCGTGCTGTGCGCCGCGATAGCATGGCGAGCCTCAGTCAGGACCCGAGCCGCCTGCCGGATCGCCTCCACCGAAGCGCCGGTTGCCTCGGCAGCCTGCTCGACGGCAATCGCCGTCGCCCAGGCCTCCCATTCCTCCTGGCGGCCTTCAGGGTATTTGGCAAGCGTGGTGTCCACAATGGCACGGGCCACGCCCTGGCAAAGGGTCTCTTCGGTACCCGGCCTGTACGGCAGCCAGAGACCAAAACGGGTCAGCGGCACCTGCCTGGGGTGGGCGACGATGAGCTTGACGCTGTACATGACCGCGATGCGCCGCATGAACATCTCGATAATGGGCGAGGATTCCAACAGATCCAGCCCCAGCAAAAAGACCGAGTCGGCACGGCGCAGGTCGGCCATCACGCCCACGGGCCTGGCTGCGTCCGGCATCCGCCCCGGATAATCCACGTTGTTGGTGCCGATGACGCCCCGGAACAGTTTCTGGAACAGGTAGTTCGCCTCATTGGTCACCCACGCCGATCCGATGCCGCCCACGCTATCCGGGCCGTGCTCCTGGGCGATGCCTGCCAGCCGCTCGCTCACCAGCGACAGCGCCTCGTCCCAGGTGGCCGGTTCCAGCGTGCCGTTCCGCCGCACCAGCGGCGTCTTGAGGCGGTCCTCCCGCTCCACGAAGCTGTGGTCGAACCGGCCCCGGTCGCACATCCACTGGTCGTTGACCTCGCGGTTGAGGCGGGGCACGATGCGCCGCAGTTCGTTGTTCTTGACGTCCAGCGCGATGTTGCAGCCCACGCCACAGGCAGTACAAACACTGGGCACGCGATCCATCTCCCACACCCGCGAACGGAAGCGGAACACGCGGCTGGTCAGTGCGCCCACGGGGCAGAGGTCAATCGTGTTGCCGGCAAAGAACGAGTCGAACGGCTGGCCGGGGAAAATGTCCACCACGGTGTTGCGGCCCCGCTCGAAAAAGCCGATCTGCGGGTCGCCAGCCCACTCTTGCATAAAGCGCGCGCACCGCCGGCAGAGCACACACCGCTCCTGATCGAGCACAATGTAATCGCTCAGCGGATACACCTTGGCCTTGTGTCGCTTCTCCTCGATGAAGCGGCTCTCCCCCGGCCCCCAGCGGAAGACCTGATCCTGCAATTCGCACTCGCCACCCTTGTCGCACACCGGGCAATCCAGCGGGTGGTGGAGCAACAGGAATTCCAGGTTTTGACGGCGGGCCTTGAGTACCTCCGGCGTGTTCGTGCGGACGACCATCCCTTCGCGGACGTGTGTGGAGCAGGCGGTTTGCAGGTCGTGCATCCGCTCGATCTCCACCAGGCACATGCGGCAGGCACCCACCGGCACCAGCCGGGCGTGGTGACAAAAGGTCGGTATCTCAATGCCCAACTGCTCCGCCGCCTCCAGCACCGTCGTGCCGGGCCGGGCGGCGATTTCTTGACCATCTATGGTAAGCGTGATCACTTGCTGCATAAGCTAGCTATCCTCATTACCGTTATCGCGTCGCTTGAAAAGTGTGACCTGGAACAGATTTTCATCAGGCAGTTCGAAGGTCGGTGGCGGCGCATCGTTCTCCCACGACCAGCGAATCATGCGTAGGATGCCTTCACCGCGCCGCTCCATATAGCCCAACCCCTGCAAGAAGGAAACGATTAACGAGTTGCGGGCGTATTGAACTGTCTTGATATTCTCTAACGTCAGCGTATTGGGCAGCCCGCCGGGGCTGAGCACCTCCAGCCGGTCGTCGAACATGCGCACCCGCGCCCTCGCGCCGAGGATGGCATAATCGCGGTGCGCCACGGCATTAGTGATCGCCTCGCGCACGGCCAGCAAAGGATAATCCGGCAAGTCTTCGCGGGCGACACCCTCACCTGTCAGGCGAGACCGCACCTGCATGTTGCGCCGCACAAAAGCCACCGTGGCCTCGATCTGCTCATCCAGTGTGCCAGCCGCGTCCAAGCTGTCCAATACCTCGTCGCCCGGCTCCCTGCCAGCGTAACGGACCAGCATCACGCCGGTTTGATCCAGATGCCGCCGAGGTTCCTTGCCGAATGTCAACATTCCGGCCACAGTGGGGTAAATCCGCTCCTCAATACGAACGGCAATCCGCAGGTTGGCCAGTGCGTCGGTCAGTGCCAGCGCCCCCGCCTCCAAGGGTTCCTGTTCCAGCCGCGCCAGGTAACGATTGACCCGATCCAGGGCAATCTCGTCCACCGTCGTGGTGTAGACCGGCGTCTCGTCGTAACGCACGAACTGCGCCCGCTGGAAGAGTCGCGCCAGTTCAAACTTGGTGGGCGTCTGCACGGTAGAACCCACGCGGATGAAATATTGCCCTCGCTGAGTCGAGACCACCTCGCGGCTGCGGGATACCTGCACAGCCAACACCAGCTTGTCGCCGACTTTGATCTTGTTAATCACCGGGATAATCGGTGGATCGCAGTGCTGACGGCAAACGTTGACCACCCACTCCTCGACGTTCGAACGCTGCACGCCAACGATTTGCCCATCGTCGGCCACGCCCAAGAGAATGACGCCTCCCTCCAGATTGCTGAGAGCGACGATTTCTCTGGCCAAGTCGGACGCTCGGATTTCGTCCAGCTTGAACTCGACTGTCGAGTCCTCCCCATGTTCGATTAAGGCCAGCAATTCCTCACGTTTGACCACCAACCATACACCGCTTCTGGTGAATGTGGAACAGATACTCGTCGCGGAAATGCTCAATGCTGGACTGCACCGGGCCCAGTGCTGCGTCGCCCAGGGGGCAAAAGCTTTTGCCGGCGATGCCGTCGCAAATGTCCAGCAGCAGGTCGAGGTCTTGCTCGCGTCCCCTGCCGTGCTCGATGCGATGGAGAATCTGGTACAACCAATCGGTGCCCTCGCGGCAGGGAATGCACATGCCGCAGCTCTCGTGGCGGTAGAACTCGGCCAGTCGCTCCACCGTCTGAACGATACACGTTCCTTCGCCGATGACAATGACGCCACCAGAGCCGAGCGCGGAACCGGCCTCGGCAATTGCCTCGTAGTCCAGCGTCAGGCCTTCCAGTCTGCCGGCGGGGAGCATCGGCGTGGACGAGCCACCGGGAATCACCGCTTTGATAGGCTGGCTGGGGCCGCCAGCGTAATCGTTGATCAGTGTCATCACCGGCGCGCCCAGCGGCAACTCGTAGACGCCTGGCTTGTTGACGTGTCCGCTGATGCTGAACAGCTTGAGGCCAGGGCTCTTCTCCGTGCCAAAGCTGCGGTACCAGTCTGCTCCTCGCTCGACGATGAATGGCACGTTAAAGAGCGTCTCCACGTTGTTGACGATGGTCGGCTTGCGGTAGACGCCCTCGCTGGCCGGGAAGGGCGGCTTGAGTTTGGGGTGGCCGCGCTGCCCTTCCAGCGAACTGAGCAACGCTGTCTCCTCGCCGCAGATATAGGACCCCGCGCCGCGATGCACGACTACGTCCAGGTTGTAGTCGCCGCCCAGGATATTCTTCCCCAGGTAACCCCGCTCGTAGGCCTGCTCAATGGCCCGTTCCAGCCGCTGCGCACCGAACTCGTACTCGCCCCGGATATAGATGAAGGCCATCTCTGCTTCGCAGGCATAAGACGAGATGGCGATGCCCTCGATCAAGCCATGAGGGTCGTGTTCGATAAGCACACGATCCTTGAAGGTGCCCGGTTCGCCCTCATCGGCGTTACAGACCATGTAGCGCGGGTAAGTGCCTGGCGGCAAAAAGCCCCACTTGACGCCCGCCGGAAAGCCGGCCCCACCCCGCCCTCGCAAGCCGGACTCTTTCACTATCGTCACCAGCTCGGCTGGCTGATGCCCCTTGAGCGCTTTGGCTAACACCTCGTAGCCGCCCCGCTCAATGTAGGTATCAATCTCCCACGAGTTGGGGATTCCCACGTTGTGCAGTAAGAAATTCTTCATCGTTATCCCCTGGCGGATTGGAAGGTTGGTGGGTTGGTAAATTGGTAGATTGGGGATGTGCGCATCCTGATTTACCAAACCATCAGTTTTCCAACTTACCCCTCACTTTCCGCTAACCTGTTCAAGATTTCATCTATCCTCTCGGTCGTCAGATTCTCATGGTACGTGTCGTTGATCTGCATCATTGGCGCGGTGCCGCAGGAACCCAGGCACTCCACCTCCAGCAGCGTGAACAAGCCATCGGGCGTCGTCTCGCCCACCTTGATGCCCAGCGCCCGCTTGAGGTGCTCGACGATGTGCTCCGCACCCAGTAGCGAACAGGATAGGTTGGTGCAGACCTGGACGAGATACTTGCCCACCGGCCGGCGGTTGAGCATGGTGTAAAAGCTGGCCACCGAGCGCACCTCGGCGGACGGCAGGCCCATCACTTCTGCCACCTCGACCATCAACTCGTCGCTCAGCCAGCCGTCGTGTTCCCGCTGTGCCAGGTGCAACGCCGGCAACAATGCCGACCGCGCCTGCGGGTAACGTTCTTTGAGTTGTGTGATTTTGGTCCTTACTTGCTCAGAAAGCACAATTGCCTCCGCAGAGATTGGAAGGGTGGTTCTCTCATTCTTCCATCCTCCATTCTCCATTCCTCACCGATCCACTTCTCCCAACGTAATGTCCACCGAAGCGACGACAGACACCAGGTCAGAGAGAAGCGCCCCGCGCACCATCAATGCCGCCGTGGCCAGGTTGGAGAAGGATGGCCCCCGGATCTTGCAGCGATACGGCTTCGGCGTGCCGTCGGACATCAGGTAGAAGCCAAGTTCACCTTTGGGATTCTCACAGCCGACGTACACCTCGCCCGGCGGTGGCGAGTAGCCCTCCGTCACCAGCTTGAACTGGTGGATGAGCGCCTCCATGCTGGTGTCCAGCTCCTCGCGCGGCGGCAGGCTGATCTTGCGGTCAGCAACCTTTACTGGGCCATCGGGCAACCTGGTCAGTCCCTGCTCGATGATGCGCATGCTTTGCCACATCTCTTCCATGCGCACCTTGTAGCGAGCCAGCGCGTCCCCCTCCGGGAAGCTGGGCACGTCGAAATCACAGTCCTCGTAGCCGATGTAGGGCTCTTCTTTGCGCAGGTCAAAGGCCACACCGCTGCCCCGCAGGCATGGGCCAGTCACACCCCAGGCTATCGCGTCTTCCTGGCTCAAGTAACCGATCCCTTTTACACGGGAGAGAAAAATGGGATTCCTGGTGATCAACTTGTCCATGTCGCGCAGACGACCCTTGAACACGTCGAGGAACTGCCGCACGCGGGCCACAAAGCCCGCCGGCACGTCCCTCCGCAAACCGCCCACGGTAAAGTAGCTGGGCGTCATGCGCGCTCCAGAGACCATTTCGATGATGTCGTAAATATCTTCCCGGTCACGGAATGCGTACATCAGCAGGCTCATGCCCACGCCAGCCAGGTCCAGAATGCTGGTGCCGAACCAGATGAGATGCGCTGCCAGCCGTTGCAACTCGCACAGGATAACCCGCACCACCTGGGCGCGCGGCGGCGCTTCGATGCCCAGCAGCTTTTCCACCGCCAACACATAGGGCAGGTTGTTGTTCATTGACGCGACGTAGTCCATCCGGTCTGTGTACGGGATGACCTGGTTGTAGAGCTTGTGCTCGGCGGTCTTTTCGATGCCCGAGTGCAGGTGGCCAATGTCGGGGTAAATATCTACCACCCGCTCGCCGTCCAGTTCCACCACGATGCGCAACACGCCGTGGGTGGCCGGGTGCTGCGGGCCAAAGTTGACCAGCATGTAACGGTCGGGCTCGGAGCCGGGTGGCGGCACCGAGGGCAATGGCGGTACCTGCCGCGTGATCTGGCCAATAGTCTGCATCGCCGGGCCGTCCAGGTTGACGGTAAAAGCCACCGGCTCACCACCCAGGGGGTAGTCTTTCCGCAGCGGGTGGCCGGCCCAGTCGTCGGGCATCAGAATACGGCGCAGATCGGAATGGCCCTCAAAGACGACACCCATCAGGTCGTATGTCTCTCGCTCGTGCCAGTTGGCCGCCGGCCAGACCGGCACGACGCTGGAGATGCGAGGTGCGTCTCCCGTCAAAGACGCCTTCAAGCGCAGCCGGCGGCGGTGCGTTAGCGAGTGAAGCTGATACACCACATCGAAACGGTGCCCATCGGAACTCGGCCCCTTGCGCGCCAGGTTATCCACTGCCGAAACAAACGTCAACTGATCGTACTTGAGGTCCGGATCGTCCCGCAGGAACGTGCAGACCTCGAGGATCTGCTCCGGTTTGACCGCGATCGTCGCCTCGTCTCGGAACTCTTTAACGCCCAGCACTGCTTCCGGGAACTGGGCTTTTAGTTTCTCCACGTTGATGTTGCCTTCCGTCAACGGTTACCCCCTACGCCCGATCCTTGAATTTTTCCTTCATCACCTTCTCTTGCAACTGGGTGATAGCGTACAGTAACGCCTCCGGCCGGGGTGGGCAGCCAGGCACATAGATGTCCACCGGGATGATGGTATCCACCCCTTGCAGGATGGCATAGTTGTGGAACATGCCTCCCGAAGAGGCACAGGCCCCCATGGCGATGACCCATTTGGGCTCCGGCATCTGCTCCCACAGGCGGCGCACCACCGGAGCCATCTTTTGCGACACGCGACCCGAAACGATCATCAAATCGGACTGGCGCGGCGTGGCGCGGAACACCTCGGCCCCAAAGCGCGCCATGTCGTGCCGCGAGCTACCGGCGTGCATCATCTCAATGGCGCAGCAGGCCAGCCCAGCGGTCAGCGGAAAGAACGAACGGCTCCGCGCCCAGTTGACGACGTCCTCCAGTTTAGCCGTGATGATATTATCGGGTAACTTGGTCTCCAGTCCCATACCGTAAACCTTTCAAGGTAAGCTGCGAGTTCGGAACCGCGACTCAAGGCTGTAATTCGCAACTCGCTAGTCCCATTCTAACGCACCCTTGCACCAGACGTACACGTACCCGACCAGGAGAAGGGCCACAAAGACACCTATCTCGATCAGGCCAAATAGCCTGGGATCGAATTTGCGAAAGAGGACAGCCCAGGGGTAGAGAAAGATTACCTCAATGTCAAAGACGACAAAGAGCATGGCCACCATGTAATAGTGAACAGAAAAAGCCCGGCGTGCATCACCAAAGGGGAGTTTGCCACATTCATAGGTGGCCAGTTTGGTTTTGGTGGGCTTGCGGGGGCCGAGGAGAGAGGGGAGGCCAATAGCAATAACAGCGAACAGCGCGGCTACAATGATGAGAATCAAAAGTGGAAGATAGTCAGCGGGCATTAACGAGCCTCCTTGCTAGATGCCCTGCGGCAAACTCGGGGTTTGCTGACGAATTGCCACAACAAACCCCATTCTATCATAAGCGACGCATGTTGTCAAGTTTGTCAAATGTAAATGTGAAATGTAAAACCTGATGCGAGCGCTCACATTTCACGTTTTACGCAATGCTCAAGACCGTCAGCCCGTGATCTCGCCCCAGGCCGCTCTCGGCCAGCGTCTGGCCGACGATAGGCGAATTGGGGGGCACATGAAGGGTGAAAATGCGCTCCGGCAGCCGGTAGAGGTCGATCAGTTGGCTCGACAGCCGGGCACGATGCAGTCTGTCCTCGAGGGGCCGGTCGGGGAGTAACCTGCGGCCAAGCGTGACCATAAAGAGGGTGGCGACCAGGACGCTG
>CAYNKW010000083.1:0-5258 GCA_964397845.1 uncultured Anaerolineae bacterium
AAGAATCTCGTTCCGCAAGCCAGGAACGGGATGCTTCGCGGAGTTTATCCTGAGCGTAGTCGAAGGGCTCAGCATGACAGACAAAATCTTCTCTCATTTGCAAAGAATCTGGTGCATCAAGGAATCCCATAATCTGACCATTCTAACTTTGCAGCCTTCCAACCTTCCAACTTTCCGATCTTCCGCCCTTCCGACCAACCCACGGGAGTCACCATGACCAATTCCCAACCTACCAAGTCCCAATTTACCAATTCCCAACCTACCAACACCCAATTCACCGACCCTCCCCCCGGCCACCGCTCCGGCTTTGTGGCGCTGGTGGGCAAGCCGAACGTGGGCAAATCCACGCTGCTCAACCGCCTGCTGGGCCAAAAGATCGCCCCAGTCTCGCCCAGGCCGCAGACGACGCGCACCCGGCTGCGGGGCATCCTCACCCTCCACCGTGACCAGGGCGACCCTGCCGACGCGCAGATCATCTTTGTGGACACGCCCGGCATCCACGAGCCGTTGCACAAGCTGGGGCAGTCCATGGTGCAGGCTGCCTCTACTGCGATCCCCGACGCCGACGTCGTGCTGTTCATGGCCGACCTGGAAACGCCACCCACTGCCGAGGATCGGGTTATCGCCGGCCTGGTGAGCCGGCACGCCCGGAGGCCGGTCGTACTGGCGCTGAACAAGGTGGACCTGCTCTCCCCGGACGAGGTGGATTCTCGCGCTAACGACTACCTGGCATTGATAAAACCGGCCGTATGGTTCACCATCTCGGCCACGCGGGGCGACAACGTGCCACAGTTGCTGGAAGCTGTCATCGCCCGCCTGCCGGAGGGACCACGTTACTACCCGGAAAACGAGGTCAGCGACGCCTACCTGCGCGACATTGCCGGCGAGTTTATCCGCGCCCAGGCCATGACGCTGCTGCGCGACGAGGTGCCCCACGCCCTGGCCGTGACGGTGGAGCAGTTCAAGGAGCGCCGTGCCGACCTGACCTACATCCAGGCGATGCTCATCGTGGAGCGGGCCTCGCAAAAGGGAATCGTCATTGGCAAGGGCGGGCGCACCATCAAGCGCATCGGCCAGGCCGCGCGGGAGGAACTGGAGAAATTGCTCGACAGGCAGGTGTACCTGGAGCTGCGCGTCAAGGTCGTCAAGAACTGGCGACGCAACGAGGCCGAGTTGCGCCGCCTGGGGTACTTTTTGTCCCAGGGAAAGTCCCGCTGACCATCACACTCAACCCGTCTTTTACCCCTGGGGTGTGTTGCGTGCTGCGTAGCGGAACACGCAACACGCAATTATGATAAATTTCTTCCTGTTCCGAGAGTCAAGAGGGAGGTAAACGAATGTTAGTTGGCGAAAGAATGACGCGCAACTGGAAGACGCGGCCCGCATCATGGCCGACCACAAGATCGGCGGCCTACCGGTGATGCGCGATGGCACGGTGGTAGGCATCATCACCGAGACCGACCTGTTCAAGGTCTTTATCGAGCTCTTTGGCGCGCGGGAAAAGGGCGTGCGGGTGACAATGCTCGTCCCGGAGGTCAAAGGCGAGCTGGCCAGGATCACCACCGAGGTGGCGAACAAGGGCGGCAACATCATCGCCCTGGGCACGTTCCTGGGTGAGGACCCCACCAACCGCCTGTGCACCATCAAGGTCGAGGGTGTGCCCAAGGACGAGTTGGTCGCCGCGCTCAAGCCCCTGGTGCAGGAGGTGATTGACGCGCGGGAAGTCTAAGCCCTACAATACTCTGCATAGAGTCGGACAGGGGATCGAGAGGCTCTTTAGAGATAAGGTGCAGCCACGAACCCACCATGTTCTGGAGGCCATCGGCCTGGCGAGTGTCCTGGCCTTCGCTGGACTCCTGCGGCTGGGCTGGCCAGGCGTCAACTCGTTCAGCTTTGACGAGGCGCGGCTCAGCTTGATGGCATTGCAGATGGCCCGCCAGGGGGAATTTGCCCGCCTGGGGATGCAGTCCTCGGCCGGCGTGCCCAACTTTCCGGCTGCCGTCTGGCTCTTTGCCCTGCCGTATCGCCTCTCGACCGACCCGCTGGTGGCGACGCTGTTCGTCGGCTTGTCAGGGGCGCTGGCTGTAGCGGGCTTGTGGTGGCTGGCCCGGCGGGCATGGGGACCGTGGGCAGCGCTCAGCGCGGCGCTGCTCTTTGCCGCATCGCCTTTTGCCGTCCTCTACTCGCGGAGCATCTGGAGCCAGGACCTTCTGCCGCCCCTGGCTGTGCTCTGGGCCGTCGCTGGCGTCGTGGGTGTCAGCCGGCAGAGAGCCTGGGCCCTGGCGCTTCACGTCTTCCTGGCTGGATTTTCCCTCCAGGTGCACTATGCCGGCATCGGTCTCCTGCCGGCCACGGCCTGGTTGATCCTGCGGTATCGTCTCTGGCGGCACTGGCAAGCGATCCTGGCCGGCGGGGCGGTGGCGGCATTGGTCGCCTGGCCTTTCGTCCACACCATCTGGTGCTGTGCGCCGGGCGTGCAGGCCGACCTGCGGCAGCTTTGGTGGCAGCCGGCGCAGACCGGCGTGGTAGCTTTCCGCCAGTTGGGCCAGATGGCCGCCGGCGCCGACTGGGAGTGGCTCCTGCTGGGCAACCGCTGGACGTGGGAGCAACCTCTCTCGATGGCAATGGAAGTGGCCAGTCTGGCAACGGCTCTCCTCGTCGGCCTCGGCCTGGCTGCACTGGCGTGGCAGGCATGGCGCGACACACGCGATGATCGGCGAGACTGGCGTAGCGTGCTGACGGCGCTGCTGCCTGCGTGGGCGATCTCAGCGCCGTTGGTTTTCCTGCGACACAAAACGCCGGTATTCCCCCAGTACCAGTTAGCGGCGCTGCCGGCGCTCTTCTTAGCAGCGGGCGCTGTGGCAGGGCTGGTGCGGCGCCGCTGGTGGGGCCTGCCGATCACGGCCGCCGCTCTGGCTGTAGCAGTGATCCAGGCCGGGCCGGTGGCCCGGGGGCTGGATGTGGTGTCTCACCGCCTGACGCCGGGTGGCATCGGCACGCCGCTGGCAAAACCTCGCGCCGCTGCCCGCTCTCTGATGGACGGCCGGCCGATCGTGGTGCACGCCCACGGCGACGTGCCCGAATTCTTTGGCGACGCGGCCGGTTTCAGCGTCCTCCTGTGGGATTACCCGCACCGGCTCGTGGACGGGCAATCGGTGCTGCTCATCCCCGACGAACCGGCGCACCTGCTGGCCACCTTCGCCGATCTCCCCGCCTGGGTCGAGGCGCAGGCAAGCAATCTCAATGGAGAGATGCAAGAGTTCCCCCGGCGTGAAGGAGAGCCGCCCTACGTCGCTTTGACGGTCGAGCGCACAAACCTGTCTGGCTTCCAGCCCATCGAGCCGCTAACGTTGGCCAATGGCGCACAGTTGCGGGGCTGGGGCGCGCGTTCGGCCGGCGGTCGCCTGCGGGTCACGACCTGGTGGAAGCTCGTCGGGCCGCTCGTCCCGGGTCGCTACCACCAGTTCAACCACCTGCGTTCGGCCCAGCACCTGGAGCCAGGCACAGATCCACTGGCCGTCCACGACGTGCCGCTTTCTTCTCACGCCTGGCAAGAGGGTGATACCCTCGTGACGTGGGCCGATTTCGACCCGCCGGCTGAGGCGGGGCCGTTTTGGATGGACATGGGTATGTACACCTGGCCGGAGATCCAGCGCAGCCCGGTGCTGGATCGGCCCGGCGACCCGTTGTCGCCCATCCGGTTGGGGCCGTTTGAGTACCCAGACGATTAGACACCGAGAAACGAAAAAGTAGTCAAAAAGGGTTGGACAAATTCGGCGGGTTGGTGTATAATCTGCGGCAGTTGGCCGCAAAGGCGCAGAGATTCCACTCAATGAAACCCATAAAGGAGGTTAAGGATGGATCTGGACTTCAACGCCATCATCAGCCGGGTTGTGCGCGTCTTTACGTTTGACCTGACCGTGTTTCGGGAAGTGGAAGAAGATCAGATGGCCACTCAGCAGGCATGGGCTGTCGTCATCATCGCGGTCGTGGCATCGGCCATTGGTGCAGCTATTGGCAGCCTAATTGCCGGATTAGGGATTGGGAGTCTCTTCGGTAACCTCATTGTGGACCCTATTGTGCGGATAATTGGCTACCTACTCTGGGCCTTCATCACTTACTGGGTAGGTGTCAACATGTTCCAGGGCGAGGCTGACTTTAATGAGATGCAGCGGGTCATCGGCTTTGCCTACGCGCCGAACGTGCTGGGGATTTTCAGTATCTTTTCATGCTTGGGTTGGCCGATCGTTATCATTGGCGCTATATGGTCACTGATTCTTGTTGTCATGGCTGTCAAGGAAGGCCTAGATGTTGACTGGGGGTCAGCGATCGTTACGTGCATCATTGGTTGGCTCGCCTACATAATCCTGGCTTTTGGCATCAGACTTATCTTCTAGGTACGTACCACCAGGAAAGTCAATTCGGCCAATTGCCATTGTCTGTTGTGAGGTATCTTGACAATAGTTTCATCATGGTGTATAATGTGATAAGAATTGGTTTCTTGCACACTTGTCTTTACTGACGAACCGATCAACGGCTGATTGGATGAAAGCGAGGGTGCCAAGTCGGTACAGAAACGTGGAGGGACGACGGACACGGGTCGGTGATTATTGGCTGGCTTGTTGGCAGGTCGTCTCTTTTTGCTTTGTGTGAAAGCGGAGGCGGGGATGCGCGTCAGACTATCAAGAACTTCCATCAAGAACGACCTGGTACGCAAGATTGAGGAGATCAGCGGGCAGGATCTATTGGCTTGCTATCAGTGTGGCAAGTGCTCGGCCGGCTGTCCGGCGGCGTTCGCCATGGACATGCTGCCCAGCCAGGTGATCCGTTACGTCCAGTTGGGCATGGTGGAGAAAGTGCTGAGCTCGAACACGCCCTGGTTCTGCGCCGCCTGCCAGACCTGCTATTCCCGCTGTCCCAAGGGAGTGGACCTGGCACGTATCATGGAGGCCGTGCGAGAGATCATCCTTCAGGAGAAGGGCGACCACGTCACGATAGACGACATCCCGCCGCTGGAACTGGCCGAGTTCCCGCAGCAATTGTTCATCGGCGGTTTCCGCAAGTACACGACCTGAGTTGGTAGATTGGTAAATTGGGCTTGCCCTTGACCAATTTACCAGTTTCCCAATTTACCGATCTACCGAGATGGAGGCAGCATGAAGATCCCCTATTTTCCTGGATGCACTCTGAACACAACAGCCAAGGGCTTTGACAACGCGGTACGGGCCTCGGCGGCGGCGTTGGGCGTAGAGTTGATC
>CAYNKW010000083.1:5358-7854 GCA_964397845.1 uncultured Anaerolineae bacterium
GGGCTTTGACAACGCGGTACGGGCCTCGGCGGCGGCGTTGGGCGTAGAGTTGATCGAGCTGCCGGAGTGGAATTGCTGCGGCGCGACGTTCCCATTGCTGGCGGACAATGCGATGGACCTGATCGGCCCGACGGACATTCTCTACAAGGCCAGCCTGGAGGGGCAACGGCTGGCTACGGCCTGCACCACCTGCTATAACGTCGTCAAGCGCACCAACCACCTGCTCAAAGAAGACGGCGACATGCTGGAGAAGGTCAATTACTTCCTGGAGCACGACAGCGATTACGAAGGTAGCGTGGAGGTTTTTGACATCGTGCACATCCTGCGCGACGACGTAGGCTGGGAGGCGGTGCACCAGGCGGTCAAAAAGCCCCTGGCAGGGTTTAAGGTGGCCGCTTATTACGGCTGCATGGTGGTGCGTCCGCCGGAAGAGGTGGCCTACGACGATCCGGAGGATCCCATGTCGCTGGATGACATGCTCACGGCCATGGGTGCGCAGCCGGTGGACTGGCCGCACAAGACCGAGTGCTGCGGCGCGTACCTGGCCGTTAAATCGCCGGAAGCGACGCAGGAGATGAGCTACACATTGCTCAGTTCCGCGATTCGCAACGGGGCCGAACTCATCGTCGCCAACTGCCCGCTGTGCCAGTTCAACCTGGACAAGCAGCAGCAGACTATGAGTCAGCGATACGCAGGTTACACACCCATCCCCGTGCTTTACTACGCCCAGTTGTTGGGGCTGGCATTGGGGCTGGATGCAGCGGACTATGATCTGGACAAGACGTACATTGACGCGCGCCCGTTGCTGCAACGAGTGGGATTGCTCTAGAGAGAGGCAGTCCATGGCAGAGCAAACACCAACCTGCTCTGAACAGGATTCTCCGATTTGCAGAGTTCTCATCATCGGCGCTGGCATCGCCGGGATGCAGGCGGCGCTGGACATTGGCAACGCTGGCTACCCGGTGTTGCTGGTGGACAAGCTGCCCTCCATCGGCGGGCGCATGCACCAGCTTTCAGAGACGTTTCCTACGCTGGACTGTGCGCAGTGCATCCTGACGCCGCGCACGGTTGAAGTGGGCCACCACGAGAACATCCAGTTGATGACCTACTCTGAGGTAGAATCCGTCGAGGGCGAAATCGGAAACTTTTGCGTGGTGGTGCGGCGCAACCCGGCCTATGTGGACTGGGATGTCTGCACCGGTTGCGGCACCTGCACCGAAAAGTGCCCCAAACGGGTGATCTCTACCCAGTTCGAAGTGAGCATGGGCCGGCGGAAGGCGATCTATACCCTCTCACCCCAGGCGGTACCCAACAAGCCGGTGATTGACACTGAGAACTGTCTCTGGTTCCAGAGGGGCAAATGCCGCGTCTGCGAAAAGTTTTGCCCCACGGATGCCATCAACTACGACCAGGAGAGTTATACCGTCGAAGAGCAGGTGGGGACGATCATCGTTGCCACCGGCTATGACCTGTACCCGCTGGTCAACATGGGCGAGTACGGTGGCGGCCAGGTAGCCGACGTGATCGACGGCCTGGCCTTCGAGCGGCTGCTGAGCTCTTCTGGCCCGACAGCCGGCAAAGTACGTCGTCCTTCCGACGGCAAGGAACCAAAGGAGGTCGTGTTCGTACAGTGCGCTGGCTCTCGCGACCCAGAATTGCACATGCCCTACTGCTCCAAGATCTGCTGCATGTACACCGCCAAGCACGCCATGCTCTACAAGCACAGGGTTCACGACGGCCAAACTTATGTCTTTTACATTGACATCCGCTCGGCCGGCAAGCGGTACGAAGAATTTGTGCAGCGGGCGATGGAGGAGGACGACACGCTCTACCTGAGGGGCAAGGTGAGCAAGATATTCCGTGACGGCGACAAGACCGTCGTCTGGGGCACCGACACGCTCACCGGCCAGAACATCGAGATCGCTGCCGACCTGGTGGTACTGGCCACGGCCATGGTGCCCCGACTGGAGGGTAAACTGGTAGCCCGGATGCTCAACCTGCCCACCGACGAGCACGGCTGGCTCCTGCCGGCGAACGACAACGTCCAGCCGGTAGAGACGTGGCGACCCGGAATCTTTATTGCTGGCAGCGCCAGCGGTCCCAAGGACATCCCGGAGACGGTGGCGCAGGCCAGCGGCGCGGCGGGCAAAGTGCTCAGCCTGTTCGCCCGCTGGAGCCGCGAGCAGACGGCCGAGGATCAGCCAGAGGCGGTCATGGAGGGAGTGGCAGGGTGAGAGCACCGCCGCCGGGGCAACTGCAACCGATTGCGGAGCAATACAGTCTGCGCCTCATTGTCCTTTTCGGCTCGCAGGCCAGAGGAGGGACCCATGCTGGCAGCGACGCAGACGTGGCCGTCTGGATGGAGCGATCTCTGTCGGCCGAGGAGCGATTGGAACTATGGGGCGCGCTGACCCGCCTGTTTGAAGCCGAGGTGGATCTGACGACGCTCAATCGAGCTGAACCGTTGTTGCTTTACCAGGTAGCCAGCACTGGTCA
>CAYNKW010000083.1:7954-9771 GCA_964397845.1 uncultured Anaerolineae bacterium
TATCGTTCCCTGAAGCCATTGTTGCGTTACTACAGACAATATGTAGGCTGGCTGGATGCGTATCTGAGCCAACCATCCCCTCCCTGAGAGGCTGGCTTATGCGTAGAATCGGCGTCTTTGTCTGTCATTGCGGTTTGAACATCGCCGGCGCGGTGGACGTAGAGCGCGTGGCAGAAGAGATAGCAAAATACCCCACAGTGGCCTTTGCCACCGATTACAAATACATGTGCTCCGACCCGGGCCAGAACTTGATCAAAGAGGCCATCCGCGAGCACAACCTGGACGGGGTGGTCGTTTCGGCCTGCTCGCCGGCCATGCACGAGGTCACCTTCCGCAAGACGGCCCAGTCGGCGGGAGTGAACCCTTACCAGTGCGAGATCGCCAACATCCGCGAGCAGGTCAGTTGGGTGCACCAGGACGACACAGAGGCGGCGACGCTCAAAGCAATTGAGACGATCCGCACCATCGTCGAAAAGGTGCGCTACAACGAATCGCTGGTGCCCTTTTACCTGCCGCTGGTCAAGAGGGCGCTGGTCATCGGCGGGGGCATTGCCGGTATGACGGCAGCGCTCGACATCGCCGATGCAGGCTACCCCGTGGTGTTGGTAGAGCGCGCCGACCATCTGGGCGGCAACACGGCTCGACTCTCTCGGGCTTACGTCAACTTTGACGACGCCAACGGCCTGCTAGGCGGCACTCTGGAGCGCGTGGCTCACCACCCCAACATCCAGGTGCTCACAAATGCCGAGGTGACGGAGGCCGGTGGTTATGTGGGAAATTTCACCGTAAAAGTTCGGAAAGCGGAACAGGCGGAAGGCCGGGAGGATGGAAGAACGGCTCCTTCCTCCCAAACTCCCAACCTTTCAGACTTCCAATTTAACTTTGACATTGGGGCCATCGTCGTCGCCACCGGCTACGAGCTGTACGCCAAAGATAACCTGGGCGAGTACGGCAGCGGACGTTACCCGGACGTGATTGACGGGTTACAATTTGAAGGTATGCTGGCCTCGGAAGACGGCCTGCGGCGGCCCTCGGACGGGCGGGAGCCAAAGGAGGTCGTCTGGGTGCAGTGCGCCGGTTCCCGCGATCCGGAGCTGCACAAGCCGTACTGTTCCAAAATCTGCTGTATGTACGTGGCCAAGCAGACCATCGCCTACAAGCAGCGCGTGCCCGACGGCCAGGCCTACGTGATGTACATTGACATCCGTTCCCAGGGCCGGGGCTACGAAGAGTTTGTTCAGACAGCCATGGAAGATTACGACGTGCTCTACCTGCGGGGCAAGGCGTCCAAGGTCTTTCAGGAGCAAGGCAACGGTACAGTGACCGTCTGGGGCGTGGACACGCTCGCCGGCCAGAACGTCGAAGTGGAGGCCGACCTGGTCGTACTGGCCACAGCCGCAGTCCCGGCCAGCGGTTCGGTAGAACTGGGTCAGACAATCCGATCAGGAGTGGACGAGCACGGTTTCTTTAGCGAGGCGCACCCCAAGCTCCGTCCCCTGGAGAGCATCACGGCGGGCATCTATTTGGCCGGCGCGGCCCATTTTCCCAAGGACATCCCGGAGACAGTGGCCCAGGCCAGTGGCGCGGCGTCCAAGGTGCTGGGGCTCTTTGCCCTGCGGGAAATGGTGCAGGAACCCACCGTCGCTTACGTGGACCCGGAACTCTGCTCTGCCTGCGGCCTCTGCATTCCGGCCTGCCCTTATGAAGCGCGGGCCATGCATCCCTGGAAACCAGTGGCCACCGTCAACGCCGCTCTCTGCCAGGGCTGCGGCGCGTGCGCCGTGGCCTGTCCCAACAAGGCATCCAAAGTGCGCAAC
>CAYNKW010000083.1:9871-12766 GCA_964397845.1 uncultured Anaerolineae bacterium
ATGGACTACCAGCCGGCCCAGGTGCTCAAGATGGTGCAATTGGGCCAGAAAGAGGCGTTGCTGAACAGCCGGGCCATCTGGCTCTGCATCGGCTGCGAGACCTGCGGCACCCGCTGCCCCAACGACATCCGCATCAACAACGTCATGGACGTGCTCAAAGAGATGGCCTTGGAGGAAGGCGTAAAGCCGGCCGAAAAAACGGTCTACGCCCTGCACCGGTCGTTCCTCGACAGCATCAAAGTCTTTGGCCGCGTCCACGAGCTGAGTATGCTGGCCGAGTACATGCTCCGCGTGCCGCAAAAGCTCCCCGCCGAGATTGGCCTGGGTCTGAAGCTCATAATCAAGGGGAAGGTACTTCGCCTTTGGACTGCGGTCAAGGATCGAAGCAAAGTGCGAGAGCTTTTCCGCCGGGCAGGAGTATAGGAAGGAAATTCAGTCATGCGATACTCGTATTATCCCGGATGTACGTCCGAGTCAACGGCTTACGAATTCGGCCGTTCTACAGAGGCGGCTTGCGAAGCTCTGGATATTGAACTGGTAGAGTTGGAAGACTGGAACTGCTGCGGCGCGACGTCGGCCCACAGCTTGAGCTTGCAGCTCAACTACGAACTCTCGGCGCGGACGGTGGGGCTGGCCCAGGAAGCCCGTCTGGACATGGCAGTGGCCTGCCCTGGGTGCTACCAGCGGGTGCTCAACTCGGATCACCGCCTCCGCACCAACGAGGCCTTCCGCCGCGAGATGGAGCAGGTGCTGGGTTTTGAATACAACGGCGAGGGACAGATTCGCCACCTGCTGGACATTCTGACCAACGACGTGAGCCTGGACGCGGTTCGCAGCAAGGTGGTCAAGCCACTCACGGGTCTAAAGCCGGTGCCGTATTACGGTTGCGTGCTGGTGCGGCCGCCGGCCCTCACCGGTTGGGACGACCCGGAGCACCCGGCGCTGATGGACGGCGTGATCGATGCCCTGGGCGCCGAGGTGATGGATTGGTCGCACAAGGTGGATTGCTGCGGGGCCAGCCTGGCCCTCAACCGCTCCGACATTGTGAAGGTCCTCTCCAACAAGCTGGTGGATGATGCTCTCGAAGCGGGCGCCAATTGCCTGGTCACCGTCTGCGGCATGTGCCACATCAACCTGGACACCCGCCAAACGGGCCAAAACCTGCCCATTTTCTACCTCACCGAGTTGATGGGCCTGGCCTTCGGCAGGCCGACCAAAGACGTGGAAAAATGGATGAAGAAGCACATCGTTGATGGGCGACCGCTGCTGAGAACGCTGGGACTATTGTAAAATGTCAGAGACCTCGCTCGCGGCGGATCACAATCCGCCGCATTCCGAGTTGAGAAACTCTCCGACGAGCAGGAGTAGCAGAGCATGAATAATAAAGACATTCTCGTCGTGGGCGGCGGCATCAGCGGCATGGGCACAGCGCACTTGTTGGCCCAGATGGGCTACCAGGTGCACCTGCTCGACAGCGCGCCCGGCATCGGTGGCTCGTTCCATCTACTGGATCGCACCTTCCCCACCAACTATTGCGGCCTCTGCATCATGCTGCCGGAGCAGCCTTCTTACTGCCCCACGCTGGAATCAGAGATCAACCCCAACATCCACATCGTGCCCTACGCCGAGGTGGAATCGTTGGCGGGAGAGGCCGGCGCGTTCACCGCAAAGGTGCTCCACAAGCCGCGCTACGTGGACGTGGACAAGTGCGACGACTGTGGCCTGTGCGCCGAGGTCTGCCCGGAGTTCCGCCCTGACGATTACGAGGGCGACATCGCGCCACGGAAGGCAATCTATCGCCCGGCGATGCGAGCCGTGCCGCAGACCTATGTCATTGACATGGACGCCTGCACCCGCTGTGGCAAGTGCGTGGAAGCCTGCTCTCAAGAGGCCATTGACCTGGACATGCAGCCCACCCACTCCGAGATACCCGTCGGCGCGGTGGTGCTCTCCCCCGGCTTTGAGCCCTTTGACGCCCGGCGCAAGGGAGAGTTCGGATGGGGCTACTACCCCAATGTGCTGACCAGCATCCAGTTCGAGCGGATGGCCAGCCTGGCCGGCAGCACCCAGGCGCGGCTCAAGCGCCCTTCCGACGGACAACCCCCGGCAAAGATCGCCTTCATCCATTGTGTCGGATGCCGCGATAAGGTGCTGGGTAACGATTTCTGCTCCTCGGCCTGCTGCATGTACACCGCCAAGCAGATCACAATGGCCAAAGAGATTCAGCCCGACCTGGAGGTCACCGTGTTCACCATGGACGTCCGTGCCTTTGGCAAGGGCTTTGAGCGATACATGGACGACGTGATGAACGCGCCCGGCGTCACCTACCGGCGCGGCATCGTCTCGTCGGTGTACCAATACGAGCAAACCAAGAATCTTTACCTGAACTATGTAGACGAGCAGGGCCAATTGACCAAAGAGGACTTTGGCATGGTCGTGCTGGCCGTGGGCCTCGATCATCCGGCCGGAGCGGAAAAGCTGGGCGCGGCGATGGGCATCGTCCTCAACCAGTGGGCCTTTGCCGAAACGGGGCCATTCACCCCGCAGGAGACTTCCCGGCCCGGCGTGTTTGTCGGTGGCGCCTTCCGCGAGCCGATGGACATTCCCGAGACGATGGCTGATTCCGCGGCGGCCGCAGCGGTGGCGGCCCGGCTGCTGGGCCTGCCCGAGCGCGAATCCGCCGAGGCTACCCCAGCCGAAGAGCGGGACGTGTCGGACGAACCGCCCAGGCTGGGCGTGTTTGTCTGCAGTTGCGGCTGCCAGATTGCGGGACAGGTGGACGTGGAGGCGGTCAGGGCCTTTGCCGCGAGCCTGCCGGGCGTGGCATACACCGAGGTAGTGGACGACGCCTGTAAGCCACCCAACCTTTCCGCCTTGCGCCAGGCCATCGAGCGC
>CAYNKW010000083.1:12866-15124 GCA_964397845.1 uncultured Anaerolineae bacterium
TTCCCGGTAGACCTGGTGGAACGGGAGGCGCAATTGGGTGGCAATCTGCTCACCTCGTATTACACTATTGACGGCGGCGATAGCCAGGCGCTGCTGGCGGAATTGGCCGAAAAGGTGAAAGCCGCCGGGAACCTGACTATCTACACGCAGACAAAAGTGACCGGGTTCTCCGGCAGTGTGGGCAATTATGTGGCCAAGATCATGCCCGCCGAAGGGGAGCCGGTGATGCAGAACTATGGCGCGGTCATCGTCGCCACCGGGGGCAAACCGGCGATGACGACGGAATACCTCTACGACCAGAGTGACCGGGTGGTGACCCAGAAGGAACTGGAAAAGAAACTGGCCACCGAAGGCCCTGAACCGTCGTGGAAGAACGTGGTCATGATCCAATGCGTTGGTTCCCGCGACGAGACGCACCCCTGGTGCAGTCGCGTCTGCTGCTCCCACGCCGTCAAGAACGCATTGAAGCTCAAGGAGCTTTCGCCGGAGACCAACGTCTACGTGCTCTACCGCGAGGTGCGCACCTACGGCTTTATGGAGTTGGCCTATCAACAAGCCCGTGACGCCGGCGTCGCCTTCCTGCGCTACGAGCTGCCCGATAAGCCGGAGGTGACCGCCGAAGGCAATGGTCTGCGCATAGTCGCCACCGAACCCATCATCGGCCGCAAAGTGGCCCTTCAGGCCGACCTGCTGGTGCTCAGCACCGGCGTCGAGCCGCACGACAACGGCCCGCTGGCGGAGACCCTCAACGTGCCACTGGACGAGGACGGGTTCTTCCAGGAAGATCACCCCAAGATGCGGCCCATGGATTTCACCAAGGCGGGCATTTTTCTGGCCGGACTGGCCCACAGCCCGCGCCACATCTACGAGAGTATCGTCCAGGCGAACGGCGCGGCGGTGCGGGCGGCGGCACTGCTGGCCAGGCAAGAGGTGACCGCCAGGACAACGCGCGTCACGGTGAACCCGCGCCTGTGCAGCTTTTGCGGGCTCTGCGTAGAAGCCTGCCCTTATGGTGCACGTGTCATGGATTACGAGGAGCGAGTGGCCCAGGTGATGACCGACCTATGCCAGGGCTGCGGCGTCTGTGCTATGGTCTGCCCCAACAAGGCGACGCAGCAGTACAGCTTTGGCCACAAGCAAATGCTGGCCACGGTTGACGCCGCGTTTGGATAGGATGTAAGGAGAAACGACATGTTAGTAGGTGAACGAATGAGCCGCCATCCGATTACCGTCAAGCAAGACATCGGCATTGACGAGGCGCTCAAGATCATGCGCGACGAAAAAGTCCGCCGGCTGCCGGTCGTCAACCGCCGGGGCTTGCTGGTGGGCATCGTCTCGGAAAAAGACCTGCTGCTGGCCTCGCCTTCGCCGGCCACCAGCCTCAGCATCCACGAGCTGCACTATCTGCTTTCCAGGATGAAAGTAGCCGAGGTGATGACCAAAGAGGTGATCACCGTCACCGAGTACACCTCGTTGGAAGAAGCGGCCTGCATCATGGTGGATAACAAGATCGGCGGGCTGCCGGTGATGCGCGACGGCAAGCTGGTGGGTATCATCACCGAGACCGACTTGTTCAAGATTTTCATCGAGTTGCTGGGCGCCCGCGAGGGGGGCGTGCGCATCACCATGCTGGTGCCGGAACAACCGGGCGTGTTGGCCCAGATCACCGGCGAGATCGCCGGCATGGGGGGCAACATCGTCGCCCTGGGCACCTTCCTGGGCCAAGACCCCACCAACCGGCTCATCACCATCAAAGTGGCCGACACGGACGAGAAAAAGCTGGTCGCCACGATGGAGGCCATCGGCATGGAACTCGTAGACGTGCGGAGCAGCTAGGGGCGGCAACTGGCAAGAATCCCACTGGATGAATACCTGGCGGACGACAATATCCAGGCTATCGTTGAGCGCCGCTTGCAACTGGCCATTCAGGCTTGCATTGACGTGGCCAACTATCTCATCGCCCACCTGGGTCTGAGAGCCCCCAGGGAGAGTAAACCACCAAGACACAAAGACACAAAGGGGATAAAAAATGGGTGATTTTGAACCTCGCATCATCGCTTTTTTGTGCAACTGGTGCACTTATACCGGTGCCGACCTGGCCGGCACGTCACGGCTGCAATACCCACCCAACATCCGCATCATCCGACTGATGTGTAGCGGCGCATTGGACCCGGTTTACGTGGCCAAGGCATTGCTCGAAGGAGCCGACGGCGTGCTCATCGGCGGCTGCCACCCCGGCGACTGCCACTACCAGAGCG
>CAYNKW010000084.1:0-15055 GCA_964397845.1 uncultured Anaerolineae bacterium
CGTCGCGGATGAGGCTCTGCAGCGTGCGCGTAAGGTGGGTGCGCTCGAAAAAGAGCGCCGGATCGCGGTACTCATCCGCACCCTGGCGGGCGATGGCCCGGCTGAGGTTGACGGCAAAGAGGGCCTCGGAGACGCGGTTCTCACGGATGTCCTGGTGGGGCGTGGCCCCTTTGCGCCAATTACATAAGGTTGTGGTCATTCGATTCCTCCTGCTTTGGACGACAGCCGGTGGCTTATGGCCGATTTACTATTGACCAGATCGAATAAAACAAGTATACTTGTGTCGAAAGGAGTGTCCGATGAGTGTAATGGCTTCAGCGCAAAAAACCAAACAAAAAATAGCCGAGTTATTAGATGACCTGCCGGTGAAAAGCCTCTCGGTTGTTGAACAATTCGTCCTCTTCCTGCACGAGCAGACGCGGCAGGGGCAGGCTGTGGTGACCGCTCCTGACACCAGCGTCGCTAGTGACGAGGTATCTCTCCCCTTCCGTTATCCCACTGTGCCCTTACCGCCCTCCGTTCTGGATGGGCTTGTCGGTATAATGCCTCCCGTCGGCGGTGACGCGCTGGCCGATACCGAAGCGCTTTACAATACGGTGTGACCTATGGAAATAGCCATTGATTCTTCGGTATTGGTCGCTTTGCTCGTTCCAAACGATGTGTGGCATTCCCAGGCAGTTAACTTGTGGGAAGCTGTCAAAGCTGCCGGGTGCATCGGCATTTTCTTTGACTGCGTTGCCGCCGAAGCGGTCAGCGCAGCAGTCCGCCGTTTGCACGAGAAGGGCCTCACCGCTGAGGTACAAGCCCTGCTGCATCGCCTGAATGTCCAGGTTCCTCTCGATGCAGTCACCTGGATTCTGCCTGATGTGCCCCACCTTTACCCTCAAGTGCTTGACCTCATCCGTACCTCGTCCGGCGAACTGAATTTTAACGACGCGCTGATCGCCCTGGCCTGCCGCGAGCGAGGTATCCCGGCCATCGCCAGCTTTGACGCCGACTTTGACCGGATTATCTGGTTGAAGCGCGTAGCCGAACCGGCGGACGTGGAGCCCACCCACGAAAAAGCTGGCGACTGATCACTGACAACGATCCACCTACTCCGCGTCCAAGGTTGTTTCTTCTTCATCGGTCATTCACCCATCAGACCCAGCGTACTGATCAGAAAGCCGGGCTGCTGAGGCTGGTCCAGGTAGATCAGCATCCCTTGCATGGGATCGCCGTAGGGCCCTTGGTCCTTTGGCCCAAGGACAAAGGGCATGGAAAGGTCGCTATCTATGCGCAGCTTGAAAAAGCGTGGCGCCTCGGTGACAACAAACTGGCCGTGGGCATCGAACTCGACCTGTTTGCCCCGGCGGAAACGGGCCTGATAGCTAAAGACGGGCCGGTCGGTATAGTAAACCAGCACCGCCACGTCCCGCGCGTTCTCCACGTTGATCATGCGCAACAGCATCTTGACCAGGCCAATCAGATCCAGGAGATCCTCGTCCATGATGTGGGCCGTCTGAAAAGGGCTGCCGGCGTGAATGGTGGCGTTGCCGGGATTCTCTGTGTCTTCCAGCACAAAGCCAACTTGACCATCATAGGTGAGCGTCAGACCGCCGTTACGATAGACCTCTGGCTGCCTCATGCGAGCCTTGACGATGGGCGTCATGGTCCGCAGTTGCCGGCGTGTGGGGGGTAACGGCGGTTCGACCGGCTCCGGCCCGTGGCCGATCTCGTGCAGGTTTTGATGGGCCGGGTAATAGTCGGGGTCTATCTCGAGTGCGCGCCGCCACCATGCCACCGCCTCATCTCGACGGCCCATTCGTTCGCAGGCCAGGCCCAACTGATGCAGCGTAGCCAGTTTCTTTGGCTCCTGGCGCAAAGCGCGTTTCAGCCAAAGGATGGCCTCCTCCGGCTCATTCAACTGCACATAGGTATGACCAATGTTATAGAGTGTCGGCTCATAGTCGGGGTCGCGGGAGTGAGCGGCCAAGAAGGCTTCCAGCGCCTCCTGGTAGCGGTCGTTCTCCACGCAGGCGACGCCCAGGGCGAAATGGCCTTCCGGGCGATCCGGGTCAGCGGCGATCATGCGCCTGGCCTTGCGCTCCACCAGGTAAAAGTCGCCCATCTCCACGTTGTGGCTGACTTGTTCCTGAAGGTGGTCTACCAGATAAGTACCCACGGGAATTTTGCCGCGCCGGGCACGACAGAGTTGGCGGATGGTCTCTCGCGTCTCGTGTTGGCGGGCCTGACGCGGCCAGTGGCGGGCAAACTCCTCGAAGGTAGCAATGGCCTCCGGAATGCGGGCCGCGCAGGCATATACCACTCCCCGGCTGTGCATGGCCTCTGGGTCGTCCGGGGAATAGCGCTCGACCTTGTCCAGCGTGGCCAGAGCGTCGTCGTAGCGCTCCAACGCCAGGTAGCAGGCGGTCAGGTTATGGTAGGCCAGGGAGCGATCTTGCGGCTTGACGCTCATTTTCAGGAAGCGTTTGAAGGCCACGATGGCCTCGTCCCAGCGTTCGTCGCCCAGGGCCGCCAGGCCGTGCAGCCAGGCGACGATGGGATTGGAAGCCCGGTCAGGCTTCGCAGCGGATCGGCCTTTTCGACGTTTTCGATGGCGTTTCATATGCCTCCTACTTGAGATCGTTACTGATGACAGCCGACATCATCCATCGTTATCCCACAGTCTCCCCTGCACCACTTCCTCCCGTGGCTGCGGGCGATGCATCTCCGCCCAGCGCTGCGCCCGGCTTTCTAAATCCAACCGCGTGCCGAGCATGCTCTCCAACGCCTTGCGCTCCGGGTTGTCGCGGGGCAGCAACTCGACGGCCGCCTGCGCCACCGGCCACATCTCGCCGCCTCGCGCCGCGACCAGCGCCGACAGCTCCTCCTGGTGATCCGCCCCCCACAGCAGGCAAGCCTTGTGCAGCACGTCCACCAGCGGCACCGCGCCCCCGGCCGCGGCCCGCTCGACCACCTGCTCCAGCCTCTCCGCCCGGGCCGACGGCCCCAGCAGCCGCAGCTTGCCCTTGACCTTGCCCACCAGCCCGAAGCGATCCATCAAGGCGTTCAACTCGACGCCCACCGCCGTGCTCAACAGAAGCGCCTCGCCGTCGGGCACGTCCCAGTCGTTGTAGCCCCAACGCCAGAGGACGTAGAACTGGGTGGCCTGGTCGAGCCGCTCGCCGAAGCCCTTCTCGCCGACGATGCGCTCGATGGCAAAGGCGGCCACCTCGTGGCGCACCAGGTTGAGAAAGTCGCTCACCTCGACCCGCGTGCCGTCGTAGCGCTCGACGCGGGCGAAGCGGCTATAGACCGACAGCCCTGGCCCGATGGCGCTCATGAAAAAGTCGGCCCCGCCGATGCCCGCCGCCCAGAAGCGCTCCAGGTAGCGGCGGATAGTGCGGCGGAGTTCGGTTTCGATGTCTTCAAGATAGCCGATCCCCCCCTTGACTTCCCCCCCGCGCGCGGGGGGGAAGTCAAGGGGGGGCGTTTCCGGCACACCAGGTAGACCGACGACGCCAGCGCCACCGCACGGTAGGATTGCAGGCGCCGGCCCTCGGTGTTGAGCGGCCACGAGGCGGTGACCTGAAATCCAGCCCGGACCAGTGCCGCGACGAGCGTCTCCCAGGCGGACGATTTCTTGTGGGCGAACATGATCACCGCCACGCCGTCGTCGCGCAGGACGCGGTGCATCTCGGCGAAAGCCTGGGCCATGCCGTCCTCGTAGAACTGCTTGGCCGCCGCCCTGGTGCCGCCGTGATAGACCGCCTCCTGGACCAACTCTTCGTCCTTGGGCGTGACCTCGGTGACAAAAGCCTCGGGGTAGTCATCGCCCACGACTCGCTTGTGCCAGGGGTAAAACAGGTCACTCAAATCTGCGTAGGTGACGCTGTCGTAGTAAGGCGGATCGGTGATCACGGCATCGAAGCGGTCCGTCCACTCGTCGGGCAACTGGGTGGCCGAACCCAGTCGGACCGCCGCCGGTGCTCTGTCTACGACAGCAGCGTTCTTGATTGAGCGCCACAATGCCTCAGTATGGCTCCTCCAGCTTCCAGCCCGGTTGCTAAACGGATTGGCCTCGGCGTAATCCCACGTCATCTGGATATCGTGACGGGTCATTGTTGGTGCAATCGTGATTCGATTGACCTGCCACCAGGATGCTGTTGAATTGTAGCTAATTTGCTTGCTTATCACCAAGGCCAGGTAAAGCGCAATGGCCCGCGCATGATCCTCATCCTCACCAGCCAGCAACCCGCGCACGGTGCGGATCTGCTGCCCAAAAGTGAGCACCGCCAACAACTGCCGCTCGTTGAACATCATGCCCCATTCAGTCACTCCGTAAAGCTGGGGGCGAATACTGACTGCACCTTGTGGCGGCAGTGGCTCATCGGGCACCACGGAGAGCAGCCGCTCAAAGCCCCAAAAGTCGTAACCCTCGGCTTCGGCCTCCGCCAGCTTCTCCACCGCCCTGGCGTAGGCAGCACGATCGGCGCCGGTAGCCGGGCGAAAGCCGCGGCCCCTCTGCCCCTGGCGATAGAGCACCACGACCAGCAGGTGCTGGCCCATCTCCCCCGCCTGTCCCTGCTCGACAATGCGCTCCCGCTCTGAAGGCGTCCCGCAGTAGGGGCACTCGACCGTCGCGCCGCGCATCGTGCCTCGTTCCGGTTCATCCTGGGCCGCTGCCTCGCCGCGCAGGATCTCCACCGTGTAGGTCTTGGCCGCCTGGTCCACGTTCAGCCGGTAGGCAACCGATTTATATCCGTCGCGCTTCTGCAGCCATCGCCGCTTGATGAGCGGCACCTCCCCGCCACAGTGGGGGCAGGTGATGGTCTTGGCCCAGAGATAGGTCACGGGGACCGCACCGTCCTCATCGACGGGGTAGCAGTACCTGATCTGGGCCTCAGCCTGGGACATCACCCACTCGGCCCAGTAACGGACGTCTTTGACGAGCTTGGGCGTTCGCTGGACATCCACTGCCTTCAATTCCAGTTGACCACCGACAGCGGACGACTGACTGTCGTTCTTCTGCGGCGGTCGGCTGTCTGCGGTCTGCTGCCCAAACTTCTGCGGGTAGACGAGCGATGCAATCAACGCCAGATACGCCACCGGGTTCAAGTCCAGCGCGGTGGCCTCGCAGCCCAGACGCATGGCCTCCAGGGGCATCGAACCGCCGCCGGCGAAGGGATCGAGCACGCGCGGGGCGCGACCGTCGTGGGCTTGTCGGATCAAATCCTGCGCACGTTGAAGCTGCCTGGGCTTGTCGGGCCATTCCTCGCTGCTCAGTTCGACCAGCAGCTCTTCCAGGGCTTTGCGCTCAACCTGCGTGCTGGGGGCGTCGACCAGCGCGGCCAGGGTCATGGCGCGGGAGGCAGTCAGCGGCCGGCGGGCGAAATAGGGGTGCATGGCGTTCAGCGATCCGATGCCGCCGCCCTTCTGGGCGTATTTGTTGAGTTCGGCGAGGGGTAGGACGTCTTCGATGTAACGCTTGGGCATCAAAATATCCCTGCATCGAACAATTTCATCATAGCTGCCGGACCGTCCAGTTGATTGAGCACATCACGTCCCAGGACAACCTCATCACCTGGATCGTCACCTACCACATAGATACCGGGCAAGGCAGTTTCACCGATTTGCAAATCAATTACATACAGAAAGACCGTGCGTTGTTCGCCCCATTGGCTGCGCAGCCTTGCCTCAAAGGCCCGTCGTGCTCCGATATCCTCAAGATAGCGAATGGGAACAATCGTGCCATCGGCGCCAGTATCCACAATCGCAGTCAGTTTGACGCGGCGGTCGGTTGCTGGTGCAATCAGCGTCACATCGCACACGGGTATTGGTGGGTCATAAGTCGTATCGTAAAGGTACTCGTTCATTTGACCGCCTCAACTCGACCTCCAATCCAGCGCAAGTCCCGGCGTGGTTCCGGCTTGACCGGGGCAATGAGCACAGGCAACCAACCAAATCGCTCGCGTATCCGTTTCTCCAGGTGCGAAGCGTCCTCGTCGTGATCCACCACCTTGCCCTGGTAAAGAGCAACGTGTTGCCCCCGGTGCTTTTTCAATAGCTCGTCGTGCATTGCCCAAAACGCCTCGGTTTCGGTGTGAATGGCTTCTCTTTCTAATTTGTCCAGGTAAGTTTGGACAGCCATCTCTAACACTTTCTCAGCCGGACGGTTTGTCACCTGTGCCCATTGTTCAACCTGTCCAACTAGCATAGGCTCCTTTAATGTAATTTTCATCATCTCACTGCCTCCTTGGTCATAGTCATACTCTACGGCCATCTCCGACCGACGCGCGTCTCAAATCCGCGTCCAACGTCTTCTCCAGATTCACCAACTGCGCCCCTACCGTCTCGGCTTCGGTGCGGGCGGCTTCAGTGAAGCCAGCGCGGGCGAAAAAGATGTAGTGCACCTGCCATCTCTGTGAAATACTTCTGAGAATCATGCCATAGAGATTGTACGATGAAACAGTGAGGATAGCAAATTATGGCCCCTGACCAACGCCGTAAGCACAACTACCCTTGCGAAGGTTTAGAGACAACCTTCGCAAGGGTTCCCCCACCTGAATTTTCAAACACGCTCCAACACCACAGCCTCGCCCTGCTCTGCCACATCGCGCACTTTTACTATCCAGCGTTTGAGCTCCTTGGGCTGCAACTTGGCGTATGGATTCTGGATCAGCCACATCGTCCGGTCGCCCAGCCGCACGACGTAGAGCCAGTGCTGTTCGCCCAGGCGACGGGCGGCCTCCCACTCGTTTTCGGTCAACGACACCTCATTCGCGTCCTCCGGCCCGCGCCCTTTGACTTCGATGTAGCGCACAACCACGCCGTGCGCATCGTCAGACTCGATGTCCCACGAATGGCCCTTGCTTACGTCGCGAGGGTAGCGGCCCTGGCCGGCTTCGTATTCCATCACGATCTTTATCGCTGCCTTCTCAACCTCAGGGTCCCGGCGCATCGGTACGCCAGAAGGGGGTCCTTTCTCATCAAGTTCAAGTGAGATCTCCTCTTCGACAATGCTCAAGGCAGGCATCGGCGCAGGCAGTACTAACGCTACGCCCAATACCTCTGGAGCGACCATCAGCAGATGCTCTGCCTGTGTCATCTGGATTCGCAGTTCGGCCAGGCGCTGCTGCACGGCTGTGCTCTGGTCAGCCAGGCGATCTCCTGTCTCGGAATCGGCTTCACCGTAAGCACCCACTGCGGCTGTGCTCAGGTGTTCAGCCAGAGCCGTCAGGCCATCCTCCAGGAAACGCCGGTCGCGTGCCAGGACTGCCTGGTGTTGAGCCCGCCGCTCAGCCAACTCGGGCAGGAAAAGCGCGCCTACGCACTGGTCCATCACCTCGGTCTGCCCGGCCAACATGGGCTGCACCTGCCTGACCCCGAGGCCAACGTCTTGTACCTGAGCAAATTCAAATCCGTCCAGGATCTCTGTGGGCAGTGGCGTTACCTGCTCCTCATCGGCACGGTGCCGCACAGCAGCCAGCAGATCGGCCACGCGGCGGTCGAGCCCATCGCGCACCTGGCTGCGCACGAACCAGACCAGGTAGGGCGATTCATCCTCTGGCTGCAAATCGAAAAAGACCGCTCCCCGACTCAGGTCGGGCGCACATGCTTTGATCACCTGGCCAATCAGCGCCTCAAAAAGCCAATGTCCAGGCGCAATAAAGAGCACCGCCTTCTCGTCTGTCTCGTCGTCACTGCAGACCTCTGGCCAGAAAGAGACGGTCAGTTTCCGCTGCTGTCCCCGGCGCAGCTCCGGCGGCAGGGTGACCTCGAACGCCGGGCGCTGCTGACCATCCTTTGCCGACACGGGAAATTCCTCCAGTATCCCTCCAGCAAAAGGTATCGCCTGGCGAAAGAACTTTTCCGAGGTTTCCGGGTGCAACCGGAAGGCACGAAAGGTGGCCTGCTTCCTTTGGAAGGCGGCGATGTCCAGAGGCTCCGCCGTGACCGCAGTGCGCTGCTCAGCTTCGATGGCCTTCCTCGCTGGTTCTTCGACCCCTTCGATGATCTGCCTGGCCTCCTTGACCGCTTCCTTTTCGCCCAACGCCACCCGCTCCAGGACACTGCGCAGCTCTCTTCCCCACAACACAGATCCGACCACGTCAAAGACCTTGTCCTGCAGATCGCGCCGCATCTGCTCCAGCTTTTTCAGCAGTGCTTCCTTGACTTCGCCCTCCATCGTGTTCGTGGCCACCAGGTTAAAGATGCATACCCTGCCGGCCTCCTGGCCGTAGCGGTGGATGCGGCCCATGCGCTGTTCCAGGCGGCAGGGATTCCAGGGGATGTCAAAGTTGACCATCACGTGGCAGCACTGCAGGTTGATCCCCTCACCGGCCGCTTCGGTGGCCACCAGGGCTTGAGCCTCACCGCTCTAAAAGGCCTTCTCTGCCTGCCGTCGTTCCTGGACCGGCATCCCGCCGTGGATCTGCGTCGTCGTGTAGCCCCACTCGCCCAGGCAATCCACGAGGTAAGCCAGCGTGTCCTTGAACTCGGTAAAGACGATCAACTGCTCACCACGCTCGCCCGCCCACAAGTCGCAGGCCTTGCGTAGCTCGCTGAGCTTTTCTTGCCGCCCTTGCTGGATGACCGCCTCCGTCTTGTCAATCAGGGTATCCAGACGCCGGATCTCTGCGCCAAGTTGACGGCGACCTGTCAGATCCGCCACCGCTTCCTCGGCCTGAGCCTCATGCGCCCAACGCTCGCCCTCGGTCAGGTCTTCCCATCTCGCCCAATCACCCTCATCCGGACTATGGGCAGCCGCTGACCTGCTACCGTGCAAGCGTGCCTCGGTGCGCGCCCGGATGCGCTTCAGCGATTCTTTCAGTGCGAAAGGGCTGGACGCCAGGCGTCTTTCCAGGGTGAGCAGGGCAAAGGCTGCACTTTGACGGTTGGCCGACCCGGCCCTGGCGTAGCGCTTCCGGATGAACTTTTGCACCTGCTCCAGAAGCTCACCCTCTTGCTTGGAAATCGTATAGGGTAGCGTCTCGACAACTCGCTCCGGGTACAGGGGATGGCCGTTCGGCTTGCGCATCTCTTCCTTGGTGCGTCGCAAGACCGCCGGGTTAGCGCCTTCGGCATACGGCGTGGCTTCTCCCCGGTTGGGGTCAACCAGACTGATCAACAGGCGGTAATTGTCAGGGTCGCCCTTGTGCGGCGTGGCCGTCACCAACAGAAAATGGGGTGCGCGGCGCGAAAGGACTTCACCCAGCTCGTAGGCATCTGTCTTGCGAATGGAGACGCCGGGGCGCAAATAGGCAGCCATTTTGTGGGCTTCGTCCACGGTGACCAGGTCCCACTCGACGCTCTCCAGCGCCCGACGCATCTCTTTCTGCCGCGCAAAGGCGATAGAGGTGATGGCCAGGTCAGTTTCCCGCCACACGTCCAGCCTGTCCAGACGATTCTCCGCCATGTAATCACGAGAGATGATGGCAAAATCCTCGCCGAACTTGGTCAGCAGCTCGCGCCGCCACTGGACGGTCAGGCCTGCCGGGGCGACGATCAAAACTCGCCGTACGCCCTGCCGTCGCTTGAGCTCCTTGATCACCATCCCGGCCATGATAGTCTTGCCCGCCCCGGCATCGTGAGCCAGCAGAGCTCGTACCACCGGGCGGGCCAACAGGTGCTCGTAGACAGCCTCAAACTGGTGGGGCAGCGGGTCAATACGACTGGCGTTGAGCGCGGCGTAGGGATCAATGGAGTGAGCCAACCGCAGGCGATGGGCTTCGATGCCCAGACGAAAATTGGCGGGATCGCCCTGGAAGGACAGGCTGCTGCGGTCTGCCTGCGCAACTCGTCGGACGTGCTCCCAATCGGCGGGCGTCAAGACATAGGATCGCGATAGATGCTGATCGGGGGAATGAACCGTCACCACATCGTGGCCATCACGAGGTTGGGTGCTCACAACCTGGACGGAGCCCTGCCAGAAGGGACCTCGTATCCAGTCGCCGGGTTTAGCTTTCTCTGTCAAGGGATTGCTCCAGCCCAAAGGAAAAGCCGCCGCCTGATTTGCCAGGGCACTGAGTCCTGGGCCTCAGCACAGGGCGGCGGCCTTGTGCTACAGTCTGTGTGCCGTTGGCCTGGGCTGTCAGGCCGATGGAAGAATGGGACGAACGGAGGGATGAGCTCCAACGCCCTGTACTGACCGCCCTACGTCCCCTTTGTCCTGGGGCCAAAGGACCCAGGACAAAGGGGACGTAGGGCTTTGTCCCAGGGAAAGTGGACAGAGGATACAGGGCCCAAGGACACAGGGTAGGGGCGAAGCGACGTAGCCCTCCCGACCGGCCAACTGATAGCCGATCTCGCCCCAAGACGTGCGGCGGGTGATGCCGTCGCTTTGGCGTCCCTCGACCGGGTTGTGATGCGTGCCCACGATGACGCTCATCTTGGGCGAGAGGAGGTCCAGCCCTTCGGGCAGCAGCGGACGCACCTTGCCGCCGTTCTTCAAATAGTGATAGATGGTCACCAGCGAGTGGGTCTTGCCGCCGCCAAAGGGGGTCTGGATTTCGATGACCAACTGCCCTTTGCCCGTCGTCAGCTTGCCGTGCACCCGCGCCAGCAGGTGACGCAAGCCGTCGGTGAGGTAGGTTTTGCGGAAAAAGAGGCGGGGATCGCCATAGTCGGGCGGCGCACTGCCATCCACGACGTTGCCCAGGTCGGCGGCAAAGACTGCTTCGTCGAAATCGCCCTTGCGGATGTCCTCGTGGGGTTGGATGATGTCAAACCAGTTCTTCATGGTTGTCTCCTGTCTATCCGAACAGAGCAATGGGTATGGACGATCCGGTTGCAAGCGAGAGATTCTTGCTCAGTTGCCCTGTCTCTGCTTTCTGGTATAATAAGCTCGTGATCCCCTGATTGATTGGTTTCACGAGAGGATGGTGATGAGATGGGCAGGACAAAGGTCTATCCCCAGGTGCGTGCGGTGCACCACGACGGAGTGCTGAAATTGCTTGACCCCCTGGAATTGCCCGAAGGGGCGCAGGTGCGTTTGCTCGTTCAGTTCGTGCTCCTTGATGAGACCGACGTCGAGTTGGTCTATCCGACCCGGCTGGTGCCGGCCGAGAGGTTAGATAGCCTGACCGGGCTGGTCGAGGTGGGAGGCGACGCCCTGGCAGACAGCGAGGCGTTGTATGATCCGGATCGGAATTGACACCTCGGTCTTGATCGGCCTCCTGGACCCCAAAGACGTGTGGCACGAACTGGCGACGGCACTGAAACGGGCATTGATCGCTCACGACGCGGAAGTGGCTGTGTTCGATTGCGTGCTGGCCGAGGCCATCAGCGCATTGGCACGACGCATCCACGAGCAGCGGCGAACCGCCGACCTGGATCAGCTCGTGGCGCGCATATTGGCCGATTACCCGACGGACGATATTCTCTGGGTGCTGCCGGATGTGCCGGTTCTGTACGGCGGGATCATTGAGTTGGTGCGTTCCTCTGGCGGGGAGCTCAACTTTAACGATGCCTTGATTGCCCTCTCTTGTCGCCATCGAGGGATTCTCCTCATTGCCAGCTTTGACCGCGATTTCGATCAACTCACGTGGCTGCAACGTGTTGCCCAACCAGATGACCTGAGCTGATTGGCTCACGGGTTTCTCCCAGGTGCCCGTCACTTCCAAAGTTGTGGATCTCGGCCACCTCGCCCCGCTTGTGTGACCCCAGCACCTCGACGTTGGCACCGCGCTTTTTGACAAAGCGGCGTCCTGAGCTTGTCGAAGGGCCACCCTTGCCCCACAACTGCTCCAGATCAACGCCTTCAGCGCTGGCGATCTTGCGCACATCGTCAAAGGGGATCTTGTTATCCAGGTAGGTCCGGTGGTAGGTGAGGTAGAACTGGGCCAGCTTTTTCTTCCACGCGCGCCTTGACCCGTGGCCGGTGACTTTGGTCACTTGCTTGCACACGGGGCAGCGGGCATTGCCACGGGAGACTGTGCCCTCGCCAGGGTTAAAACCCGCCACGTTACCGCGATCTTTTCCTGAGTCCCTTTTGTCAGGAAGAGATCGCGTTTGTTAAAACGGACAACCGGATCCGCCCAATCCGATCGTTTGCTTCGGTTTCCAAAAGCAGCCAGTCTAAAGCAGCTATCAGATCAGGTAGAGTCCAGCTCTTTTGTGCGGTCAGGATAATGCCGCTGTGTTGAGAGTAACGCCGCGTCAGTGCTACGAAATCGCGGATATTGAAACTGATTCACGCGGCACTGCTGCTGTAAGTTACGGGCCGAGTCGGCGCTGCCGGCCTTGCAATGGGCTACCCAGTGCGCCCTGGGGCCGCGACCTGGCCGATCGGCTGGCCGTGGAAAGGCCTTCCCATCACGTAGATTGGCCTCGGAGAGCAAGAAGCTGCAGCAGATGCGCCACGTCCTGCTTGACCTTTCTCAGGTCTTCTGCGTTGGGCCGTCCCCTGATGTCCCCCAGTCTGCCCAGCGTACTCGCTTCCTCTGAGCCGTGGTACTCACCTACGATGTACCACTCATCCAGCACAGTGAATCCCAAGTGTTCAAAAAATTGCCCGGCATACTTGCCCGCGGGAATGGCCTCGTTGATACCCGTGTGTGGTCCGGAATACGTGCAAAAGATCAGCACGTTCTTGCCGGGGATTTTCGGAGCGCCTACTTTTACGCGCCCTTGCCTTCTGTACTCAACGAACCTGGCTCTCAAGAGCTCGCCCATCGGCTTGGGAGGAGACCATTGATAGGACGGAAAACCGACGCAGATCAAGTCATAGGCATAAAAGTCGATATCCGCGGCTTCATCCGCCTTCTTGAGCAGGACTCTGACCCCGGCCGCTTCCAGGGCTTCGTTGATGGCGAGAGCCACCTTTTCGGTGTTTCCGGTCTTTGACCAATAGATGATGGCAGCTTTCATCTTCTTTCTCCACGGGCAATTGTTTATCAGACGTCGCCCTCCGGTGTGCTGGCGGCCGGGTTGCCCCACATTTCCCGTCGCGCCTCAGCGATCTATTAGCCTTTCTCCAACACTGATTGTCACTCGGAATAGCGTTCCCCGTGGGGAATTGCCTGGACCTCCGAAGTTTTGATCCAAATTCGGATACAATGTTACGAAAAAAGACTTCAAACTATTCCAACGCCTTCATCACTGCCCGCTCGACGTCCCCATAAAAGACCAAATCTACCTTTTCCACCACGTCTTCCGGCAAGCCGGCGAACTGGGACTTGTTAGACAACGGCACCACTGCCCGCAGCGCGCCGTTATCCATGGCAATGGCTAGAGGCTCCGTCAAAGAGAGCACCCCCTTGATGTTGCCCTGGATGGTCAGGTCGCCCATCACGATGGTGCCACCCTGCACACGCCGATTCTGCAGCGCCGACATGATGGCCACGTAAAACGCAACCCCACACGGACACTCGATGTGCCCGCCGCTGAGGTCCACGGCTTCGGCATAGATGTCCTTCTGTGCCAGCAAAGGCTCAATGCCCAGTCGGGTTTTGACGTTCTGAAGATAGGCGCACGCTCGATTGAGTGACTCTCGGAGCGAGGTGTCAAGGCCCGTCGGAATACGCAGGTTGCCGGTGCCCGCCGTCAGGGTGACCTCCAGGCGGAACAGACCCACCCGCGCTTCCGCATCGGCCGCCGCTGTAAAGACGGTCCCCGGCGGCTGAGGATCGGTAGGGATAGCGCCCGTACCACCCTGCTCCGGCACGCCCACCGTGTGCTCGCTGCCGTCTTGTTCGTCAATGTAGGAGAAACTCGTTTTGTAGAACTCGAACGAGCCGCGCTTCTTGAGCTGTTCTTTCACTCGCCGCCGGCCCTCCATTGCCAGTTCGAGGTACTCCTCCAGCTCAACCTTCGTGTAGCCGCCGTCTGGGTGCAGCAGCTTGAGCAAGCCAGCTACCGTTCGTCTAATCGCGGACGCATCCCGCCCTTCGACATGCGGGCCGAAGCGATAGTAGCGTTCGGTGACGTCATACAGGTTCTGTTTGCGCAGCGCGCGAAAGGCTTCGGCCAGGTAGTCGGTCACAAAACCATAGTGCACCGTCAGGAGGTCTTTCGAGGTCTTGGGCACCTCCCAGCCGGGCAGATAGAAATGCAGCCGGTCAATCACAGCCATGTCAAAGTCGGGCGGCAGGGGCTGGAAAAGGTCGGTGGCGCTGTTCTGCACCAATGTCTCGACGGGCTGGTTCAGATTGCCAACAAAGACCATCGAAGCATCGGCTATTACCTGCGTGATGCCCCGGCTAAATCGCCCGTTGGCCATATAGTCTTTCATGATCTGGATAGTCTCGGGGTTGGTGACTTTTATCCCCGCAACCTCGTCAAAGGCCACCACGTCCCAGTACCCCACCAGCCCAACCTGGCGCCGGGCATTGTTGTAGAACAGATTGGCCGCGCTGGCTTTTCCGACCAGGCGCGACGTCGAACGAGATCAAGGGCAGGGGCTCGATCTCGCCCAGCGGCAGGTGCTCCTGCCCAGGCGGGATGGCGTCCAGGTCCACGATGCCCAGCACTGCGAGCTCATCCCCCAGGTCCCAATCAGGCCTGGGATGCGCAACCGCGATATCCATTTCTTCAGTGTTGATGACCACCGTGGGACAGCCAGCACAGAACCAGCCCATGTCGTTGCCCACAAAGAGCGCGTCCATGATCTGCGTGCCACGGCGCGTGGCCACCAGGTAGGTCTGGACGCGCTGATGCAGCGTCCCGCCACAATGGGGACAAGGGCCAGATTGATCGGCGAACCGGCGATAGACGCACCTGCGCGGTATGGAAAAGTCGATGGCGACCTCGTCCGGCTCCGGCTCAGCGTCCGGGTTTTGCCCCTGGCTTTGGCAGGGACAATCTAAAAGCAGACTCGCCAAAGCTCTCGTATTCTTCCACGATAATAGTATGCTGCTCGCCGTGTAGATCCAGGCGCATCTTGCCGCGGGAGTACCTGCCCAGCTTGGCTTTCTCGACCAGAGCCGCGATGATGTCGCGTTCCAGCTCACGGTCGGCAATGACGTTGCCCAAACCCGTATTGCCAGACATATAACATATTTCCAGCCCGTCATCTACTTTGACAATGTTAAATTCAAGGTGGGGAGCGCTCTCGCCGCTGTGCCCTGAGGCG
>CAYNKW010000085.1:0-12613 GCA_964397845.1 uncultured Anaerolineae bacterium
CAATAAAATCCTGGCCAAAGGTTGGGGGGCCGGGATTGGGGGATGAGGAGATTCAGTGGAAGCGTGTGCCGTCTCGGCGGTGCAGGCGACGCGGGAAAGCCTGTTACCCTATTACGGGGCCGTCGGCGGGCGGCGCGTGCCGGGGCGTCAAGCAGGTCGAGGTGAGCTCAAGTAAAAGTACCCGCAAGTGACCGAGACGGCGATTCAGGTCGCGTGCTAAGCGCTGAAAGGTCTTTCGCACCGCCACGCCCGCTCAATCTTCAATGCGCACAGTCCGCGCTCCAGGACCTCTATCAAGAATTCCTGGTTAGTCGAATCCAGCTCCTGGGCCAGCGCAGCCGGTATGGTTATTGTTAGTCCTTCATTTGACATCACAGCCGGTCTGCTCGCATTGCTTCCAGCAGTGCCATACTCTCATGAACCGGGTCGGCAGCCACGCGGCGGGCGACGGCTTCTGCCTGGGCCTGGGCCTCGGCGCGGACGGCGGCATCTTCGTCGGCGGTGAGCACCCGGCGGTCGCGCACCAGCACGCGCCCGGCAACCATGACGCTCTTGACCTCGTGGCCGCTGCCGGCGTAGACCAGGTTGGGCACGATGTTGCGCACCGGCGCGTCCAGCACCGGCGACAAATTGAGCGCGCTCAGGTCTACCAGGATCAGATCGGCTTGCTTGCCTGTCTCCAGCGAGCCGATCCCGTTCTCATTGCCCAGCCCGATCGCCTGCGCCCCTTCGACGGTGGCCATGCGCAGCACCTCCCAGGCGGGCATGACGGTCGGGTCGCGGAATTTGATCTTGTTGAACAGCGCCGTAAGCACCATCCTTTTCTTTCAAAGAAGATCTTGCACCCTTGCCCCCCGATGCACTGCTGGCGATTGCTCGTGTGTTGCGAGCTTACCAGCAATTCCCGATATGACCAGACCTGACAGGTTTTTGCCCGAAATTTGTTGTTCAAAACAGCCACCGAGCAGCAAATTGAGCCTCAAGTGACGAAAATTGTGAAAACCTGTCAGGTCTTGACGCCAAAACGGGAATTGCTGCGAGCTTATTCTATATGACACCTCGCCAGCGCGGAGCAAATTGAGTCCGGTACACATCATTTTAGCTGCTTTTCGCATCTTGTGCAACTATGCCAGCGGGTAAGAGCACTGACCGGCACCACGTGGCAAGCCGCAACGCTGGCCGGTGCAGAAACAACAAGACCTCATTTACAAGGCGGGGGCTTTTGTTTGTCAGAGTAGGGCAGTTGGACTATAATAGTGCAAACCAAAGACCCTCGCTGTATTGAGGACTTTTTCCTGACTAGGTGGTGCAGTCACCCAACTTGGATCCTGCTAACTGCCGTATCACGGACACATTGCGTGTCGAGGGCGACGCTTGCTGTTGGGAAAACACCAGCTTGGGCAGGGTGCCCTGTCTCTACTCCACGAGGGGAGCGTGAAAAAGTGCCCGATAGAGTAACTGGCAGGCTGAGCAAGAAGCAGAGTATCATCTCTTCTACTACACCGACAGCCTGGACGGTGCCAAGCGCTACGCTGCTGCCATGCTGGAATCACAGGAAATAAGGGCCACCAGGGTGGTAGACCAGAGCACTGGAAAGACGGTGGTTGATAGCAACAACGACCTGAAGTCATCTTAAACGGCGGCCTTTCTGCCGACGAGATGGACAGCCTGGCAGATACGCGCCATTTGGCACAACAAGAGTTATGCGGCGCTTTCCGACACAACTGGGTAACGAAGACCTTTGTGAGCATTAGAGGGAGATGAACTATGAAGCTGTTCCTGCAGTATTCCTGCCGTCTGCTAGGCCAATGGAAGAAGACATATGGCCTCATCACATTCCTGTTGGTGGTAGTAACCACACTCGGTTTCATGGGTACGAAGGTGGTATTACCCACTTGGGCCTGGGTCTTGTTGCTGGTTCTTAGCTTATACTTCGGTACGTTACTTGTGTACCGTGAGATAGTTGAACAGCTACCCAAGGTTGCGGATCTAGTCATAGGCTGTAAGAATGCGCGTATTGGCACCAAGGGATGGGGCAGAGCAATGCCGTCCCAGCCTTTACTGATGCGGGTCGATCTCGAGTTGAGGAATCGTGGCGAGGAAAAGGCCAAACTATCAGAGGTAAGAGTAATGAAGTGTGACTTCGGTACGGATTCGCTGAAAGCCAGAGTGGACGAAATCCAATTCTATGAGAAGACACCTGACGTTGGCAGACGCAGAGCCCAAATACCCCTTGAAATCCCAGGCCGCGACTGGGCCTCCATGACCTGTGAATTACCCATGGATCTTCTTGAATCCAGCTCTGATGAATTCGCCCGGCTTCTTAAGGATCTGCAGAGCTTTGAAGCTGAACTTCACTATGAATATGAAGATATGGATGGCTTTACCCACTCTGGGTCTGTGCTGATTACCGGATCGTTCGAGGCATTTAGGAACCAAGCAATAGACAACTGGAGAACAAAACAAGAACACAGGCTTGTCTACATCGTGCATGACATTCCACAGTAATCGTCAATACCAAGCGCCACATAACAAGTCGCTCTTCGCGCCAAGAAAAGCCTGAAGCGTTGGCTTATGGCGTAGAGCCGCCGACGTCGTCCTCGGCCGCAACCTCTTATAAGAAAAGGTGGGACAATGAAACACGCTCTGGTCAACGACCAACTCACTCCAGCTACTCCAGACGCTCCGACAATGGCCACCTGTCCGGGCTGCGGTGGCCAGGTCAAGCTGCGCAACCGGCAGGGGACTTGTTTCTGGCGGCATTTGGAGTTGCCTCGTGAGGGTTGTCAGCCGGTGAATCCCGAATCGGCAGTAAGGGCTGAGGCTGACCGGCTGACACAAGGCAAGAGCCCGCTGGACTGGTTTGACGAAACAGACGGATCGGATAGAGTCCGTATATAGGTACGTTTGTGGTCATCTGTGACCACAAACATGTAGTTAGCGGGGATGCTATTAGATGAGAAGGGAGATTGCCATGCAGAAACCAAAATCAACAAAGGCAATGTGAAGCCTTTCCGTGCGAGGAAGTGGATTTCGAGTCAGCGTTGAGGGCGAAGTGGGTAAGGGCCAACGAGCGTATGAGAGAAGTCGGAGTAGAAGCCTACTTCAACGAGGTCAAGGCCAAGTCCCATTACGCATAGCCTGGGAACGTGGAGAACGTTGAGCTCAAAAGGAGAGGGCCGGTTAACCAGTCGCCGCAGCAGACGCGGCTAGCGAGGCTCCAGTTGATGCCGGTTTTCGTTTGCAGTCGTTCTGGTGATTGTGGGGACATCGCCTCAGCCGCCACGCCGCTGAGCTCCTTGCACTTGATCCTCCTACCCCTTGCTATCTACTTTCGCAGTAACCCTCCCATCGACAGACAACCCCTCGCAGCGAAGCGGGGATCCCCAACTTCCCACTTTGACAATTCACACCTTCTATGCTATCCTTACCCCCAACAACGCAAAACACCTTGCGGTTCTTCCACAACCCGAGGCTAGTCCTCGCAAGGGGGCATTGACCGGGGCGACGGCAGCGCCCGCGGTGCCAATACATATCACATCAACCCGCCCGCCGCCAAAGTCCTCGCAAGAGGACGAACCCCGGCGTGGCGGGTTTTGTTCGTTGCATCACTGCTTCTGCGGAGGGTGTTTTGCCTTATCTGCTTCGGAATCAGATCGCTCGGTAGACGCCGATGACTACCCTAAAGGCTTTTGGGAAGCAGATCTAGTGACAAGTGAAGGAGGTGGTAGCGAAGCGATAGCATGAGAGTCGGATTCTGGGTAATCGTTTAACCAAGCAAGTACACAGTAAGTGAATAGGGGGATCAGGAAAAATGAAAAGACTGACACTTGTCAACTCTCGAAACGTGCGTCTTGTGATATCAGTCCTGGTCGTGTTCGGCATGATTTCAGGGATGATATTCCTCGCCAGTCCCAAGCTGGTTATGGCAGCGACCAACCTGGCCCTTGGCCAGCCGGCGTACTCGTCTTCCGACGAGAACAGCAGCTTTACTCCAGACAATGCAGTGGACGGCGATGGTGGTACGCGCTGGTCCAGTGCGTTCAGTGACCCGCAGTGGATCTATGTCGATCTGGGCGCGACCTACACGATTGACCAGGTGGTGCTGGAATGGGAGGCGGCCTACGGGTCGGCGTATCAGATCCAGGTTTCAGATGACGCCAGCAGTTGGACCACCATCTACTCCACCAGCAGCGGTAACGGCGGCACCGACGATCTGAGTGTCTCCGGCAGTGGCCGGTACGTGAGGATGTACGGCACCACTCGCGGCACGGTTTGGGGCTACTCGCTGTGGGAGTTCGAGGTTTACGCCGGCGGTGCTACGCCGACGGTCGTGCCACCGGGCGACATCAACGTGAACTTTCAGCCCGCGGGTTCTGAGGTGCCTTCCGGCTACCTGGCGGACACAGGCGCTGCGTATGGCGATCGGGGCAATGGATACACCTATGGTTGGCTCGGTGGGGCCAACACTGCCACGCGCGATCGTGGGGCGAACCCGGATCAGCGGTACGACACGCTGAACCACTTCCAGAAGGAAGCTGCTCTGACCTGGGAGATAGCCGTGCCAAACGGCACGTACGACGTGTTCCTGGTGGCGGGAGACCCAAGCTACACAGACCAGGTGAACACCTTGAGCATTGAGGGCGTGGTGGTGACGGATCCGGATGGGATGGACAACTTTGACGAGTACAGCGTGCAGGTCGTGGTGAGCGACGGGCAGTTGACGGTGGTGCCGGCCGCCGGGGCGAGCAACGCCAAGATCTGCTTCATCGACATCTCGGCTGGTGGTCCAGCGCCAACGAACACGCCTGCACCTCCGACGAATACACCCGCGCCGACCAACACGTCTGTACCTCCGACGAATACACCTACGCCGACTAACACGCCTGTGCCCCCCACGGCGACGCCTGAGCCGGGGCAGCAGCCCTACGGAGGTGTCGCGTGGGCGATCCCGGGCACGATTCAGGCGGAGGACTATGATGTGGGCGGTGAGGGGGTGGCTTATCACGACACGACGCCGAGCAACAGCGGTGGTGCGTACCGCAGCGACGGCGTGGACATCGAAGTCACTACCGATTCTGGCGGCGGCTACGACGTGGGCTGGATCGCTAGCGGCGAGTGGTTAGAGTACACGGTGGACGTGGCTTCCAGCGATACGTACTATGTCGAGGTGCGCGTTGCATCGCTCAGCGCTGGCGGCACGCTACACATCGAGATCGATGGCGTGGACGTGACCGGCGCGATGAGCTTTGGTGCCACTGGCGGGTGGCAGAGCTGGACCACTGTGACCTCCGGTGGCTTCTCGCTCTCGGCAGGCCAGCACATCTTGCGCATTGCGATGGACTCGAGCAGCTTCAACGTGAACTGGGTGAACGTTGCGAGCGGGGCTGGCCCGACGGCTACGCCTGTACCGCCGACCGCCACGCCCCCTGGCCCGTGGACTCTGGTGTGGAGCGACGAGTTCGACGGCCCCTCCATCGACGTGAGCAACTGGAACTTTGAGACCGGCTGCTCCGGCTGGGGGAACGCCGAGTGGGAGAACTATACCAACGGCGACAACTCCTGGATCGAGTACGATTCCCAGGCAGGCAGCAACGTGATGATCATCGAGGCCCGCGATGTGGGCGGCGGCAACTGCGGCTACACCTCATCGCGGATGACCACACAGGGCAAGCGCGAGTTCACGTACGGCAGGGTGGAAGCGCGCCTGAAACTGCCGCAGACGCAAGGGATATGGCCTGCGTTCTGGATGCTGGGGGACGACATCGGGAGTGTCGGTTGGCCGAGCTGCGGGGAGATCGACATCATGGAGCACGTCGGGTTCGAGCCGACGATCACGCACGCGGCGTTGCACGGGCCAGGATACTCTGGGGCCACGCCGATCGGAGGTGCCTATAACCTCGGGGAGCAGGTGGATGCCAACTACCACGTCTACGCCCTCGAGTGGGACGCGAACGGCCTCCACTGGTACGTGGATGACGTCAACTTTTACAACGCCTCGCGAGCCCAAGTCGAATCGTACGGCCCGTGGGTCTTTGACCACGAATTCTTTATTCTGCTGAACGTCGCGGTTGGCGGGCAGTGGCCGGGATATCCGGATGGGTCGAGTGTGTTCCCACAGAGAATGTACGTAGACTATGTAAGAGTGTACCAGTAACACAGGATGCGTCCAAGGGGATCTAGCCCAGGATCCGGGGGTGGGGCAGTCTGTGGCAGAGGCAGCCTTCTATCCCAGCGCAGGCAATGGGGTTTCTGGGCACGTCCCTCGTGGGGATTCTACCTACTATACACTTCCGCACTAGGGCTGCTGCAAGGTCCCTTGACAGGCCAAACATGTCATCCCGAGCGGAGCGCAGCGGAGTCGAGGGATCTCGCTGATGTACATAGAGATTTCTCGACTCTCTTCGCTCGCTCGAAATAAGGACAGCACCATACCGAAGGGGCAGAAAGCACGGCATCAGCAGCAAGCCGATCCGCATGCACCTGTACGAGATGATCTTGGCACATTTCAAGAAATGCCTGTGCTGACCGGTGGGCGCTGGCTTGCAGCAGAGGCCAACGACCTGGCGGAGAAGCGGAACGGTATTGAGGCGATGTTGAAGCTTGACCACAGCGATGAGCGCGTCTGGTGGGCCTGGCTGTGGGTGCTCCAGGAGCAGACCGGGCGCTGATCTCAAGCTGAGGCCCACCGGGAAACCTGGTGGATATACCACTGAACCCTAACCCTGCGCGCGCTGTGGTTCTATCCCGACCGGCACAAGCGCTTAACTTTGTTCCTCCGCCAACGTTTCGGCGCTAAATGGGGGCTCCATACCCCGCGCATAGGCGTGGCGGGCCAGTTCAGATTGCGACACGCCCGCCTGATGTGCCGCCGCACCGAAAGAGATACCCCCGCGAGCATAGCGTTCCAAGGCCCGCTCAATCTTCAACGCGCACAGTCCGCGCTCCAGAACCTCTATCAGGAATTCCTGGTTAGTCGAGTCCAGCTCCTGAGCCAGCGCAGCCGGTATGGTTATTGTTAGTCCTTCATTTGACATCACAGCCGGTTTGCTCGCATTGCCTCCAGCAGTGCCATACTCTCGTGAACCGGGTCGGCAGCCACGCGACGGGCGACGGCTTCTGCCTGGGCCTGGGCCTCGGCGCGGACGGCGGCCTCGTCGGCGGTGAGCACCCGGCGGTCGCGCACCAGCACCCGCCCGGCAACCATGACGGTTTTTACCTCGTGGCCGCTGCCGGCGTAAACCAGGTTGGGCACGATGTTGCGCACCGGCGCGTCCAGCACCGGCGACAAATTGAGCGCGCTCAGGTCTACCAGGATCAGATCGGCTTGCTTGCCTGTCTCCAGCGAGCCGATCCCGTTCTCATTGCCCAGCCCGATCGCCTGCGCCCCTTCGACGGTGGCCATGCGCAGCACCTCCCAGGCGGGCATGACGGTCGGGTCGCGGAATTTGATCTTGTTGAACAGCGCTGTCAGCTTCATCTCGTTAAAGATGTTGTTGCAGTTGTTGCCGCAGGCCTGGTCGGAACCCAGGGCCACCAGGCCGCCAGCCGCCCGAAAGGCATGGGCCGGGGGCACGATGCCGTCAATGAGGCCGATGCTGCCGGAGCACAGGGCCATGCGCGCCCCGCGCCGGGCGATGAGGGTCGCCTCGTCGTCGGTCGCCTCGGTGAGATGGACGGCCAGCAGGTTCTCGTCCAGGTAGCCGAGGTCGTCCAGGAAAGCGGGCGTCCGTTGGCCGTAGCGTTTGAGCATCTGGTCGATCTCGCGGTCGCCCTGGGCGACGTGCATGTGGATCATGAGGCCCTCGCGGCCGGCAATCTGCTTTACCTGGAGGAGTTGGTCACGGGGGAGCATGTCGGCCGCCTGGGGGCCGAGCATGACGGTGATCCGGCCGCCGGCGGCGCCGTGCCAGTCGTGGGCAAAGGCCACGGCAGCGTCTATCGCCGCCTGGCCGGTGGCCGGATCGAAGGGATACAGGTGGCCGACCTTCCAACCGGCCATGCCGCCGGCTGGGAGGGCATTGATCGTAGGCGTGAGCCGGGCGCGGACGCCGGCCTGGGCATAAACTTCCGCCCAGCCGGGAACAGGCTTCGTATAGTCAACAAATGTGGTGGTGCCCGCCTTGAGCGCTTCCAGAACGTTGAGCCGGGTTCCGGCCAGGACCGCTGCCGGGGTGAGGTGACGGGAGTAGGGAGCCAGGGCGCGCTGCATCCAGTGGGCCACGTCCTGGGCCACGCCACGCACGACCGCCAGCGGCGTGTGTATATGGGCGTCTATCAGGCCGGGAAGCACGGCACAGCCGGTCGCGTCAATCGTCTCGGCGGCCCGGAAGCGGGCTGTCAGTTCGGCGGTGCGGCCAACGGCGGCGATGCGACTGCCCTTGACGGCCACCGCGCCGCCGGCCACATAGCCCACGCCCTGGCCCTGCAGGGTGAACAGGTGGGCGTGGGTGATGAGCGTATCGGTGTGTTCGGCCATCATTTCTTTGTCTTTTCTTTCTCGGGCTCGTTCTTTGATTCGCCGGCAGCTTTGTTCGTAGACTCGTGGACAGATTCAAAGAGCTTGATGCTCCAGCCTGTTACGGTGCTCAGGACTATTTCCGCGATTTTGTCGTTGCAGGCGCCGACAAAAGCCAGAAGCCAGAAAATCTCCGGCCTGGGCAGCGTGCCTGGGGCGCTGGAGGGCGATCCGATGACGATGCCAAAGACAAAAAAGCCAGAGACGACGACCAGGTACAACGCTGCGCCCATTATAAAGCCGACCAGGGAGCGGGTCAGGAACCACTTGAAAAGGTCGCTTATTTCCCAGAACTTGCGCCGGACGAAACGCATGAGCAGGGCGACGAAGCTGCCGATAAAGCTCCATAGGATCACGGATGGAGGAATGCCCAGCAGCGGGATCGGTTCGTTGACTTGCATCAGGCGTGGCGCCACGGCCGTGGCGGCAGCGATGAGGGCCAAGAAAACCACGACCATCCCCCCCGTGGCCCAGCGCAGCCTTTTGGCCAGGCGTTCTTCAGATTGGCGCAATGCGATGAGGTTTCCCCAACTCGATTCCACTTCCGAGATGGCCAGCACCATGGAATGTAAGCTGTCCAGGCTGTAGCTGCCTTTTCTGTCCAGGTTCTTTAGTTTGGCCAGACCTGCTTCGTAGGTAGCGATCAGGTCCCCGGCCTGGTTTCGGTTCTTTTGTATCTCCAATTGCTCCTGGATCGTTTCCATTTGGCTGGCTTTGCCGCGCCAATAAGGGATTCGCAGGCGGATGTGCTCCTCGAGTTCGCCGGGGAATATGCCAATGGCAGTGATCAGCTCTCTCAACGTTCTGCGCTCGAGAGCCTGGCGCAATTGTTCCCAGTCAGAGATGAACGGCGCATAGCCGGCGGCCTGGAATTTCCGGGCCGCGAGATTGAGCTTTTGCAGCAAGGTGTAAAGTTTGTCTATCACCCTGGGCATAAGCATCTGGATGAGGGCCTCTTCTTCCTCCGGTGTCTTTTCGACTACCAGAAGCCTCTCCCACTCCTCAGGGGAAAGAGGATCGTTTCCTTCATCCCTCAGCACCCTGGCTACTTGTGTCAGTTCTTGTATCACCTCATTGCGCCTTCGCGCTAGAGAGGGTTGCAAGTAGTTAACCGTCAACGCCAGAGAGTCCAGATCCTTGGTGTCTTTGGCGGCCAACAGGTCTTCCCATCCGCGCGTGGAAAAGGCATCGTAGCCAGCTTCCTTGAGCATGACAGCGCCGTCGTAAAGGGTTTGCCATTGGGTATAGAGTCTCTGTTCGATTTGAGCCCGGAGCTTGCGGACAGCCTGGGCCGGAGGCATCACTCCCCCTTCCTGGGCCAACTCTAACTCTTCCCACACGTTGTCGGCAAAGGGATCGCTTCCTCGACCTCTGAGATAGGTGGCTGCGTAGTAGAGGTCTTGCCAATCGCGCTGTAGCCGGTCTGTAACTTGGGCCTGCTCGACCAGTTCTCTTGCTTTCTCAACATTCTCGATCATAGCTCCTCTCCCCTGGGACTGTGGGCCTGGCTTGCCCCGAACAATCAGCGGACAAGCCAGGCCGGCGATGTTCTTTGTTCAACGTGTCTGGCGGTTCCGGGCAGGATGGTTATCGTAGGAAATGACAAATGGTCAAATGATAAATGACCAAATGGCGGAATGGCGGAGGTGGCCTTTGGAACCGGTGGCGATGGAGTTCATCGTGTAAAGGAATGTTGTGTTACACACATTATAATACAGACTTGACGGGGGGTCAAGGATTTTAGAAAATGACAAATGGTCAAATGATAAATGACCAAGTGGCGGAATGGCGGAGGTGCTTTGCGGTTGACGCCACCGCCTATCTGTGTTACAATGCTTGCATCTGTCCGATATGCACCCCATAGCAGTAGGGAGGAGGTTGTACTTGGAGAACAGGAAACGTCTCGCAGGCATCGTCGTGGCCATGGTCACGCCTTTTAACGACGATGGGTCGCTGAACGAAAAAGGTCTCCGCGCCGTTGTTCGCTTCCTGGTCGAACGAGGCGTGCATGGGCTGTTTCCGGCTGGCAGCCAGGGAGAATTCTACGCGCTGGCGGCCGACGAGCGGCGCCGTGTACTCGACATAACTCTTGAAGCCGCCGGAGGCCAGGCTTTTGTCATGGCCCACGTGGGCGCGGTTGCCACGCGAGAGGCGATAGCTCTGGCCCGCCACGCCGAGGCCGCCGGCGCCGATGCTCTCTCGGCCATCACGCCGTTTTTCGTCAAGCCTTCGCAGGAAGAGTTGTACCGTCACTACATGGAGTTGGCTTCGGCGGTGAGCCTGCCGGTGCTGGCCTACAACAACCCTGCGCGCACCGGCGTCAATCTGCTACCAACGACAGTGGCACGCATCGCCGGCGACGCGCCCAACTTTGCCGGCATCAAAGACTCCAGCGGCGATCTGGCGCAGTTCGCGGAGTATATCCGGCTTTGCTCGCCTGGCTTCCGGGCTTTCATGGGACGCGATTCTCTCATCTTTGCCGGGCTGGCGCACGGTGCTGCGGGGGCGGTGGCGGCCACGGCCAACGTCGTGCCGGAGCTGGTAATGAGCATCTACGATGCCGTAGCGGCGCGCGACTTTGCACGGGGGCGGGAGTTGCAGCGTCTGCTGTCGCCGCTGCGGTTGGCTCTTGACCTGGGCACTTTTCCGGTAGTGATCAAAGAGGCGATGCAGATGATCGGCCTGCCCGCCGGACCGGCGCGCCGGCCGGTGGAACTCCTCTCCGACGAGGCGCGTGCCCGGTTGCGGGATATTCTGGAGCAGGTAGGCGCGATAAGTTAGGAGGCTTTGAACGATGCGACAGATCAAGATCACGGCCGGCCCGGTGGAGGCCATTGCCGACCTGGATGACAGTCCCACGGCCGATGCTATCTGGGAGGCGTTGCCCATCAAAGGGCAGGCCAACACCTGGGGCGACGAGATCTATTTCGACCTCCCGGTCTTTTTGGATCCGTCGGCCGGTGCCAGGGAGGTGGTGGCGGTGGGCGAGCTGGGCTACTGGCCGCCGGGCCACGCCTTCTGCATCTTTTTCGGGCGCACGCCGGCCAGCCGGGGCGACGAACCCCGCGCTGCCAGCGCCGTCAACGTCTTTGGCCGCGTGGCCGGCGACGCGACGATCTTTCGCCAGGTTGCCAACGGTGAATCCGTTTTCATCGAGAGAATGGAGTAAATCTCAATCTATTTTTCATTCTTCATTCTTCATTCTCCTTTCATCATTTTCTGTCTGCTCAAGGAGGTGCACTGTGGCTCTGGATGCCACCCAACTCGGGCAATTGGCCGCTGCTCTGGCGGCGACGTTGGCCCCTTTCACGCCCTATCTGATCAAGATTGGCGAGAAGGCGGTCGAAGAAGTGGGCAAAAAGGTCGGCGGCGCGGCCTGGGAGCGGGCCAAAGCCGCCTGGGACAAGCTCAAGGCCCGCTTTGGCGACGACGAGGAGGTTGAGAACGCCGCCGGGCTGATGGCCGCCAACCCGGACGACGAGGACTACCGGGCCATGCTGGCCAAAGTCCTGGGCAAAAAGCTGGCCGCCCACCCCGACCTGGCTGACGACATGGTGGCTCTCCTGGGGGGCTTTGACGTCGTGCAAGAGATGTCGGTCCTGGCCGGCGGCAAAATAGTCCGCGCGGCGCAAAAGGCAACCGGCGGTCGCGTGCGCCAGACGATGACCGCCGAGGGCGAAGGCAGCGGCATCTATGACAGCACGCAAACGGCGGAATAGATGGCCATAAGGGCGGCGTACAGAACAAATGTGTCAAATTTGGGACACGGATGAACACGGAAAACACGGATGAAGAGTAATTCTATATCTTGGACACGGATGAACACGGAAAACACGGATGAAGAGTAATTCTATATCTTGGACACGGATGAACACGGAAAACACGGATAAAGAGTAATTCTATGCATGTTTATCTGTGTTAAGCCGCGTCCCGTCCAACTTTTCGGTTTGAGGCGGAGCTTCGCTAGATTACTTGAAGCTCGAAATTCTTCACAAACGTGTCAAAATCTTGGACACGGATGAACACGGAAAACACAGATAAAGAGTAATTCTATGCGTGTTCAGGAAAGGAGCTTCGCGTGTTTGTAGGCAAGTA
>CAYNKW010000085.1:12713-14967 GCA_964397845.1 uncultured Anaerolineae bacterium
AAGAGTAATTCTATGCGTGTTCAGGAAAGGAGCTTCGCGTGTTTGTAGGCAAGTATGCCGATTTGACAGAGAAAATCATAGGGGCATTTTTCACCGTATATAACAGGCTAGGTTATGGTTTCTCAGAAAAGGTGTACGAGAACGCGCTGGTACTGGAACTGCGGAAACTGGGGTTAAAAGTCGAGCAGCAGAAACGGATCACGGTGTACTACAACGGCCAGGTGGTGGGCGAGTATTTAGCGGATATCGTCGTGAACGAGGCCGTCCTCATTGAATTGAAGGCCGTGCGTCAGCTTTTGAAGGAGCACGAGGCACAACTGCTCAACTATCTCAAAGCCACTATGATTGAGGTTGGCCTTCTGCTCAACTTTGGCCCCAAAGCCGAATTCAAGCGCAAAGTCTACGATAACGACCGCAAAGGCTCTTTAACCTGGATGAACAAATAGATAGTTCCCCTATGCTCGCAGGGGGTGTGCCACCCCCGTCTATAGCGTTGAGGCGATGTACTACTCCTAGGAATAGGACGCGGGTGACACACCCGCTTTGAGCATCCCACTAATCTGCGTAGAGCGTTTGTTTTTCCGTGTTTATCCGTGTCCCACTCAAGTTGTCGGTTTGAATGGCACATTTGTTCAGGAGATCCTCGTGCCCGATCCTCTGGCCCATTTCAGCGGCCGTGGCGACGAGATCGCCGCCTTCCGCGAGTGGCTGGCCGACCCCGCGCCCGCCTGCTGGGTCTGGGCCGTCCACGGCATCAGCGGCGTGGGCAAGACCACTCTGTCCGAGTGGCTGCGATGCCGTGAGTGCGCCCCGCGCGGCATCCCCACCGCCCGGCTGGATTTCTCCGGCGAGGGGCTTCGCAGTGACCGGCGGCTGATCCTGGACTCGCTGGAAGCGCAGCTCCGCGCCGCTGTCCCTGCCGGGGCCTGGACGGCCTACCACGCCCGCCGTGACGAACTGGAAAGGCAACTGGCCGCCCTGCGCCCGCCCCCCACTTACATCGAACAGACGATGACCGCCTCCGGCGGCGGGATCATTCAAAGCAGCCAGCAGCGGGTGGAAAGCGACGGCCGCGCCTACGCCGAGGCGCAAGATCGGGCTATGGCGCAGATGGCGCGGGCCCTGGCCCAGGCCCTGGCCGCCGGGCAGGGGCCACCGGCTGTCTTTTGCGACACCTGGGAGGCGGTGCAGGGCGAAAGTGCTGCCGGCCTCCGCGCCTGGCTGGCCGACGCGCTGTTCGATTCCTTGCGCACGCTCTGCCCCGGTGCGCGGATCGTCGTCGCCGGGCGGCAGTCGCTGGACTATCCCCCGCTGAAGGAAGCCGCCGACCCCCGCACCCTGCGCCATTTCTCCCGCCATGAATCGGATGCTTACCTCTGCGAGCGGGGCCTGGACGACCCCGCCGGGCACGCCGGGGTCTACGAACAGGCGTGTGGTCACCCCCTTCTCACCGCGCTGTGGGCCGACCTGTGGGCCGAACGGGGCGGCCTGGACGCGGCCGATGTGCGCGGCATGACCGGCGAGTGGACGGCCCGCGCCGCCACGGAGTGGATCGTGGGCCGCATGGTGAAACGCCTGCAGAAGAGCGACCCCCGCACGGCGGACGCGCTGCGCTACGGCGTGATCCTCCGCCGCTCTGACCTGCCTGCTTTACAGGCCCTTTTACCGGACGCCGGGCTGGACTTGCCCTGGTACGAGCGGTTCGTGGGCTATGCCTTCCTGCGGCAGGCGGCGGATGGCTACGCCTTTCACGAGTTGGTGCGGCGCGTCCAACTGGCCTGGCTGCAGCGCCAGACCCCAACCGACCACGAGGCGTACCACCGCCGGGCGCTGGCCCACTACGAGGGCCGTTTTGAGGCCGGGGCTGGCGAGGACCGCCGGAGGGCCTGGGAGATCGAGGCCCTCTACCACCGCTGGGCCGTGGCTCCGGACGAGGCGCTGGACGATTGGCAGGCCAGGGTGAACGAAGCGTGGTTTCACTGGCGGCGCGAGCCGTGGCTGGCCCTGCTGGAGCTGGCCGGGGCGGCCAGGCGCGATTTTGGCCTGACCCGCCGCGCCGAGGGGCAGTTGATGCACGAATGGGGCGCGTTCCACCAGCGGTGGGCGGGGTGGGGCGAGGCGCTGGAATGGTATGCCAAGAGCGTGGCGCTCCAGGAAGAACTGGGGGACAAGGCGGGCCTGGCGACGAGCTACAACAACATCGGTGCAATCCACGACGCCCGTGGCGACTACGGGGCGGCGCTGGAATGGTACG
>CAYNKW010000086.1:0-14960 GCA_964397845.1 uncultured Anaerolineae bacterium
CCGTGGAAAGAGCGTCGTCTCGCGCAGGTTGCCCGCGCCGACGAGCATTTGCAGCAGCCGCTCGGCGCCCATGCCAAAACCACCGTGGGGCGGCATCCCGTAACGGAAGGCTTCCAAGTAGCCGGTAAAATCTGCGGCGTCCAACCCCCACCGTTCGATTTGGTTCAACAGTTGCGGGTAACTGTGCACGCGCTGCCCGCCGGCCATCCGCACCCGCTGGCCTACCCGTTCTCTCGCCTGCGTCGTTCGGATTCTCTCCAGGTTACTCATGGCACCCTCCCTGATCTGACGTGGATCAAAACGCCTCCCTCGCTTCAAGGACGAGGGAGGCGCTCGTGGTGTCACCTTGCTTTGCCGGCGCCTCGCGGCGCGCGGCCTTTGGGAATCAACCGACCCCCGCTCTGTAACGGGAGCACCCGGCGGGGCCTACTGGACTGCGGCCAGCCGTTCGATCTCGCGGCTCCGGAGTGTCTTTCAGAAGGGCCGAGCGCTGCGTCGCAGCATCCGCAGTTCTCTGGGCCCCGGCGATCTTCTTACTCTTTTCCATCACAGCCGATGAGTATGAGGTTGGCGAAGAATATACCACAAGGCTTGATTGCTATCAAGCGGCCATTGGTTGCCCATCATCTCGCGTCGTGTTGACTAATTTGTCAGTTAGGGGTATGATCACGGCAAAACGCACGGCGTTGACGAGGGCGGGAGTGGGATGCTGCGGCGAGAGATCCTCGAAGGTGCACAACGCATAATGGCAGCGGTTGTTGTCATAGCCGGGTTGGGAATGTTCTACGCTGGCTGGTTGATGATTCGACCGCCGTCCGATGAAGAGACAGTGGTATCACCCACCGTCACGGCAACAGCAGGGACGGGCCTCCAGCCCACGGCCACGCACCGCCTTGCGCCTACGGCCGGGCCTTCCTTCACTCCTTATTATGGACCGACCCCCACCCGTTTCCAGGCGACCGTCGTTGGGCCCAAGCGGGTGGGCATTGTCTCCGGGCATCGGGGATACGATCCCGGTGCTATCTGCTCTGACGGCCTGACCGAAGCCGAAATCAACTTTGCCGTCGCCCAGCGCGTTGTGGCGTTGTTGGAACGCATGGGCTACACGGTTGACCTGCTAGACGAGTTCGATGAAAGGCTAGAAGGGTATCAGGCGGATGCTCTGCTCAGCATCCACGCCGATTCCTGCGACGTGCCTGGCGCCTCTGGGTTCAAAGTGGCGCGAGTGGCCCACAGCGCCGTGCCAGAGGTGGAAGATCGCCTCGTCGAGTGCTTACGGCAAGAGTACGCTGCTGCCACCGGGCTGTTTTACCATGCTCACAGCATCACTTTTGACATGACCGAGTATCATGCCTTCTACGAGATCGATCCCGAGACGCCGGGTGCTATCATTGAAATGGGTTTCATGCTCGAGGATCGCTACTTGCTGCTGTTTCAACAGGGGCGCATCGCCACGGGGATTGCCGAAGGGATTGTCTGCTTTCTCGAGAGTGAGCAGATCGGAAACCAGCCCACGGGTCAATAACAGGGAAGGCAGCAGAGAACTGTCCTCCTTCCCTGTTTGGCCCACATTGTGTCGGAGGGCTAAGGAAGTCCCAATGCCTCCACGGGCGTTTCTCGGTATTTGTCTCCCTCCTCGATGAGCATAACAGGAATGTCATCGCGGATAGGATACTTGCGCCCGCATCCTTCTTCCTGGCATACCAGCCACACGCTGTTCACCAACTCCAGACGGCCGGGGTCGGGGCCTTCCCGACGGGTGGGACCACTGACGCAAGCGGGACAACGCAGAATCTCTAGCAATTCCTGGCTGACCATTGACTCCTCCTGTGATGCGTTTGCAATTTGCGTGACTTTGGAATCAAGTATAGCACAGAACCACAATAACCTCAAATGCTGGGGGTGTGATCTTTGACTGCGCTGGCTGCCTGTGATATAATGCGCCCAACTGATGGTAACGTCACGATCAGAGGGGCGAGTCCAAGCCGGGCACAGTGGTGTCTTTCAGGGATGAGCCCGTGGATGCTGAGCGCCGTCCATCAGTTCTCTTCTACCTCTACTCAAGCGAATTATATTTGCCCCGGTTCTATCCGGGCAGATCATGCTTGGGTGCACTTTCCCTCCACAGGCAGCCGGAAAGATTGCTGTGGATTCTGCCAGTGGTGCCTCGTTTGAATTCGAGTTGACCAGACCACACAAGCAGTGGAGGGGAGCTCTTGTTCAGCCGCTGGGTTCTGGTCTGTAGTACTTGTCTGTGAAAGTTATTGCCATGAAACAATCAAAAGCAGGCCACACGTTGGCCACAGTTGGGCTTCTTACTGTGGCCGCCTATATCGCCACCCAGATGCTCTCCGACATCCTGAGCTTGAAAATCGCGCTCGTTGCTGGGCTCAGCGTTGACGGCGGTACGTTCATTTACCCATTCACCTTTACTCTACGCGACCTGGTACATAAGCAGCTTGGCAAACAAGCGGCGCGGGTGATCATTGTCGCCGCGGGAGCGATCAACGTGATCATGGCCGCGCTGCTGGCCTTTGTCAACTGGCTTCCACCTGACCCTACCTGGCCGCTACAAGAAGCCTTTGCCTCGGTCCTTGGCCCTGTGTGGCGCATCGTCATCGCCAGCATCCTGGCAGAGATTTTCAGCGAACTGACCGACACAGAGATATATAGCTTTTGGGTGAGACACGTGACCAGAAAAGCCCAGTGGGCCCGTGTACTGGTGAGCAACGCGGTGAGCGTCCCTCTGGACAGCCTGATCTTTTGCTGGGGGGCATTTGGGCAGTGGTGGGGCCTCTTTCCTGAGGGGCTACCCGGGGGAACGGTATGGTCCATTTTCTGGGCGAACGTGTTGATCAAAGGGGTAATCACCCTGATTAGCCTGCCCGGCATATATCTCGTGCCAGAAAAGAATTCGCGGCCTGAATGAGGCTTATTACATGCCCCTTCGCTTCATCTTTGACACCGACACCGGTATAGACGACGCCATGGCCCTTCTCTTTCTCCTTCGCTCGCCCGAACTGGCGCTGGAGGGGGTCACGACTGTCTTTGGCAACTCGACAGTGGACAACTGCACGCGCAACGCGCTGGCGGTGCTGGAACTCGGCGGCCAGCCCGGCGTCCCCGTGGCGCGCGGCGCCGACCAGCCCTTGCTGCGACCTTATCGCGGGCGAGGGGCCGCTATCCATGGCGAGAGCGGCCTGGGCAACGTGGAGATGCCGCCGCCCAAGGCCCGTCCGCTGGCGGTGCCCGCTGCGCAGTTTATCGTCGAGCGGGTCACGGCCGCACCAGAGGAGATCGGCCTCATCGCCGTGGGGCCACTGACCAACCTGGCCCTGGCTCTTCGCCTGGAGCCGCGCATCGCCCAGGCAACCCGGGAGGTGATCATCATGGGAGGCGCGGCTACCGTGGGCGGCAGCATCACCTCCGCCGCTGAATCCAACATTTACAACGACCCCGAATCAGCCAGCATCGTCTTCTCCGCCGGCTGGCCGCTGACCATGGTCGGTCTGGACGTGAGCAGGCAGGTGACGATGGACAAGAGTTACCTGGCCCGTCTGGAGGCGGCCCATACTCCCCTGACCGACTTTATCATTGCCATCGCTGATTTCTACAGCCAGAGCTATTACCAACGTTATGGTAGCAGAGGCTTTTCCGTCCACGACCCGTCGGCGGTGGCCTATACCGTGGCCCCGACGCTCTTTGAAACGCAGATGCTTCACGTCGTCGTAGACACCACCGACGGCCCCGGCAGCGGTCGCACCGTAGCCGATCTGCGCCCGCATCCGGCACAGGAGCCGAACATCAATGTCTGCCTCGGGGTGGACGAGGCTCGCCTCCTGCAACTCTACTTTGATCGTATCATTAGAGAGTGAAAAGCCATTCTTAATTCACAATTCCCAATCTGCTATCTGGAAATTGCAATAGGTCAAGGAGGATCTTGGTAATGACTCAGAACGAACGAGTTGCTGTCGTTGCTATCGGCGGCAATTCTCTCATCAAGGACAAGCAGCACCAGACGGTGCCCGATCAGTACGAAGCAGCCCGCGAGACCTGTATCCACATCGCTGGCATGATCGAGCGGGGTTGGAACGTCGCCATAGGCCACGGCAACGGCCCACAGGTCGGCTTTATCCTGCGTCGCTCGGAGCTGGCGCGCCACGAGCTGCACGAAGTGCCGTTGGACTTTTGCGGGGCTGACACCCAGGGCGCTATAGGCTACATGCTGCAACAAATCCTCTACAACGAGTTCCGGCGGCGGAGCATTCAAAAACAGGCCGTCACCGTCGTCACGCAGGTGCTGGTGGACAGGGACGATCCCGCCTTCCAGAATCCCAGCAAGCCCATCGGCTCCTTTATGGGCGAGGTCGAGGCAATGCGCCGCGCCGAAGGGGAAGGCTGGAACGTGATAGAGGACGCCGGGCGCGGCTGGCGGCGGGTGGTGCCATCGCCCCTGCCCCAACGGGTCATCGAACGGGACGCCGTCAAGGAGTTGCTGGATGCCGGGTTCGTCGTCATCACCGTCGGCGGCGGGGGCATCCCGGTGGTGGAGGACAAAGACGGGAATCTGGTGGGCACGGCAGCAGTCATTGACAAGGACTATGCCTCATCGCTGCTGGCGCAAAGCATCGGCGCAGATCTGTTCCTCATCCCCACCGCCGTCGAAAAAGTCAGCCTCAACTTTGGCAGGCCGAACCAGGTAGACCTGGACCAGATGACCGTGGCCGAGGCAAAGCGATACATGGCGGAAGGCCACTTTGCTCCGGGCAGCATGTTGCCCAAGATCCAGGCCGTCATTTCGTTCCTGGAGGCGGGTGGTAAAGAGGCCATCATCACCAACCCAGAAAACATCGAGCGCGCGCTGGCTGGGGAGACGGGCACGCGCATCACATCGTAGGGGTCAGAGGGTTGGCCAGTTGGAAGGTTGGAAGGTTGGAAGGTTGAATGATTACTTTCAACCTTTCGTTCTTTGGGGAGGAAAGATGGATCACGTGCTCGGTCTCAAATGTGTGCTCTGCGGCGCAGAGTACAGCCCGGACGAGGTGCTCTACGTCTGCCCAAAGCACGGCGACGAGGGCATCCTGGACGTGCTCTACGATTACGACCTCATCCGCCGCCGCCTGACGCGGGAAAGCCTGGCAGCGGACGGCGAACACTCCATCTGGCGCTACAGACCCCTGCTGCCGGTACGTCCCGAGAGCCCCGTGCCGCCGCTCACCGTGGGCTGGACGCCCCTTTACTCTGCCCAACGCCTGCGCGAGCGGCTGGACCTGGCCGACTTGTGGGTGAAGGACGACGGGCGCAACCCCAGTGCTTCATTCAAAGACCGGGCCAGTGCCGTGGGCATCGTCAAGGCGCAGGAGTTGGGCCGCGATTTGATCGTAGCGGCCAGCACGGGCAACGCGGCGGCATCGCTGGCTTGCCTTTCGGCCAGCGTGGGGATACGCAACGTCATCTTTGTGCCAGCGAGCGCGCCCCAGGCCAAGATCGCCCAACTGCTCGTCTTTGGCGCGACGGTCATCGCCGTGCGGGGCAGCTACGACCAGGCCTTCGACCTGTCGCTGGCAGCGACGCGAGAGTATGGTTGGTACAGCCGCAACACGGCCTACAATCCCTATCTCTCCGAAGGAAAAAAGACGGCCGCCTTGGAGATCTGCGAGCAACTGGACTGGCAGGCCCCGGCTCGCATCTTTGTAGCCGTAGGCGATGGCTGCATCATCGGCGGGTTGGGCAAGGGACTGCGCGATCTGCTGGCCCTCGGTCTCATTGATAAGCTGCCCAGGCTGGTGGGCGTGCAAGCAGAGGGGTCGTCGGTGCTCTACGAAGCATGGACGCGGGACAGCGAGGAGATTCGCCCTCTGCCGCCGCGCACGCTGGCCGACAGCATTGCCTCGGAGGCGCCCCGCGACCGGATCAAGGCGCTGCGGGCGGTGCGCGACACCGCCGGCGAGTTCGTGACGGTGACGGATCAGGAGATCCTGGACGCCATGCAACTGCTGGGCGAAACAACCGGCGTGTTTGGCGAGCCGGCCGGCACAGCGCCGCTGGCCGGGCTGCTCAAGGTGCTCCGCCAGGGGCGGATAGATCCGGCGGAGCGAATCGTCGTGCTGGTGACGGGCAACGGCCTGAAAGACGTGGGCAGCGCTATCGAGGCCACCGGCGGCCCGCACATCATCGAACCGGCAGTGGAGGCGCTGCGAGACGTCGTGGCTGACTTGACATAGCCATGGCGCACGTAGCGCCTGAATCGTGCTCAATCTCGAGTTCCAACGCCTTAACGTCGCTTTACTTCCTCTGAAATTTGGGGTATAATAGAATCAAAATTCCCTGTGAAATCAGATAGCTAATGTTCCCTTGGGACTTCTTCGCACTATCCTCCGCAAACACATCCAAGCACCGTGACCTATCTTGGGGAGGGAATGGGCCATGGTTATACATAACTCTGCAGCCGGAGGTACAGCAGACGTTGTAACTCACCCGCTGCGTATGTGCGTTTCTCCTCGCTTGACTGGCAAGCGTTGCTTTCCCCTGCTCTGGTATCCAATTGGATTTCGGACAAGTGCGTTCTTTCCTCAACATGCAGTGACTGGCAAAGCTAGCAAACTACAATTAGTGGTGACTCACAGGCAGCTTGTCCAGACTCCAATCAATAGTGGTAGTTTGAAAGAGGAAAACACATGAAATCACCTCGCCCTCAGTGGCTTCAAAATGCCGTCGACTATTTCCTGGACAATATCTTTGACATTCTCACCATTACTGCGGCTGCATTTATTGTCATCCGACATGAGTTCAAACCATACGGCCCCAATGACATTGCTGAGCTGGCCACCTGGATTCTTGCTGTGTTGGGCCTAATCGCCGTGTCAGGTCTTTGGCAGCAACATCGGCGTCTGACAGCCATTGAGAATTTGAGCCAAGAAACTCGCGACCTGGTAGCCAAACATCTAGGTGGACAAGCACGAGCTGAAGACTTTTTCTGGTCAAGCGACATGAAAATCGCGGCACAGGATTTTGCCCAAGCGAACGACATCTATGTTGTTGGAATGATTCTCAGCCGAACAGTACGCGACCACATGGCCGCGTTTGGCGATAGGCTCGCCGCAGGAGCAAACCTGCGCTTTATTATTCTTGATTGGAAAAACGAGACACTAATGTCAGTTATGCCCTACAGGAGTTATGGTTCACGGCCAGAGGAATGGTGGCGAGACCGCATACGTCAGACGGAAGGGCATATTGAGGATATTCCAAACTCAGACGACGTCTCTGGCACCCTGAGAATCGGTTATCTGCCATACTTTCCATCGTTCGGAATGTGGCTGATTGACCCTGATAAACCCCATGGGAAAATTCACGTCGAGATATATCACCACAAGACACCAGAGATGAATCCAAAGTTCTATTTACATGCTGCCGATGACTCGTACTGGTATGACCTTTTCCGAAGGCAGTTCGACTTGTTATGGAAATCCTGCAAAGACCATGGAAGGATCAAGGACATCTTTTATTCTTCGTCTCCGCAGCACACTTTGGAATCGCCAGAAGGTGAAAGCATTCCGCAATAATGTGCACTGCACGATCTGGGCCAAGAACCGTCTAGTCAATCGCTGAAATGGTGGTTCGGTAGGCGACATCCCGGAATTTGGGGCCATGTAAGCCTGCGCCGAGATTCACCGGGAGAACCACAAGACATCTGTACCGAGAGGGGGGAGTCTATATGAGGGAATACGATCTCGGATTTATTGTACCTTTGAGAGAAGAGTTCAGAGTGCTAGAAAAGCTTTTTCCGGTCATCAGTTCGGAGGTCCATGATGCCATTCACTATTATACTCTGAAGCTACCCGATTCTGACTATCGAGCCGTAGCCGTCGTTCTCGGCGACATGGGAAAAACTCTGGCTAGCCATGTGACAGCGAAAGTACTTACCCACGTTAAACTGAAAGTGATTGTGCTGCTCGGTCTTGCAGGCGCGCTTGATAAGGATCTCAGGCTTGGTGACATAGTCGTAGCTGACGACATTAACGAATTCCAGGTTGGCTCTAAGGCTATTCAGAAAGGCCGGCTTCAGTATTCTAGCAAGCATTGGCAGATTGGGTTCACCCTCAAGCAATGCGTTGGAAGCTTTGAGTTTGCAGACAAGGACCTCTACAATGCGTGGCGGAATCAGGTGAAAGATTTTCTGAACAGCCTTGGGTTGAGTCCAGAACAACTTGCGCTAGCCAATGATTTCCCAGAGATCAAGATTGGCCACATTGCCTCTGGAGATATCGTTGGCGCTTCTGAAGATTATGCAGTTGAACTGCTGAGAATTGATCGCAAATTGCTCGCCATTGAGATGGAAGCCGCTGGTGTTGCACAGGCCGCGCATGGGTGTAGGGAACCGATCCCAATAATGGTTGTTAGAGGGATATCCGACTTTGCGGATGAGAGGAAGAAAGAACTTGATTCAGTGGGGGACGGTGTATGGCGCAAATACGCTATGTATAGCGCCAGTGCGTTTGCATTGAATTTGTTGAAAACAAAGAGTTTTCAACGAGAAATCATTTCTCAGAGAACCCCGTCTGAAGCAGGGCTTTTGGCCCATCTCGACGCTCTGACCCGGCGGCCCGAATACGCCCGCTGGGCCGACCGGCCCAGCGTCCGCGAGGGCGGCGAGGATCACTATGTCCAGACCGAAAGCAAAATCCTGCCCCTGGATGCCTCTCCTTACGACGACGACACCGGTCAGCGACACGAAAATCTACTAAAGATCATCCGCGCCCATGATCGGCTGCTGGTTCTGGGCGAGCCCGGCGTGGGCAAGACGGCGGCACTGGAGCGAATGATGTGGGAGATAGCTGACGCCAAGGAATCGGTTGTCCCTATCTATGTGCCGCTGCTCCGTTACGATGGCAACCTGCTGGCCGAAGTGCAGGACGCACTCGGTGAAACAGGAGTGTTGGATTTTAGCAGCGCCAGGGACGTAAGCGCCTTTCTGCGCCAGCATCGCTGTCTGATCCTTTTCGACGGTCTGAACGAGGTGCGGCGCAATCAGCGCGAGCGGGTTGTGCTAGATATCGCCCGTTTTATACGTGACTATTGGCGCCACCGTTACGTGGTCACCAGCCGCTCACAGGGTCAGCGGTGGAAAACACTTCGGGACGAGGGTGTTATCCAAAACGCCGTTGTCGTCCAGCGCATCACCGACGATCAGGTCCTTGAGTATCTCATCGCCCACCTTGGCGATCAAGAAGGCACCAGGACTCGTGATGGACTGAACAAGCGCCTGCGCGACATGGCACGGACGCCGTTGTTCCTCTGGATGCTCAAAGAGGTCAGGCTGAAGGAGAAGAAGAAAGAAAAGAGAGGGTTGCCGCGTAATCGTGGAGAGTTGTTCGACCAATATATAGAGAGGGTGTTTGCTCGGGATAAAGATAAGCTCCAGATTGCCGTCCCTGCGCCAGACAAGAAGAAGGCATTAGCCAACCTGGCTTTCACCCTGCAACAGGCACGCCGGCTGACATGTCAGAAAGAGGAGGCCATCAACATCGTCTCTAAAACAAGGGACGGGTACGATCCACAGAACCTCATACGCGAGGCCCTGATCCACGGGCTGTTGAAAGGGAAACAGCAAAATCTCCGCTTTATGCACCAGGCGGTACAAGAATATTTCGTGGCGCTGGCTCTGCGTGAGATAGTCGTGACCGAAGTCGACAACCCGGCTTGGCAACAACTTGGAAAACTGGTGTTGCGGCGCGGTCTGGCAGCGTGGGCCAGAGACGACTGGTGGGCAGAGAGCTTTGTGCAACTGGCGGGCTTGACCGATCACCCGTCCTGGTTAGCACAAATGATCGCCAAAGTCAAGCCCTGGCTCGCCTTCTGGTGCATGATTGAGGGACGGGGAGTTGACGAACAGACACGAAGGGATATCGAGGCCCACACAGTGGGCTTTTTACGCTCTGACGACGTCAGGAAACGCCAGCACGCGGTGCGAGAACTGGGAAAACTGCAAAACCCACGAACGGCCGATTACCTGGCTGATGCCTTGGGTGATGAGGCAGAGAAAGTGGTTAACGCGGCAGTGCAGGAGTTGGGGAAGCTGGGCGAACCGGCCGTGAAACACCTGCTCCCCCGTCTGGAAAGTGATGGCATAGGTGTGCGTTGGGCAGCAACGAGAGCCTTGGGACTCATTTGGCAGTTCCCCCAACTGGTAGACCTGGGAAAAACCGACGAGAATTTGCGACTCGCCGCTTTGGAGGCCCTGGGACGGCTTGGAGATACACGGGTCGTCAGAGCGATCGTTACTGCGGCTCGCTGGGATACAGATGTGGCTGTCCGACAGCGTGCCATCAAGACGTTGGGGCAACTTGGGGATACATGGGCCGTTGATCCGCTCCTGGCCGTTCTGGACGACAACGCGCCGTCCCTGCGCGCGAGTGCGGCTACGGCGCTAGGGCAGATTGAGAATGAACGGGCGGTTGAGTCACTCACTGAGGCCCTGAAAGATGACGATGAAGTCGTGCGACGCAAGGCCATCAGCGCGCTAGGGCGAATCTGGAAATTGCCACAACTCGTCCGTTTGGGCGATGACAGCGAGGCTGTGCGAGGGCGTGCAGCACTAGCCCTGGGACGACTGGGAGACATGCGAGTTGTTCAGCCCCTCGTTGCCGCCCTGAGAGATCAGGATGGAGCTGCGTGTGCCAGTGCAGCTATGGCACTGGGGCAACTCGGAAGCGCCCAGACCGTCGAACCGCTTATCAGCGTACTGCTTACCAGGAAAGAACCTGCCGCGCGCATGAATGCCGCGAAGGCGATGGGGGAGCTTGGCAACAAGCGAGCCATCAAGCCGCTCATCGTCACCTTGAAAGATCCAGAGCGGAATGTGCGATGGAGCGCGGTCAAAGCCCTGGGACGATTGAGGGCCGAGCAGGCCATAGAGCCACTGATCGCAATGTTTGAAGACCGAGACATGCAAGAGAGTGCGGTCACAGCGCTGGCACAAATTGGCAGACCGGCCGTTCTATCCCTCATCGCTGCTCTCACAGAAAGAAAAAGAGAGGTACGCATCGGCGCTGCCAGGGCGCTGGGACAGATCGGGGGGACACACGCCCTCGAAGCGCTCCTTATCTCTTTGAGAGAGGATAAGGACAGAATTGTGCGCGCCAGAGTCGCTGTGGCGTTAGGACAGATCGGGGGGGCGCAGGCCATTAAAGCACTGGTCGCCATCTTGAGAGAGGGTGGGGACAAGATTGTGCGCGCCAGTGCCGCTATATCGTTGGGACAGGCTGGGGGAGCGCAGGCCATTGAAGCCCTCGTTGCTACCCTGAAAAATAAAGACGAGGATGAAACCGTATGGCGGATGGCGATCCGTGCACTGGGTCTAATCTGGAACCTACTCCCAGTTGCCCGGTTGAGCGACGAGGAGGCAACTGTACGGCGGGATGCGGCCGTGGCCCTGGGGCAACTGGGAGACGAACGGGCTATCGAACCACTGAAGGCCACTCTGAGAGATCGGGATGAGGCCGTACGACGCAAAGCGATCAGTGCCCTGGGAAAGATCTGGAGACTATCTCAACTCGTCCGGTTAGGCGATGACGGAGCAACAGAACGAAAGGATGCAGCCGCAGCGCTGGGACAACTGGGAAATGTCCGTGCCGTAGAGCCCCTCATCACTGCTCTACGGGATAGCAGTGCAATCGTGCGGTTGGCGGCTACACAAGCGCTGGGACAACTGGGAAATGTCCGTGCCGTAGAGCCCCTCATAGCGGTCCTGGATGATAGTGACAGGCAGGTGCAACAGGGAGCTGTCGAGGCACTGCAATGCCTCGCCTCGTCGGCTATACCCCGCCTCATCACTGCCTTACGAGACAGCGACTACTGGTTCAGGCGGCGACGAGTGGCCGAAACACTGGCTCAGATTGGAGAGCCGGGTTCCCTGATCGAAGCCTTGCAGCAGGACGATAGACATGTGCGACGCAGCGCAGCCGGGGCATTGGTGCAATGGGGAGGCATCGAGGCTGTAAAGCCGCTGATTAACGTCCTACGAGACGACGATTATTGTGTGCGGCGAAGGGCAGCCGAGGCATTGGGCAGGATTGGAGACGCCCGCGCCGTGAAGCCACTCATCGAAGTCCTGAAGTGGGACGATGACTGGCGGGCACGGCGAGCAGCCGCTGAAGCGATGGGGGACATCGGAGATCTGTCGGCTGTGGAATCGCTTATCGCCGCCCTGGGCGATGATGAATGGCCTGTGCGGTGGATGGCCGCCAAGGTATTAGGAAAGATGAGGGATTCTAGCGCCGTCAGGCCACTTATCGAAGCCCTGGAGGGTGACTGGCCAGCGCTATGGACGGTCCCTGAAGCACTGGGACAACTTGAGGATCCCCGCGCCGTGGGATCTCTCGTCGCTGCTTTACGGAGTAGGGAGGGGGACAGGTACGTACAGCAAGCGGCTGTTGAGGCGCTAGGGTGGATTGGAGAGCCGATACAGAAACCCCTCATTGCCGTCTTGCGGAAAGAAGACGAGAGGATGCGTCAAAGGGCGATTGCGGCACTGGGACAGATGAGGGACGCCCGTAATGTGGAACCCCTCATCGAGGCTCTGAAAGATACGGAATCCTACCATGTACATCAAGGAGCAATGGAAGCCCTGGTACAACTTGGGGAGGCAGCCGTGGAACCTCTTGGTGCCGTGTTACAAAAAGGGGATGGTCGGTTTGAATTCCGGCGAAGAGCGGCTCAGGCACTGGGGCGGATAAAGGATGCCCATGCCGTGGAGCCCCTCATTGCCGCCCTGAAGGGTGACAAAGAAGCCGCCGTACGACGAGCGGCGGCCGAAGCACTGCGTTCTATTGGCACACCTGAAGCCCTGGCAGCGCTTCGAAAGTACGCTCGTGAAATCAGAGATCCTCAGTAAATGACAAGAGAAAAGTAGCTTCCGGTCTTGGCTTTTAGTTTACCATAACTAACGCTTCTACCTTGACACGGCCTCCAACAGAGCCAGTATTTCTTCCACCACAATCGCCCGGTTTTCGACATGAGTTTTAGGCGAATCGCGTCCCACCGAGAAGAAATAGTGGTCGCCAAATACCACCCGGACCCGGACCGAACTCATCCCCAGTTTTTCCAGCAGACTGAGCATCGGTCCCAGCCCCACCATCCGGTCATGGTGACCGAGAATGACTTTGAAGTTGTCCCAGTGAGGTCGCTGCGGGTTGCCTTCGGCCATGCCCAGGGCGTAAAAGGTCTGCGCTATCGTGCCCTTGGAGGTGCGGGTGAAAATCTCGACGTGCAGTTTCTTGTTGGCAGTGCTGGCCCCGCCGATGAGTGGTTCGATGAAATGGGGCGATAGTTTGATCTTGAGCCGGTCAAAAATGGCCTGGTTTGTCCCGGCGATGATACCTACTCCCAGCGCTTTGTAGAATCCCCGGCGGAGAGCGTCGGCTCGTAGCAGTGCCGGCGCCAGGGCCAGCAGACCGTAGCGCTCGTGCTCCCAGCCACTTGCGTCGGACTTGAAGAACAGCGACGCGCCACTCATGGAATGACCCACAAAGATAAAGGGGATTCGCCGCGACCGGACGCGGCTTGACTTGAGTTGGATCAAGGATGCCCAGTGCTCTACCGCCCGCATGGAACCGCGGGGATCACATTGTTCCACCGCCGGCACCGGGGCGAGGAATGGCGAACCACCAAAGCCATTGACGTCGAGAGTGAAGCAGACCAGGTGCCGATTCTCCTGACACACGAGGGCCGGCAGGTTCTCCCAGACCTCACCGCAACCGTCCCAACCGTGCATAAAGACGACAAAGCCCCTGGCGCGGGCTATCCTTGCCTCCAGGGTCAACGGTTCTGTGGCCCTGACACCGGTATGATAAATCGTCCGCCAGGCAAAGTCGGCCAGGCCGGTGCTGGCCTGGAATTCCTCCATGAGCGGCGGAGCCAGCAATTGCTTCTTGACCAGTGTCGAGAGAGCAAAGGTGGCGCTCACTACCCGCGGTACGAGCTCCTGGCGGCTCGTCCGCTGCCCGCTGGTCCAGAACCAACGACGCCGGTGGGGTAACCTGGTCTTCAGTGACGTACCTGGGGAGAAGACGGACAATCGTGTTGTGGCGTTGGGCGCTGTCGAGCCTGCACTAGTGCGTTTCTTGGCCATTCTTCTTCAAGCCTCCTGTGTGAATCTCAAGGGAGCCAAGTACTTGTTCAAAAGCAATTTCGTACTTTTGTGGCGATGTTGCGCTTGATTTCTGTGAAAGTGCGAAGTTATTGATGAACAAGTACTAAGGTATCGTAGATGACGCAGGAGCTCTCCAATTATACACCGGCAGGCAGTGGATGGCAATTACAGGTACATAGGGACAGGTGGACCCGGCAGAGCGGATCGTCGTTCTTGAAGGCTCCCAGCCCTCGTCCCTGAGGGCGTCAAAAGCGGTTGTTCACTGCATGGGACGCCCCCGAGACGGGGGCTTGGAGCGTTTTGCACCGAGAACTAGCTAGCAGGGTCAGGTCAATGGGCTGCGATCACAGATGAAGACGGGGATGCCCCGTCTTGCCGGGGGTGACGCGGCAAGCCACGACGTCCGCCTGTGCCGGGGGCAAGGTGGAGTCATCGGAACCTACCTTGCTGGGGGGCAACGCAGCAAGCCACGACGTCCGCCCCGGGCATTCGCCCACGGACTTGGCAGCCGGAGGTGCAACGGCAAATCTGGCCCCAGGCTGGGGGGTGATCACGCTGCTGGTCACCCGTTCCAGAGGCAGCAGGAATCCCTAATCTTTGGCAATTAAGCCAACTTGTGGTATCATTGTGAACCGAGGCCAGATTGCCCCAATCACAGCGTGGTCAAGCATCGCCGCACAAGGGCGGTCATCCTCGTGCTCACCACCGCTCTGACCTTGTTTGGCTTTTGCCGAACAATATGACCGTCCAGTACCAACACTAGTGGGTCATTCAGCATGACTATAGCCATTCTGGACGAATCGAGTATAAT
>CAYNKW010000087.1:0-14947 GCA_964397845.1 uncultured Anaerolineae bacterium
CATCGTGCGCGATTCGACGGCCCTCAGTGCCCGACCCTGAACGAGATAGATGAAAATGGAGGAAACCGGTTGGACCGTCATCGAAACTGAATTCGACCCCGCCCGTCTGCACCACCGGGAAACGGTGTTCACTCTGGGCAACGGCTATCTGGGCACCCGAGGTGCCTTCGAGGAAAGCTACCCCGGCGCCTGGCCGGCCACCCTTATCCACGGCGTGTTCGACGATGTACCCATCGTCTATACCGAATTGGCCAACTGCCCCGACTGGCTGCCGCTGGTTGTTTTTGCGGAAGGCGAGCGTTTTCGGCTCGACCGAGGCCAGATGTTGCGCTACCGGCGCCAGCTAGACCTGCGCCGGGGCGTGCTCAGCCGCGACGTGCGCTGGCGCAGCCCGGCCGGCCACACTGTGGATTTGCACTTTGAACGCTTTGCCAGCCTGGCCGACCCGCACACCCTGGCCCTTCGCTGCCAGATCACGCCGTTGGATTTCGAGGGCCACGTTGAGGTTCAGGCCAGTCTCAACGGCTATTCAGACAACCAGGGCATGAGGCACTGGGAATGGCTGGATCAGGGAGGGATGGGCAACGCTGTCTGGCTGCACACCCGCACCCGCCATTCGGCCATCGAGTTGGGCACGGCCGCCCGCTTGCTGATAAGCGAGTCCGACTCTCCGGTGGAGGCCTGTGGCTGCCAGGGCTGTCCGACACTGATGGCGACATTCCCTGCCCGGCCGGGGCAGACTGTCACCCTGGACAAGCTGACGACCGTCTTTACTTCACGGGATGTGGACACACCCGCCCTGGCTGCCCAGGAGAGGCTGTCCGGCCTGCCCCCTTATGCAGACCTGCTGGCGGCCCACGAAGCGGCCTGGGACGAGGTGTGGCAGGACTGTGACGTGGTCATCGAGGGAGACCCTACGGCCCAGTTGGCGGTTCGCTACAATCTCTTCCAAATCCTCATCGCCGCGCCGCGCCACGACGACCGGGTGAGCATCCCGGCCAAGACACTTTCCGGCTTTGGCTACCGCGGCCACGTCTTTTGGGATGCCGACATCCTTATCGTTCCCTTCCTGGCCTACACCCAGCCGGCCGTGGCCCGCAACCTGCTGACCTACCGCTACCACACGCTGCCCGGCGCGCGGCGCAAGGCAAAAGCGGCCGGCTACCAGGGCGCCATGTTCGCCTGGGAAAGCGCCGACACCGGCGACGAGGTTACACCCCGCTGGGTGCCCGGCCCCCAGGGAGAAGAGTTGGTGCGCATTTGGTGCGGCGACATTGAGCACCACATCACCGCCGACGTGGCCTATGCCATCTGGAACTATTGGCGGATCACCGGCGACGATGACTGGATGCGCGACACCGGCGCTGAAATTATACTGGACACAGCCGTCTTTTGGGGCAGCCGCGTCGAGTGGAACGCCGACCGGGGCCGCTACGAGATCCGCAACGTCATCGGCCCAGACGAATATCACGAGCACGTGGACAACAACGCCTTTACCAACCGCATGGCCTGCTGGCACCTGGAGACGGCATTGAAAGTGCTCGCTTGGCTGCATCGTCAGGCTCCCGACCGGGCCACCGAACTGGAGCGACAACTCGACTTGACTCCGGAGCGGTTGCGGCACTGGGTCGACATCATCGGCTGTATGCTGGTGCTTTACGACCCGGCAAGCGGCCTGTTCGAGCAGTTCGAAGGTTTTTTCGACCTGGAAGATGTGAACCTGACCGACTATGAGCCGCGCAGCCAATCCATGCACGCCATCCTGGGCATCGAGGGAACCAACCAAAGCCAGGTTTTAAAGCAGGCCGATGTGTTGATGCTTCTTTACCTGTTGCGCGGTCATTATGACCATCAGACGTTGCAGGTCAATTGGGATTATTACGCCCTACGCACCGATCACACCTACGGCTCGTCCCTTGGCCCGGCGGTGCACGCCATCCTGGCCTGCGAACTGGACGAGCCAGAGAAAGCACACAAACACTTTATGCGCGCCGTGCTGGTGGACCTGGAGGATGTACGGGGTAATGCCGCCGATGGGGTGCACGCTGCTTCGGCCGGTGGCGTCTGGCAGGCGGTTGTCTTTGGCTTTGGCGGCGTGCGTTTGACCAAAGACGGGCCGATTGCCACCCCCCGCCTGTCGCCCGGCTGGACGCGCCTCAAATTTCGGCTTTGCTGGCGCGGCGAGTGGCACGACTTTGATTTGCAGCCGCCTGGTGCGAACTTGGAGATTCGCGGTGTCATATTTGACCTCGACGGCGTCCTGACCGACACCTCCGAATTCCATTACCTGGGCTGGAAGCGGCTGGCCGACGAGGAGAGTATCCCCTTCGACCGGCAGGCCAACGAGGCACTGCGTGGCGTGGACCGGCGCGAGTCCCTGATGCGCTTGCTGGCTGGCCAGTCGGCCACTGAAGAGCAAATCCAAGAGATGATGGCTCGCAAGAACCGCTATTACCGGGAATTTGTCCAGGGTGTCACACCGGACAACCTGCTGCCCGGCGCGCTGGAACTGCTGGACAAACTGCGGGCGGCAGGAGTCAAGATCGCCATCGGCTCGGCCAGCAAGAATGCACGGGCAGTGATCGAGCGGCTGGGCATTGCCGGCCGGGTGGACGCCATCTCGGACGGGCACAGCGTGGAACGTCACAAGCCGGCGCCGGACCTCTTTTTGCACGCGGCGGCGCAACTGGGCCTGCCGCCGGAGCAGTGCGTGGTGGTGGAGGATGCCGAGTCGGGCGTGGAAGCGGCGCTGGCAGGCGGTATGTGGGCCGTGGGACTGGGCCCGGCCGAGCGGGTGGGCGCGGCCCACGTGGTGCTCCCCAGCCTGGAGGGCATGCACTGGGCAGAACTGCGCACCCGCCTGACACAGGTCACGAACAAGCAGCATACCCGTGGTGCATAACCGTGAGCACACAAGTGCGTGTTCTGTGCCACGTATCTCTCTATACAATACGCAAGCCAAAAGGAGGTGAGGACATATCGCCAACAAAACAAAGATTTTCAAATCCGACCGTTTTGGCTCAAGGCCAAAAAACAATCAATTCGGGAGGAGGAACAAAAATGAAAAGCAGGTGGTTTAGTTTGTTCAGTCTGCTGCTGGTGGTGAGCCTGCTGATCACTGCTTGCGCCAAAGAGGAACCTACGGCGACACCGGTTCCCACTGAAGCAGCAGAACCGACCAAAGCGGCAGAACCGACCAAAGCGGTCGAGCCTGCGGAGGGCAAATGCCCCATCACCGTTGAGGATGGTGCAACCATCGTCTTCTCCGGCTGGGGTGACGAAACGGAACAGCAGATCTACCGCGATTCCATTGAACGCTTCAAGAAGGTGTGCCCTGGTGTGACGGTGGACTTTCAGCCCATCCCGGCCGACTTTCAGACGACGATCAAGGCCCGCATGGCCGGCGGCACCGCGCCGGACGTGTTCTACGTGGATGATCAACTGATGGCTGCCTTTGGCCCGACGGGGCAACTTCTGCCCCTGGACGACGTCATGGCCGAAGCGGGCGTCACGCGCTCCGACTTTATCGAGGCGCTGCTGACCATCTTTACCTATGAAGGCGAGACGTACGGTCTGCCCAAGGACTGGGGCACGTTGGGCCTGGTCTACATTCCCAAGGCTTTCGCGGACGCCGGGCTCGACGAGCCGACCGCCGACTGGACGTGGGACGATCTGAAGTTGGCGGCCGAGACCATTGCGGCCAACACCGGCTACGATGGTTTCTGCCAGAACGCAGACTGGGCGCGCTTTGCACCGTTTGCCTTTGGTGCGGGTGGTTCGTACACCAACGACACCTTCACCGAGGGCGCGATGAACAGCGCGGAGGTAGTGAGCGCAGCCGAGTTCGTGGTGGGCATGTACGAAGACGGCTCGCTGGTGACATCGGCCGACGTGGGTGCTGGCTGGTGTGGCGAGGCCATCGGCAAGGAGTTGGTAGGGCTGACCTACGAGGGTGGCTGGATGGTGAACTATATGCGGCAGGACTACCCTGACGTAGAATGGAAAGCCGTCCCGCTGCCCAAGTCGCCGGAGGGCAAGGCGGCCGACGTGATCTTTACCAACGCCATCGGCATCAACGCGGCCACCAAGTACCCGCGAGCGGCAGTGGCTTTCTTGGTCTATGTCACCAGCCGCGAGAACCAGGCCGAGATCGTGAAGACGGGCTTTGCCTACTCGACACACCCGGATCAGGTTGACCTGGTGGTGGATCCGAACGACGCCGCCATCGCGCAAGGTGGACTGGTGGGCCGCGTGGCCTACTGGGGTCCCTGCACCGGGCAGATCAACGATACCATCAGCCAGGCTCTGAACCGCGTCTACCTGGGCGAGCAAACCGTCCAAGAGGCGTTGGATCAGGCCAAACAGGAAGCCGACGAGATCCTGGCTACCTGTGGCGCACCACCCCCCGAACCGCCGCCGGAGACGGGGCTGCCGGGCGAAGAGGCGACCAGCTTTACCAAGTTCGAGGTCGAAGATGGTGCGACCATCGTCTTCTCCGGCTGGGGTGACGAAACGGAACAGCAGATCTACCGTGATTCCATCGAACGCTTCAGCAAGATTTACCCCAACGTCACGGTGGACTTTCAGCCCATCCCGGCCGACTTTCAGACGACGATCAAGGCCCGCATGGCCGGCGGCACCGCGCCGGACGTGTTCTACGTGGATGATCAACTGATGGCTGCCTTTGGCCCGACGGGGCAACTTCTGCCCCTGGACGACGTCATGGCCGAAGCGGGCGTCACGCGCTCCGACTTTATCGAGGCGCTGCTGACCATCTTTACCTATGAAGGCGAGACGTACGGTCTGCCCAAGGACTGGGGCACGTTGGGCCTGGTCTACATTCCCAAGGCTTTCGCGGACGCCGGGCTCGACGAGCCGACCGCCGACTGGACGTGGGACGATCTGAAGTTGGCGGCCGAGACCATTGCGGCCAACACCGGCTACGATGGTTTCTGCCAGAACGCAGACTGGGCGCGCTTTGCACCGTTTGCCTTTGGTGCGGGTGGTTCGTACACCAACGACACCTTCACCGAGGGCGCGATGAACAGCGCGGAGGTAGTGAGCGCAGCCGAGTTCGTGGTGGGCATGTACGAAGACGGCTCGCTGGTGACATCGGCCGACGTGGGTGCTGGCTGGTGTGGCGAGGCCATCGGCAAGGAGTTGGTAGGGCTGACCTACGAGGGTGGCTGGATGGTGAACTATATGCGGCAGGACTACCCTGACGTAGAATGGAAAGCCGTCCCGCTGCCCAAGTCGCCGGAGGGCAAGGCGGCCGACGTGATCTTTACCAACGCCATCGGCATCAACGCGGCCACCAAGTACCCGCGAGCGGCAGTGGCTTTCTTGGTCTATGTCACCAGCCGCGAGAACCAGGCCGAGATCGTGAAGACGGGCTTTGCCTACTCGACACACCCGGATCAGGTTGACCTGGTGGTGGATCCGAACGACGCCGCCATCGCGCAAGGTGGACTGGTGGGCCGCGTGGCCTACTGGGGTCCCTGCACCGGGCAGATCAACGATACCATCAGCCAGGCTCTGAACCGCGTCTACCTGGGCGAGCAAACCGTCCAGGAAGCGTTGGATCAGGCCAAGCAGGAAGCCGACGAGATCCTGGCTACCTGTGGCCAATAGTCTGTGGCTTGAACAGTTCAGGGGCGATCCGCCGTGGTCGCCCCTGAACGGATCTTGTGATTGCCAGAGTCGAGGAGGTGAGCTATGGCAACCACAGCGCAAAAGCGGCGGGGCACGTGGCGTGACCCGCGCAAGCGACGCGAGGCGCTGACCGCGTATGCCTTCATTTCGCCCTATCTGATCACCACTCTGGTGTTCACCGTCGGCGTGCTCGTCTTTGCCCTGTACATCAGCTTCACCCGCTACAACCTGTTCTCCTCGCCAGAATGGGTGGAACTGAAGAATTACGCAGACGCCATTGTGAAGCAGGACTTTCGACGCAGTCTGGTGAACGTCGGTTGGTACGTGCTGATCGTGGTGCCCACCCAGACGGCGCTGGCCATCCTGCTGGCTGTGTTGCTGAACGCTCCCATGCGAGGCCGGCAGTTTTTCCGCACGATCTTTTACGGCCCCAGCGTCACGTCGTCAGTCGTCATCTCAATGATCTTTATGTGGCTGTATCTCAAGACCGGCTTCTTGAACCTCTTTCTGGCCAAGAGCCTGGACCTGGTCGGCGTGTCATTCACGACCGTCAATTGGCTCAACGATCCCCGTGGTCTTTTCCAGTTGATCGCCCGGATGTTTGGCGGAGACATCGCCACGCAATACTGGTATCTGCGCGGGCCGAGCGTCACCTGGATGGCCATCATGTTCCAGAATATCTTTACTACCGCGCCGACGTTCATGATCATGTTCCTGGCTGCGCTGCAAGACATCTCCCCCGCGCTCTACGAGGCGGCGGCGATTGACGGCGCGAGCAAGCGGCAGCAGTTCTGGAAGATCACGCTGCCCATGCTGCGGCCGATCATCCTGCTGGTGGTGGTGCTGGGCACAATAGGAACTTTTCAGATTTTCGACCAGGTAAAGATTTTGACCGGTGGCGGGCCGCTCAAAACCACGCTGACGCCGGTGTTCCTGATCTATCGTGACGCGCTAGGCACTTCGGGACCGCCACGGATGGGCTACGCGGCAGCGATGGCCTTTCTCCTGGCGGCGATCATTTTCGTTTTCACGTTCATCCAGCGGCGATTGATCGAACGGAGCACCGAGCAATATTAGGAGGGCACGATGACAGCAACCACTGCTCAAGCTGCCGTGCCGGTGCGTGCACGCAAAAGACCCATAGGTTTCTACGTCAACCGGGTGATTCGCTACACCACGCTGTGCGTCATCGGGTTGATACTGTTCACCCCTTTCATCCTGGCCTTCCTGGGATCCTTCAAGTCCAACGCCGAGATCGTCGCCTGGCCGCCTACTCTCCTGCCCGCGCAGTGGCGTCTTGAGAACTGGGCGGAGCTGTTTGCAACGGACATGGGTGGCCTGCCCCAGGAGAGCGGCATGATCGCCTTCGGGGGGACGATGGGTCTGGTGGCCTTTTTTCTGGTCCTGGTGGCCGGCCGCATGACATCCGTCCTGGGAGAAGAGAAGCGTACCCTGACCGCCCTCTTGCTGGCGGCTGTGGTGGCTACGTTAGTCGCCTGGGGGCTGGTCACGGCAGTAGGAAGCGAGTCGCCTCTCATCCAGAGATTCATGATGGCTACCGGAGGGCTGCTGGCTCTCTCGCTGGTTGGGTTTGGCGTCGTGGCCGCGTTCAAACGGCATCGGATGTTTCTGCTGGCCGAGTTCCTGTTGTGGCCGGCAATGGCCCTCATCGTCGCCTGGGTGGCCCGGCCAGAGGGCCTCATCCTTCCTCTAGCCCTGCTCTGTGTGGCCGTCCTCATTGCCGCCATCTCCAGAGGACGCGGGGTCGGTCAATTCACCAGCCTGTCCGTCGCCCTGACCGGCGGCATGGCGGTCACGCTCATCTTCTATGCGTTGGTCAAGGCGGCCGGTGGGGCCACGTTCGTTCGCTGGTTGCTGAACACGGCCATCCTCTCGCTGGGAATCGCCATCTTTCAGGCCATTTTCTGCTCTATGGCCGCTTATGCCTTTGCCCGGCTGAGGTTCCCCGGCCGGGATGCCATCTTTGCTTTCATGTTGGCCTCCATGATGATCCCCGGCGCGGTGACGCTGGTGCCATCCTACGTGTTGATGGCCAGGATCAAGCTGGTGAACACCTCCTGGGCGCTGGTTCTGCCCGGCATCGTGGGCGCTTTTGGCATCTTTTTGCTCACCCAGTTCTTCAAAGCCATTCCCCACGAGCTGGAGGAGGCGGCCCTGATTGACGGAGCTTCCAGATTCCAGATCTACTACCAGGTGGTGCTGCCCCTGGCCCGGCCGGCGTTGCTGACGTTGTTCATCCTCCAGTTCCAGGGGATGTGGAATGCCTTCCTAGGCCCTCTGCTCTACCTCAATACACCCGATATGTACACGCTCAACGTGGCACTCATGATGTTCCAGCAGCAGTACAGGTATGCCTGGAACATCACCCTGGTGGGAGCCATGGTCAACGCAGCCCCCATCCTGGTGTTGTTTTTTGTCTTTAGCAAATACTACATCGAGGGTGTATCCTACGCCGGGCTAAAGGGCTAGCCTATCTATGTGCGCGAGGAGCCGTTTTCTGCTGGTTGCTTTCTGCTTCCTGCTAGTTGCCCCCTCGTTGCCAGCCTGTAGTCGGATGGAGATGCCCACCTCAACCCCCACCCCACCTATGGCCGCTACCCCCGCCCCGGCGCTCAGCCCCACTCTGATCCCACCGGCCGTTCGACGGGGTGAAACGCCGTCCGCTGCCATCGAGGTGGCAGACACTGGGAACGTACGCCTGACGAGCGGCGAGTACACCCTGCGCTTCGCCGGGGCCGCCACGCACGACGCACTCGTCATCCAACGGACAGGCGCCGGCGGCGCGCTGGCCCTGTATCCCCTGGGGGCCAGACTCAACCCACTGCCCGCGCTCAGCGACGTCACATCGGAGACAAGTGACGACCTGCTGACCGTTACCTTGTCGGGCGACGCCGGTTGGGCCGAGGTGACGCTGCGACTGCAAGTTTACCCCTATCAGCCGGGGCTGCTACGCACCCGGCTCTCCGCCACCCTGCACGACCCGCCGCCGGATAGCCCCACCCTGGAGTGGACTTTTGTGGACCCGGCGACCGGCGAGGAAACAAAGGCCGGCTTTACCGTCTACGCCGACCCCGCCCCGATGTGCGCGCCGGTCCTCTACGGGCACGCTCAAGTCCTGGATAGCACGCTTTTCTACGCCATAGACCGCACGGCGCTCAATCCCTTTATGCAGGCGGCGCGTTATACCCCCAGCGCCACCCCTGCCCGGCGAGGCCGTTCCTTTGGGCACACGATTGACGCCGCCAATCTGCGCGCTCTGCCGGCCGGCGAGCCGTTCGTTCTCTACGATAGCTACCTGTACCTGACGCCGGGAGAACCGGAGGGCGAGGTTGAGATGTTTGCCCGCTATCTGCGCAATCTGGGGGACGTTTACGACTTGCTGCACAAGCCGGTCAACGAGCCTGTCCTGAGCCCTTTGTCCCTGGGCCCTGTACTTGGGCCGTACAGGACTAAGTGCCAAAGGACCAGGGGCAAAGTCGAAGGGACGCTGCCGGATTGGCGCGCGCTGGCCGAAAAGACCATCGCCGATTTGGCCGACGAGCGGGTGTGGGTTGATCTGGAAGGCAAACGTTACCTGCGGGCCTACGTGGGTGATACGCGCCAGAGCGCCGAGTTGATCAGTCAACTCGATGTGCTGGAGGGCATCGTGCGCTATGAGGCTCGTTACGGTGGCGTGACAGCCCTCGACGACGACCTGTGGGCGGCGCTCCCCGATTTCTTTGACCCCGGCTACGGGATGCTGGTCAATAGCGGCCCTGTGGCCCTGGGCCGCCAGACGCGAGGCGATACGTGGTATGAACTGGGCCACGCCGTCAAAATGGCCGAACTGGGATTGATGGGCCACGAGCAAGCCGCGCAGTTGGCGCTCGATTCGGCGGCCGCCTGGATGGACTTTGCTCACGCGGTGGATTACGAGTTCCCGCAATTCTACAATTTTGACACTTGGCGGGGCACGGGGCGCGAGCCGGACTGCGCCGGAGGTTACGCCTATTACATGCTCCTGCTGCATGACCTGACTGGCGATAGGATCTATCTTGATGAGGCCCGCGCCGCCATCGAGCACCTGGCGGGGCACGGCTTCCACCTGGCCTACGAGACCCACATCACCGCCCAGGCCGTGGCCGCCTGCGCCCGGCTGGCCGACTTGACAGGAGATGTGGAATACTTGCAATTGAGCTTTGCACCGTTGGCAAACCTGTTGCACCTGACCTGGCTGTGGGAGTGCGATTATGGTTCGGCAGGGCTCACCACAAGTGGTTCGGCCGCCGGCTACCGCACCTTTTTCGGGCTAAGCCCGATGGCGCGCTCGGCGGTCATCACGCCCAAAGAACAATACGAAGCCTGGCTGTACCTGCGGGAGTACCTGACCCTGGCGCACGGCCAGATTGATCCGGCCATCGAGGGGCTGGTAGCCGGATTCCTGGAGCATACGCTGACCACGCTGCCCTACACGCTGCCACCGCTGCTGCCGGCGGGCGTCGCTACCGATAGCCCCACCACCTATCCCTCTGTCACACAGAACGCGCTGGAACTCTACATCCCGCTGGAAGACTTGCGTGGCGGCTGGAGCGTGGCCGGTGTCATCGGCCAGGAAGTGTACGGCGCGGGATTGGCCCCTACACTGGCCGCCGTGGCCTACCAGGAAGTATCGCCGGGCGTGGTGGTCTACAGTGGCCCGCCGGTGGTGAAAGCAACCGAGGATGGAGAGGCGGTGCTCGTCACTTTTGGCGGGATGGTTGGGCGATTCACACCGGTGCAGGTCTTTGGCGTGATGACTGTGGAGGGAGTGGAGACACGGACGTGCGGCGCGGGGTTGTGTTTCCGGGCAAAAGGCAGCACAGTCTATCGTCTCCAAAGGTAAAGAGGGCTACCCTTGTGGTCGTCCTCTAGCACGGGCAACCGCAAAAGTTGCCTTAACCAGTGGGAGGGCAAGTGGAGCGTGACTGACGCCTGGCAGGTCTTTCGAAAAACGCTGAGCGACCTGTGGAACGAGCTCTACCTGCTGGCAATAGTCAACGTCTTGTGGGTCGCGCTGAACTTGCTGCTGGTCACCGGACCGCCGGCCACGGCCGGACTTTTCGTGTTGACCCGCCGTCTGGCCCGTGGCAAAGACGCCGGCCTGCGCGATTTTTTCGAGGGATTCCGGCGTTATTTCTGGCAGAGCTGGCTGTGGGGCATCGTCGCCGGGGCAGGCTTTTTTATCCTGGGCGGCGACGTCGTACTGACGGGCGGTCTCTCCAACGCCGATTACGTCATTTTCATCCAGGGCTTTTTCCTGATGCTGCTGTTCCTGTGGGCCTTTCTGCTGCTTTACGCCTTCCCGCTGATACTGGAGCAGGAGCAACCCGGCCTGCGCCTGGCGCTGCGCAATGCGCTGGTGATGTTTGCCAACAACCGGAGTTTCTCGGTCGTGCTCTTTGGGTTGGCGCTGCTCGTGGCTCTGCTCAGCAGCTTGCTTTTCGCGCCGTGGGGGGTTATCACCGTTGTCTTTTTGGCATTGCTGGGCAACCACGCCGTCCTGAACCGGCTGGCGGCCCACCGGGCGGCTCAGGACTAGAGAGATCCCCTGAATTCCACATTCACCTTTCTCCAAGTGTCTGGTAACAAAGTTACTGGAGAAATGCAAATGACTGGAGCCATAGTCAAGCGATTCAAAGGCAACCCCATCCTCACCAAAGACGACGTGCCATACCCGGTGGCGACGGTTCACAACGTCATCTTTACCTGCGGGGCGATCCCGGAGAAAGATGGCACGGTCAAGATATACTGGGGTGGGGCAGACACGGTTATGTGCGTCGGCACGGCGCGGATCGGCGATCTGGTGGATTTGTGTCTGAACAGGTCAAGGTTGCCTCTTTGAGAAATCGGAGAGGAAAGATGAAACTTGAGCGTCATCCGGTTAATCCAATCCTGCTCCCTGACCCAACATCAGATTGGGAATGCTACAACGTCTTTAACCCGGCTGTCATCCATCACAATGGGCTGTTCCACATGTTCTACCGCGCTCAGGGATTGGACTGGGTCAGCCGCATCGGGTATGCGGTCAGCCAAGACGGGGTGCACTGGAACCGCCTGCGCCGGCCGGTGCTAAAGCCGGTGGATGGCACCGACTCGCGCGGCGTCGAGGACCCGCGCGTCCTCGAGATAGACGGCGTGTTCTATATGACCTACACCGCCTACGGGCGCGAGTTCCACGGCCCAGGCGAGCCAACCCACGAGGGCGGCGGCATCCTGCCCATGATTGCCCGCAGCCAAAACCTGATCGCCTGGGAATGGCTGGCACCTATCGCGCGCGGTGAGAACAATAAGGGCCACGTACTCTTTCCGCGCAAGATCGCGCAGTCCCGCACCAGGGGGGGCAGCCGCTACGCCGCCCTGCACCGCCGCTGGCCCAACGTCTGGCTGGCCTACAGCGACGATCTGCTGACCTGGCGCGAGGAGGATATGACTCCCATCTATGGCCCGCGCCAGGACAATTGGTGGGATTGCGTAAGCGTGGGCAATAACGGCGTTCCCATTGAGACGGAGCATGGCTGGCTGCTGCTGAATCACGCCTACGACGAGGAGCACGTCTACCGCTTGGGCGTCCTGCTGCTGGACCTGGACGATCCAACCCGGGTGATTCACCGCCCGTCCGAGCCGATCTTTTGGCCGCAAGAGCTATGGGAGTTGCGCGGGGATGTGCCTAACGTGGTCTTTTCCTGCGCCAATCCGGTAGTGGATGGCACGGTCTATGTCTATTACGGCGGTGGCGATCACGTCATCGGGCTGGCCACCTGCCGCCTCGACGATTTGCTGCACTTTGCCCGGCATGGGTAGGAGCATCTTCTCTATAGGGCCTTCACTTGTCTTCACACCCTAATTTTGCGTAAAAACAGGGTCACAGGCAGCTTGTTTCGGCACCAATGACCTTAAATTTATGGACAGGCATTGACTTGATGGCGATTCTGTGTTATCATTATACCAGTTGACACGTGTTACTAACACGCATTACTTCGGAGAATGGCTTGAAGCGGGGGCAACGAATAACCAGCAAGGACGTGGCTGAACTGGCCGGGGTGTCGCGCACCACGGTGTCTTTTGTGCTCAATGAGGTGGAAGGCGTCCACATCAGCCAGGAAACGCGCCGGCGAGTACTGGAAGCTGCCCACCAGCTTGACTACTACCCCAATGCTGCAGCCCGCTCTCTTGCTAGCCGGCAAGCAGGGGCCATTGGCTTGATCCTGTGCCAAAGTTCAGAACACATCATTGCCGACCCATTCTTGCCCGGTCTCATCCTGGGATTGGGAGAAGCCGTCCGCGAAAATAGGTTTCACCTCTTGATCCAGGCGGTGGAAGACGTTACCCAGCCCGACGCCTACGTCCATCTGGTTCACACCAGGCGCATTGATGGCGTCATTATCTCTGGCCCCCGCTCTGACGATCAACAGTTGTTTCGGCTCCTTGAAGACGGCTTCCCGGTTGTATTTCACGGCCGGCTGGACGGCATGGAGGCCTATTGCGTGGACGTGGACAATGTCAAAGGCGCGTTGCTTGCTATGCGACACCTGATCGGACTGGGGTATCGGCGAATTGCCCTGATCAACAACGCTCCTTTGCAGTACACTGCCAGCGCCGGCCGTCATCGGGGCTATCGGATGGCCCTGGAAGAGGCAGGCCTGCCTTACGACAAAAGCCTGGTACGCTACGCTCACTTTACTGCCGAAAGCGGTTACCAGGCCATGAATCAACTTCTAACCGGCGGGATGGTGCTAGAAGCCGCCTTTGTGGCCAGTGATTTGGTGGCCATGGGGGCCATGCTGGCCCTCAGGCAGCGGGGCCTGAGGGTGCCGCAGGATATCGCTCTGGTCGGTTTCGACGACGTGCCCCTGGCCGGCTACGTTGATCCGCCGCTGACCACCATCCGTCTACCCACCTACGAACTGGGTTGGCAAACGGGTGACCTTCTGATACGCTTGATCCGGGGAAACCCTCCGGTCGAAAAATCTATCCGATTGGAAACAGAACTGGTGATCCGCGAATCCTGCGGCGTTGGTCTTTTGTCCGCCTGATCGCACTCGCCCCAGTCCTGGTGACGAGTTTTTTGCCCAGTTACTGACACGTGTTATCATTCTCTGCATTGCGTATGAGAATCCTATTCTGGAGAGGTATGACAATGAGAAGATTGGTGATTCTCCTTGCCGTTCTGGGGTTACTTCTATCGGCGTGCGGTCCTGCCAAAGGGCGCGAAGGTGACGAGACGGCCCAGGCGACGGCAGAACAGGTGACGGTGGAACTCGAGACTTCCCTGCCCGAACCCACCCAGGTGCAGGTGCTGCCCACCGACACGCCGCTGCCTCCTCCGCCTACTCTCACACCCCTGCCAACGCCTACCCTCCAGCCCACGTCCACGCCGGCCCCAACAGTAGCAGAAGAAGAAACAGTTGAAGCAACAGAGGTGCCGACACCTTTGCCCACAGTCCCTGCGCTCCCGCCTGTCACCGATATCGTGATCGACATCCCGGCTGCCCCCTTTATCATGGGCAGTGATACCGGCGACCCCGAAGACGCCCCGGCCCACGAGGTAGACCTTTCTGCCTTTGAGATTGACAAATTCGAGGTGACGAACACTGACTTTGCCACCTTTGTCGAAACCACCGGCTACGTGACCGACGCGGAGAAGGGCGGGAAAAAGAGTTGGCGCGACTCGTTCAGCGAGGGCAAAGAGAATCACCCGGTCGTGAGGGTAACGTGGAATGACGCGGCTGCCTATTGCGCCTGGCTCGGCAAACGCCTGCCTACCGAAGCAGAGTGGGAGAAGGCGGCCCGGGGGCCAGAGGGTCTGCGCTTCCCGTGGGGCAACGAGTGGGATGCGAGCAAAGCGAACGTCAAAGCCACTGGCCTGCGCGGCACGGCCGTCGTCGGCAGCTTTGGGGCTGGTGCCAGCCCTTACGGTGTCGAGGATATGGTGGGCAATGTCGGGGAGTGGACGGCCGATTGGTACCGGCCCTATCCCGGCAACACTACGGGTGATGCCTACTATGGAGAAAAATGCCGTGTGACCCGGGGCGGCGGCTGGTTTGACAACGAACCGCAGGCTACCACGTTCACTCGCAACTGCGCGGATCCTGACAAGACAGCCATTGACGAACTCGGCTTCCGCTGTGCCAGGTCAAAGTAGGGAGAAAGCCCATCTCTAAGTAGTTCTCGGTGCAAAACACTCCGAGTTACCGTCTCGGAGGCGTCCCATGCAGTGAACAACCGCTTTTGACGCCCTCGGGGACGAGGGCTGCGA
>CAYNKW010000088.1:0-9607 GCA_964397845.1 uncultured Anaerolineae bacterium
CGGAGGCGCTGAGCATGCGCTCGAACTCCATGGCCGTGACGACGTTGGCGTAGCGGCCGTAGCCCAACTCCGGTGACCGCTCCGCGTTGTATAGCGTGTAGCCAGGGGCCAGCACCACTGCACCGACTTTCAGCGTTTCGGTGGTGGGGGCCAGGTAGTGGTCCACCGCGCCGGGCTTGCAGGCGTCCACGCAGAGGTGACATTCGGAGCAGAGGCCACATTGCAGGCAGCGCTCGGCTTCAGCACGGGCCTGCTTTTCTGTCAAGGCCAGGGTGACTTCGCGAAAATCCAGGCGTCGCTCCTCCGGCGGCAGGGTAGGAGCCTCGGCACGCGGCGTGAGGGAGACTTTGCCCTGGGCCATCATGTCCTCGATCTCGACTTCGCTCAAGTCCACGGTGGGCAATGGCAGCTCTTCGCGCGGCGTCAGAAGCGGTTCGCCACGCAGGTAGCGGTCAATGGACAGGGCAGCCCGCCGCCCATGGGCGATAGCCTCGATGAGTGCCGCCGGGCCGCGCACGGCATCGCCGCCGGCAAAGATGCCAGGGCGGTTGGTGGCCAGCGTCTTGTCGTCTACGATGAACGTCTGGCGGCGTGCGTCGATCTCCAGGCCGTGGTCGGGGTCGAGGAAGGATGTCTCCGGGGCCTGAGCCACGGCGGCGATCATCATGTCACATTCAATGATGAACTCGGAGCCTTCAATCGGAATGGGCCGGCGTCGGCCGCTGGCGTCGGGCTCGCCCAGCCTCATACGGACGCACTTGAGGGCAGAGATGTGCCCGTTGTTCGAGATCACCTCTATCGGCTGGGTTAACAATTCCAGGCGGATGCCTTCGCCCTCGCCCTGTTCAACCTCTTCTTGCTTGGCCGGCATTTCGGTACGGGAGCGGCGGTAGAGCATCCACACCTCGTCCGCGCCCAGGCGGAGGGTGGTGCGGGCGGTGTCTATGGCTGTGTCACCGCCGCCGACGACGAGGACGCGGCCGCCCACTTCTACTTCTTCGCCCAGGCTGACGGCCCGCAGGAAGGGCACGCCCTGAGTGACGCCTTCCGCGTCTTCACCGGGGATGCCGATTTTCTGCGGGGCGTGCGCGCCGATAGCCAACACGATGGCTTTGTAGCCCTCGTCAAACAGTCTGTTAATGTTCTGTATCGGGTGGTTGAGGCAGAGTTCGACGCCAGACAGGTTCACGATGGCGCCAATCTCTCGCTGTAGCACGTCTCGCGGCAAGCGGTAGGACGGGATGCCCACGCGCATCATGCCGCCGGGCACCGGCAAGGCCTCGAAAATCGTCACCTGGTAGCCCCAGTGAGCCAAGAAGTGAGTGGTTGTCAGGCCCATCGGTCCCGCGCCCACCACGGCGACCCTGTGACCGTTGGGCGGGGCCAGCGGCATCACTTCTCGAAGCCCACCGTGCTCGTAAACCCAGTCGGCCACGAAGCGTTTGAGGGCGCAGATGGCCACCGGACTGTCCAGCCTGCCCCGGCTACATTCCGTCTCGCAGGGGTGGTGGCAAACGCGCCCCACGGTGGCGGGGAAGGGGTTGTACTCCATGACCACTTTCAGGGCCTCCGGGTAGCGGCCAGCGACGATGAGATTCACGTAGCCTTGGGCGCTGGTCTCAGCGGGACAGGTCGCCTTGCAGGGCGACGTGCCGCGCTTGGTGATGACGTACTTGTTGGGCACCGCCTGAGCGTAGGGCCGGTAGATGGCCGTGCGTGTATCCAGCCCCTGGTTGAAATCGTCCGGCAGCGACACCGGGCAGACCTCGACGCAATCGTTGCAGGCGGTGCATTTGTCCAGGTCCACATAGCGAGGACGCTTTCGCACTGTGGCCCCAAAGTGCCCTGCTTCCCCCTCCAGCCGGATGAGATCGGTGTTGGTCAGAAGTTCGATGTTGGGGTGGCGGCCAGCCTCTACCAGCTTGGGCGAACTGATACACATGGCACAATCGTTGGTGGGGAAGGTCTTGTCCAGTTGGGCCATTTTGCCGCCGATGGCCGGCGACCGTTCCACCAGGTAGACTTTGACGCCAGAGCTGGCCATGTCCAGCGCCGCCTGCACGCCGGCGATGCCGCCGCCAACAACCATGGCTGCACCGATGGCTTTTGAGGCACCTGCCATCGTCATTCCCCTTTCTACTGGGTTAGAAGGTTTGAAAGTTGAAGGTTAAAGGTTCCAACTTTCAAACCTTCTAACCTTTCAACCTTTTAATTGGATTCGGCCCCATTCTGCGGATGCGGGCCGTCATCTCGTGGGCGGCGTTGGCAAAGGCTTGTCCCTGACCGCCAGAGACATAATAGATGCTCAACCGCTCCCGCCCCAGGCCGATCTCGTCCAGTAGTTTCTTGACATATTCCACGCGCTTGACGGCGCGGACGTTGCCCTGCTCGTGGTGGCAGTTGCCGATGGGGCAGGCCATGATGTAGACGCCGTCGGCTCCTTGCTCAAAGGCCTTTAGTATATACTCCACCTCCACCTTGCCGGTGCAGGGTAGTCGAATGATCTTGACGTTGGCCGGGTAGGTGAGGCGCTCAACCCCTGCCGAGTCACCGGCCATCGCGCCACAGTAGATGCAGGTGAAGGCGGTGATTTCCGGTTCGAATCCGTTGTCGCTGATGGGATCGTCCATTGAAATATCTCCAGGTTTAGTAGTAGTTAACAAGACCTCGGAGGTCTCGTACGGAACTTGGCCGTTACAGGATCAGCCGCTTTTGCGGCCCTTTCGTCCTGCTATACACTATGATGAGACCTCCGAGGTGTGATAGCCCACAAGCCACTGGCCAAGGACGGGGACATCTGGCACCAGGATTTGGTCGTCGTGATAGTGGAGCAGTTGGATGGCGTTGGCCGGGCACTCGCTGGTGCAGGTGCCACAGCCGGTGCAGAGGACCGGCTCGATGTAAGCCGCGCCAGGAATGCCTCCCACGCCCACTGCCTCGGGGTCAATTTTGGGGATTTGGAACGGGCAGGTGCGCGTGCAGGTGAGACAGCCAACGCACTTACTCTGGTCTACCACGGCGAATTTGATGGTGGCTTCCAGTTTCTCTTCGTCCAGGACGGTCATAGCCCGTGCCGAGGTGGCCAGGGCGTGGGCGATGGCTTCTTCGGAAAACTTGGGATAGTGCGCCGCGCCGCAGAGGAAAATGCCCTCGCGGGTAAAGTCCATGGGCCGCAGCTTCAGGTTATCCTCCATAAAAAAGCCTTCGGTAGAGAGAGGCACGCCGAACATCTCGGCCAGTCTCGTGTTGGTCTCGGCCGGCACGGAGGCCATGCTCAGAGCCAGCAAATCGGGCGTGAGGACGATCTCCTGGTGCAGGGTCTGATCTTGCACCTTGACTTTGAGTTGGCCCTCTTTCACATAGACCTCCGGCGGCGCATCGTCTTCGTAGCGCACAAAGAGCACGCCCCGCTCGCGGGCTTCGGTGTAGTATATCTCGCGGAAGCCGTAGGTCATCACTTCTTTGTAGAGCACCACCACCTCGCAGGCCGGATTGATGACCTTGATGCGGATGGCGTTCTTCATGGTGTTGGTGCAGCAGGTGCGGCTGCAGTAGAATTCTTCGCTGGGGTCAATACTCCACGGCCCCACACATTGGATCATGGCCACTCTTTTCAGCTTGTTGATCTCGGTGGCCTGTTCGGCGATCATCTTTTCCAGTTCCAACTGGGCAACGACACGGCTGTCCTCGCCCAGGAGGTAGACCGGCCCGCGAAACTCTTGGGCCCCGGTGGCCACGATGGTCACGCCGTGAGTTACGTCCCATTCTTCGATTTTGCCATTCCCGTTGCGTACGCCGCGCAGCGTGGAGGTAAAGTTGCCCTTGATGCCCCGGAACCTGAACATCTCAGTCTCTTTGTAGATGGCGATCCGCTCGTGGCTCTCCACGCGCTTGATGAGGTTGCGCAGCATCTGCTGGGGATTGTCCCCTTCGGCGGTGTAGTACAGGTGGCGAACGTTACCGCCCAGCAACCTCTCCTTTTCGACGAGGAACACGTCGTAGCCCTGCTCGGCGATAGTCAGCGCCGCCGTGAGACCGGCCACGCCGCCACCCAGTACCAGGGCACGCCGGTCGTAATCCATCTCCAGTTTTTTGATCGACTCGAGTTGCCGCGCCCGGGCCACGCCAAAGCGAAGCAATTCCTTCGCTTTGCGGGTCGCGCCGATGGGGTTATCGTAGTGCACCCAGGAACAGCTTTCGCGCAGACTGACAAATTCCAGCAAGTAGGGGTTCAGCCTGACACGGCGCAAGAGTTCCTGGAACAGCGCTTCGTGGGTACGAGGGGTACAGGCGCCCATCACCAGCCGGTTGATCCCTTTTTGACGGATGATCCGTTTGATCTCGGCCAACCCATCTTCCTGGCAACCAAAGGCGACTTCACCGGCATAGACCACGTCAGGCTGGGTGCGGGCGTAGGCTATCACGTCGGGCAGGTCAATCACGTCAGAGATCTCGCCGCCGCAACGGCAGACAAAAATGCCCACGCGGGGACGCTCGCCTGACACGTCTCGCTCAATGGGATAAGTGACCAGCTCGTCCAGCGAGTGCTGTGTGCCGGAGAGGAGTTGGATAGCCTGGGCCACTGCGCCGCTGGCGTCAATGATAGATTCAGTGATCTCCTTTGGCACGCCAAAAGCCCCGGCCACATAGATACCAGGACGGGTCGTGTCCACCGGCTCAAACTTTTCCGTTTTGCAGAAGCCGTACTCGTTGAGTTCGATGTCCAGCATGTCGGCCAATTGCTTCGACTGGGCCGGCGGTTCGCTGCCGACAGAGAGCACCACCATGTCGAAGCGTTCTTCTTTCAGGAGGCCGTCGTCGGTCTGGTGTTGGATAATGAGATCCTGGGTATCAGGTTCCTGGTGAATCATCGAAACGCGGCTGCGGACAAAGCCGACGTTGAACAAGTCCACGGCGCGGCGGGCGTAGGCACTGTACTCTTTGGAGAAGGCTCGCTCGTCCATCATAAAGATCTGCGAGTCCACGCCGGGCAGACGCTGCTTGGCCAGCATGGCCTGTTTGATGGCGTACATGCAGCAGACGGACGAGCAGTAGGGATGTTCCTGGTCGCGAGAGCCGACGCACTGGATCCAGCCGACTTTACGCGGCAACTTCCCGTCGGACGGGCGGCGGATGAGGCCCTCGGTGGGGCCAGAACGGCTGGCCAGACGCTCGTACTCCATGCTGGTGATAACGTTAGGATAGCGTCCGTAGCCGTACTCTGCGCTCCCGGAGGGATCGTGCATCTTGTAGCCCACCGTCAGGATGATGGCGCCGACATGCAGGTCTTCGTACCATTCCCGTTCTTCCAGGTCAATGGCACCGGTAGGACAGACGGCAAGGCATTGGCGGCAGTCGTCGCAATAGTCGCCTCGTTCGATTACGTAAGCATCGGGCGCCGCGCGGGCGGCCACTTTGTAGGCTGCCTTTCGGGTGGACAGACCCAACTGGAAGGGGTCGGGCAGCTCGATGGGGCAGACCTCAGCGCATTTATTGCAGTTGACACAGTGACGGATGTCCACATAGCGGGGTTTGTGTCGCACGGTGGCCACAAAGTGGCCAGGCTGGCCGCTGACAGAGACGACCTGAGTGAGGGTCATTAACTCGATGGAGGAGTGCATGGAAAAGTCCAGCAGCCAGGGGGTGATGGAGGGACGGGTGCAACCGTAGCCGTGGTCAGAGGTACCCCGGCAGAGCACGCAGTCGTGAGTGGGAAACATAAAGCCAAGTTGAGCAACCACACCGCCAACGCTGGGCGATTGCTCGACCAGATAAACCTTCATACCGGCGTCGGCCAGGTCTATGGCGGCCCTCATGCCGCCCACACCCGCGCCGATGACCAGGACAGCTCCGATTTTTTCCCTTTGAACCATGTGATTCTCCTTTGAACCTGGTTTGAAGCGATGATAGGAGAGAACGCAGCGAACGCGGCGTTGCGCTCCAGTGGCGTCGTTGCAGATGCCAACATTATACAACCTAATAAGTGAATTGGCAAATTGTGGGGCAAATCTATTATACAGTGGGAAAGGCTAGTTGTCAAGGAACCTGACAGTAATTACTATCAGGTTCGGCGAATTAGCGAGGTGAACGGTGGAGCGCAAACAGATTTGACAGCACGGGTCAATGGAGTATAATGGCCTCGTCCGCGCCCGTAGCTCAATTGGACAGAGCGTCTGACTTCGAATCAGCAGGCTGGGGGTTCGAGTCCCTCCGGGCGCGCCTGCTCTATATTTAGCACTTGTCCAAAAACAACTTTGCATCTCTGGCGCCATTCTGCGCACTGTCCTGGACTGGACAGTACAGGGCTTAACCGGTGCCAAAGTACAAAGTTATTAATGGACAAGTACTTGTTGCCCTGGCTCTTTGGTCGAGGGACAGGCGACAGCCATATCCTATTCGCGTAGGCCACGCTACTGAAATGCCCGGTGGACAAAGTCATCGTCGTCACCGGGTATTGTCATAAAGAGGTGACGCGGGTTTTGCAAGCCTGGCCCGTGCACCTGGTCAAAACGCCGACTGTGCCGCCAGCGAAATATTATCCTCGGTACAGTAGCGATTTTCAAGCTGGCGGGAGAGTGGCTGACGCAATGGGTGACTATGCCTGCGCGCGCCCTGCCGCCCGCCGATCTTGCTGCCGCAGCACCCACTTGTTGACTTCCGCCGCCAGCGAGGGGATGAGCATCAGCGGGCCCATCACGGCCCACTCGCGCAGGCCCAATGGTCGTGTGTCGAAAAAGAAGTTGAGGAACGGCAAATAGATCACTGCCAGGATGATAGCCAGCGACACCGCCACCGCCCACTGCATGTACTTGTTGCTAAACACGCCGATCCGGTGTAGGCCATAGCGCTCCGAGCGAGAGGTGTAAGCCCGCAAGAGTTCCGATATAGATAGTGTGGCAAAGGCCATCGTCTGCGCCCGCACCACGTCGTCTGGGTCTGGATACCACTTGAGACCTATCACAAACGCGCTCAGAATGGCCACCGTGATGGCCACCGTCTGCACAAAGATGCCGCCGACCATCTGGCGGTTGATGATCGGCTCGTTCACCGGGCGCGGCGGTCGATCCATGATGTCGGGATCGCCCTTCTCCAGTCCCAGCGCCAGGGCCGGTGCACCATCGGTCACCAGGTTGAGGGTCAGCAACTGAATGGCCGTCAGCGGCACCGGCCAGCCAAAGAGGGTGGCCAGGAAGACGATCATGATCTCGCCCACGTTGCAGGAAAGCAAATAGTAGACGAACTTGCGAATGTTAGAATAGATGCTCCGCCCCTCCTCCACAGCCGAGACGATGCTGGCATAGTTGTCGTCGGTCAGCACCATGTCGGCCGTCTCTTTGGAGACGTCGGTGCCGGTGATGCCCATGGCCACGCCGATGTTGGCCCGCTTGAGGGCCGGGGCGTCGTTGACACCGTCGCCGGTCATGGCCACCACGTGCCCTCGCTTCTTGAGCGCTTCGACGATGCGCACCTTGTGCGCTGGCGAGACGCGGGCGTAAACGTCCACCTCCTCCACCTGCGCCTCAAAGTCGGCCTCGGAGAGGCGATCCAGTTCTGCGCCCGTCAGAGCTACTGCTTCATCAGAGATGAGGTTCAGCTCTCTGGCGATGGCCAGAGCGGTGTTCTGGTAGTCGCCGGTGACCATGACCGTCTTGATGCCCGCGTGCCGGGCCAAAGCCACGGCGTCTTTTACCTCTGGCCGGGCCGGGTCGATCATGCCAACAAGGCCGACGAAGGTCAGGTCTCGTTCGACCTCGTCAACGCTCGGTGAGTCCGGCAGTTCTGCCAGGGGACGATAGGCCACACCCAGCACCCGCAGGGCGTTGGAGGCCAGACTCTCGTTTACTTCTATAATATTACGGCGTTTCTCGTCAGTCAAGGGACGTTCTGTACCATCCTCAATGACCTTGTCGGACAGTTCCAGCAGCAGATCGGGCGCGCCTTTGACGTAGGCCACGTAGCCGCCATAGCGCGGGTCGGGGTGAAGGGTGGTCATTCGCTTGCGGGTCGAATCAAAGGGGATCTCATCCAGGCGAGCATAGTCTCGCGCCAGCTCCTCCTGCCAGAGGCCGGCTTTGGCCGCGGCCACCACCAGTGCCCCCTCGGTGGGATCGCCCACCATGCGCCAACCATCGCCGTTTTGGCTTTCCAAATGAGCATCGTTACACAACGTCGTCGCTCGCAGCAACAGCCGCGAGCCAGGGTAACCGGCCAGGTCTACCGCTCGCCCGTCAGCTTGGAACTCACCTTCGGGACGGTAGCCCTCACCGGTGATGGCAAGCAGTGTGCGGTCCACGTACATCTGCACGGCGGTCATCTCGTTCTGGGTGAGGGTGCCGGTCTTGTCGGAGCAGATAGCCGTGGCCGAGCCGAGCGTCTCCACGGCGGGCAGTTTGCGGATGAGTGCGTGCCGTTTGATCATCCGTTGCAGGCCCAGAGCCAGGCAGATGGTGACGACGGCTGGCAGCCCCTCTGGCACAGCGGCGATGGCCAGGCTGACGGCGACCATGAACATCTCCAGCCACTCGCGACCCTGGAGCCAGCCCGCCACAAAGACGATGGCGCAAACAGCCAGCGCACCCCAACCAAGCCACTTGCCCAACTGGTCCAGCTTGATCTGGAGCGGCGTTGGCTCTTCCTCGTAGGACTGGATCATCTCGGCGATGCGGCCAATCTCGGTGCTCATGCCCGTCTCGACGACGATGCCCCGCCCGCGCCCGTAGGTGATGACCGTGCTCATATAGGCGCAGTTGCGGCGGTCACCCAGTGGCGCATCGGCGGGCAGTTGTGCATCGGCGTGCTTTTCCACCGGCACCGATTCGCCGGTGAGCGACGCCTCCTCGATACGCAGGTTGACGCTTTCGGCCAGGCGCAGGTCAGCAGGGATATAGTTGCCCGTCTCCAGCACCACCAGGTCGCCCGGCACCAGTTCGCGGGCCGGGACTGTGACCTGGTGGCCGCCACGGATGGCTTTGGCCTCCGGTGCGGCCAGCTTTTTGAGGGCGGCCAATGCCTCTTCCGCTTTGCTCTCCTGCACCACGCCGATGATGGCGTTGAGGATGACAATAGTCAGAATAGCGCCGCCGTCCAGCCACTCGCCCAGCACAAAAGAGAGCAGCGCCGAGACGATGAGAATGATGACCAGGAACTGGTTGAACTGGTTCAGCAGTAGCTTCCAGAAAGACGGGCCTTCTCGCTCGATCAGTTCGTTGGCCCCAACTTGCTCGAGCCGCGCGGCGGACTCGGCGGCCCTCAGTCCCCGTTCCGGGTCTGTTTCTAATCTCTTTGCCACCTCTTCAAGCGAGAGGCAGTGCCACATTGGATGCTCTGTTGCCATAGACGATCACCTCGGTTAGTTGATAGGTTGGTAAACCAGGAAATCAGTTGCTGGTAAACTAGCAGGCCGGCTAGTTGGTGATTGGTATGCAAAAACCCCGAGTGCAGGGTTTCACATCACAAATCAATTATATTCGATTTCCGAAACGGGGCAAAAAAGTCTTGCCACACGCCGGGCACCTCCCGGCCGCACCGCGGGCAACGCCCGCGATCCAGACAACAGTCCGTCACGCAGAGTCCCCGGCGCCTGATGAGCAACGCTCCGCAGTCGGGA
>CAYNKW010000088.1:9707-13289 GCA_964397845.1 uncultured Anaerolineae bacterium
ACAGTCCGTCACGCAGAGTCCCCGGCGCCTGATGAGCAACGCTCCGCAGTCGGGACAGTAGGTGTTCTCCAGGCGATGGCCCAGGACGTTGCCCAGGTAGACGAACGCCAGTCCGGCCTTTTTGCCGATTTGCCAGGCCCGCTCCAGGGTGTTCACCGGCGTGGGCGGGGCGGTGAAGCGATAGGCTGGGTAGTAGCCGCTGACGTGCCACGGGACGTCCGGCCCCAGCTCGGCGACGATGCGCCCGGCGATGCCTTGCAGCACCTCATCCTGGTCGTTCACGCCTGGGATGACCAGAGTAGTGATCTCCAGGTGCAGGCCCAATTCACGCGCCAGGCGGCAGTTGCGCCATACTTTCTCCACGTCGATCCCCTGGCAGTGTCGCTGCACGGCCTGGGCATCGCCCTTCACGTCCACGTTCATGGCGTCCAGCCCAGCTTCCACGAGCAACCGTAGTGCCTGGGGGGTCATGTAGCCGTTGGTCACATAGGTGTTGTACAGGCCCCGGGCGCGGGCCAGGCCGAACACATCCAGCGACCACTCCAGGGACAGGGTAGGCTCGTTGAAACTGATGGAGGTGCCCTGGCAACCCAGGTCAGCCGCCTTAAGGACAAAGTCCTCCGGTGACACATAGCGACCCTGGCCTGGCTCTGCCTTGCTGACGTGATGATTCTGGCACCAGGGGCAACCAAAGTTGCACGACCAGGAGCCACTGGTGAGGGCCAGGCTGCCCGGGTAAAAGTGATAGAGGGGCTTCTTTTCGATGGGATTGGCAGAGAGAGAAGAAACAGCGCCGTAGACGAGGGTCACCAGGCTGCCGTTCTGGTGACGCCGGGTCCGGCACCAGCCCAACCCGCCGGGGACGATCTCGCATCGCCGCTCGCAGGTCAGGCAGCGAACTCGCTGCCCATCCGGCTGCTGAAGCAGAGCCGGCCGGACGAACTGCGAGGGAAACGACCGATCGAAACCGTTCATCCTGACCCTCCGGGAGTCATAGGTCAGTCAGGTAGGCTGCGGGCAACAACTGCCTACCCCCGACCACGGTTAAACTCGCCCCCCCTTTGCCAATTGACGCGAGACGCCTCAGCAGGCGTTATTGTACTACAAAACGGCTGAAACCAAAAGTCGCAAAGGCAACAGATAAAGATGCATTGTCCCCTGGCTGGAACGGTGCTATAATACCGCCGTCCAGACGCGAGTCCGGTAGTCTGTCTGGTGAAGAGGAGCGATATCGTGAGATCATGCTGGCGGCGACATCTGACGGCACTGGTAGGGACAGGGTTGTTCCTGGGCAGCCTGGCGCTGTACCTTTCGACCATGGCCCCTTCGGTGATCATGGGCGATCCCGGCGAGTACCAGTTTGTGCCCTATGTGCTGGGCATCGCCCATCCACCGGGGTACGGCTTTTACACCCTGCTGGGCAAGCTGTTCGCCACACTGGTACCGCTGGGAAAGGTCGCCTTTCGCATGAACCTGCTGGCCGGCATCTGCGGCGCGACGCTGGTGACGCTGGCCTACCTGCAAACGTTGCACCTGACCGACCGGCCTGTGAACTCAATAGCGGTGCAACTTTCGGCGATCCTGGGCGCAACGTCGCTGGCGACCGGGGTGAGTTTCATGCAGCACGCCAGCCACGCCAATGCCCACATCGTCACCGCCACGCTGGCCATGGTCAACGTGCTGCTGCTGCTGCGCTGGTGGCGCACGGGTGGTGACCGATGGCTGTACGCCTTCGCTTTCACCGCCGGGTTGAGCCCCACGCAGCACCCATTGCTGGTCTTTAGCTTTCCCACCTATGCGCTGTTCATCCTGGCCGTGCGACCGCGTATCCTGCGCCGGTTTCGCCAACTGCTGGCGATGACAGGTTGTGCTCTCCTCGGCCTGACGGTCTACCTGTACTATCCCATCCGCAGCGCCGCCGGGCCGTCCTTTGGGCCAGGCAACGCCCACACCTGGGATGGCTTTTTGCACCTGGTGCTGGCCCGTGGTCTGACGGGCAACGTCTTTCCGTTCACCCTGCAAGAACAGCTCTACCGCCTGGGCGACGTAGGGCGGCTGATGGGCCTCCAGTTCGCCTGGCCGATCCTGGCTTTGGCTATCGTTGGCATCCTTTGGCTGGTGGCGCGGCGACCGCGAGCGCTGCTGCTGCTGGGCGGCTACGGGGCCACCACGGTCTACATCACAGTGAACATCCTGCAAGATGCGCTGGCCTACCTGTTGGGGCCGACGGTCGTTGCCGGTGTGCTGATCGGCGCGGGCGGGCTGGCGCTGGCAGAGGGGCTGAGCCGCTGGAGGGTCAGTCCCCGGTTGCGATGGGCAGCGACGGCGGCGCTGAGCGTTTTCCTGTTCGTGTTCCCGATCAAGACGGCGATCCACAATCAGCCCCGCATGGACCTGAGCAACTACCGCCAGGCGGACACCTTTGTAGACGCTGTCTTTGAGCGATTCGGAGGCAAGGGGCAGGGCGCGCGTCTCCTCTGCGCCTGGGAGCAGTTAACGCCGCTACATTACTACCACCTGATCGAGGAGCGAGCGCCAGACCCGGCGGACGTAGAGATCGTCGCTGTGTCGGCGGGCACTGCCGCGCCGTGGGCGGAAGCGGCCCAGGCCAACCTTGGGGCGGGCCCGCTCTATGTGGCCGACTATCGCGCCGAGATCGTCCAGGCCGGGTTCCGCCTGGAGCCAGAGGGGCGTTTTTTCCGCGTGCTGTCCGGCCCGCGCGCCGACGACGATCCACCGCCCATAGGCCACCGGCTCGATGTCTCTCTCGACGGCGGTACGTTCACACTGTTGGGCTACGATCTGGATCGCACCCGCTTGCGCGCCGGCGAATCGCTGCGCTTGACGGTCTATGCGCGGGTGAGCGACGACACCGACGAAATCTACCAGCCATTCCTCCAACTGGGCGACGCCAGTGAATTTCGCTTCACCACCGACAGCAAATTTCTCACCCGCGAATGGTCGCCCGGCGAGATCGTGGCCCAGGACTACGACGTGCCGGTGCTGCTGACGACGCCCCCTGGCGCGTACCCGCTGCGCCTGGGCGTATGGGCCATGCTGCGCGACAAAGACCTGCCCCTGCTTGCTACTGGCGAAACGACCCTGCTCCTGACGACGGTGCAGGTGGACGCACCGCGCTTTTCACCGCCGGTCGAAGCCATGCGCTCGGCGCTGGGCAACTTTGGCGGGCGGATGCTGCTTACCGGCGCGACGGTGCGCATCGGCGGGCAGGTCCACCATGCCCCCTGGAACACACCCCTGACGACCCACGCTGGCGAAGCGGTACGGGTCACACTGCATTGGCGCTGCTTGCGCCGCATGGACAGCAACTACATAGTCTTTGTCCAGTTTCTTGGGCCGGGGCTGTTCAACCCTCGCACGCAAGGACCTGTTTGGGGTCAGGACGATTTCTGGCCCGTGGGTGGAGCCTTTCCCACCCACCTTTGGATTCCCAGGTGGGTGGAGAGGCAACAGGTGTCCGACGCTCACGAGTTTGAGATTGATACCGGTGCGCCGCCGGGTGATTACTTTATCTATGTGGGTGTTTATGATACTGTTGGCGTGCGTCGCCTGGGCACACTC
>CAYNKW010000088.1:13389-14889 GCA_964397845.1 uncultured Anaerolineae bacterium
GATTTACAAGTTCTGCATCCCATGCTATAATCTGTGGTCGAGGAGGTCTGGAGATGGGCGAGAAAGTACGGTTGCGGGCCACTGTTCACGGCCGCGTGCAAGGCGTGAACTTTCGCTACTATACCCGCCAGCAGGCTCGCCAACTGGGCATCACCGGCTACGTCCGCAATCTGTGGGACGGCACGGTGGAAGTAGTGGCCGAGGGTGAGCGGCATAACGTGACCCGCCTCCTGAGTTGGCTTCACAGAGGCCCCAGCATGGCCTTCGTGGAAAAGGTAGATGCGCAATGGCTGCCCTCCACCGACGAATTCCAACATTTTGAGGTGCGCTATTGATGCGAGAGAACCCCGAGAGGGTCGCCTGGACGATCCTGCTGGCCTCGTTCCTCATTTTCTGCCTGCTGGCCGTAAGCATCCCATTGGGCATACAGCAATTTATTGTTACAGCCTTCGAGAGGCATCCGGCTCGTGTGACCGCCTACGGTGACGCTGTCTTGATGTGCCTGGCAGAACAGGACACCTGGACAGCTATCACCGGACCGGATCAGGAGATCCAGGAAGGAACCATTCTAAAGACAGAATCCTCATCGCAAGCCGTGGTCTGGCTGTTCGACGACAGCAATTTGCAGGTCAGGAACAACAGCCAGGTAGAGATTCTGAAAGCCCGCACTCCCCGCTTCGACAGGAGCCCCCAGCCAGTCAGCATCGTGGTAAAGATTCAGAGTGGCAAAGTGATCGTCGGCGTCGCCTCTCCTCCCCAAGACCGCGGCCGGCAATTTCAAGTTTACACACCTCATGGCTTCATCCTGTTGGAAGAAGGTAACTATTCCATCAATGTGACCGAGACCGAGACTGAGGCCAGCGTCAGTACACTTAGAGCTGTAGGACACGCCACGCTACAGGCCAGCGGAGAGAGCATCCACCTGGAAGTGGGGGAACGTGGGCGCATCGAGGCCAACCACCCTCCCGAGGGCCCCCTGCCAGGCGAGCACAATCTCCTCGTCAACGGAGATTTCCAGCGACCTTTATCAACGGGCTGGATCTCGTGGGAATATCACGACAAGGGGGAAGAACGTGGCTCCGAGTTCATTGAGACGACAGTGGACGGTCGCCAGGTAATTCATTTCATCCGACGGGGAGATAACGAACAGCACGCCAGGAACGGCATCCTCCAGGAATTTGACATGGACGTGCGCGACGCCAGTTCGCTGGAAGTCCGCCTCAACGTCAAGTTGATCTATCAGAATCTATCCGGGGGAGGGGTACTCAGTTCTGAGTTCCCTTTGATGGTGCGACTCCTCTACCGTGACGCCAACGGACGAGAGCATGATTGGGTACGAGGCTTTTACTATGCCAACTGGGAAGGCCTATCCGTGCGTGACGAAGAGAAGTACCGGGGCATTCTCATTCCCCAGAACCTCTGGCATCCCTTCGAGTCAAGCAACCTTGTGCTCTCCTTGGGCGATTTTAGACCCGCGCACCTTATCTCGTTGGAGATCTA
>CAYNKW010000089.1:0-12574 GCA_964397845.1 uncultured Anaerolineae bacterium
AGGCTCGCCCCGGGCTCCTCGAACAAGGGAAACCGTCACGTTGGCCCAGACCACCGTTTGTAAAACGAGTTGGCAACTCGTTCTACTCAACTGATCATTCTTTTGGACGTAGCGTTTCTCCACCCTGTACTGGTCGCGCTTCCCGGCCATCAGTTCTTTGAACAGATCCACATCGACCATGACATCATCCGGGTGGGTGAATTCGGCGAAAACCATGCCCTGAAGCTCTTCGCCGCTGTAACCCAGAGTCTCCTGCAGCGCCGGATTGCCCTCCGCCAACCGACCCTCCATATCCACGAGCGCTATGCCGATGGCGGCTCCATTAAACAACGTTCGGAATCGTGCCTCGCTGGCCCGCAGTTCGGCGGTGCGCTCGGCCACACGCTGTTCCAACTCGTTAGCGTGGCGCTGCACCTGTTGGTGCAGCCGAGTGTGATGGATACCAATCGCCAGTTCGTCGGCCATCTCACGGGCAATGTCCGCTTGTTCGGAAGATAGAGCACCCGGACTGCCCATCCCCACGTTGAGGGAACCGATTGATTTCCCTTCGGAAATGATGGGCACGTTGACGTAGGAGCGTACTCCCCCGGCCTGCAGGATTTCCATCAATGGTGACGACGGCGGGAGTGCCAGGAGGTCCTCCACCACGTGAGCCTGGCCCTGGCCGAGTTCTTCTATGAACCAGGCCCACTCCAGCGAACCGCGCCATCCCTTCCCTAACCGGGATTCACCGTCGGCGTGGACGGCGAGCAGCGACATCTCGTCCGCCTCAAAGTCGAACTCCGCGACGCTGGCCCGCAGACAGGGCACCAGTTGCCGCACGTGACGCAGGGTGGCCTCGGCGATCTCCTCCACCGAGTGGGTAGCCATGATGGCCTGGTCAATCTCGTGCAGAGCTTGCAGGCGGCCGGCATATCGGCGCAGCGCTTCCCGCGACCGCTCGCGTTGGGTCACATCCAGCAGAGAGAGCACCAGACCCTCGACCTGACCATCCCCATCCTTTACCGGTGTCAGGGTCCAATCCCAGTAGGTGGCCCCTAATTCGGGCCGGTCGGGGTACACGAACGGCTTGGCGTGGAAGGCAACCGGTTTGCCTGTCTCCCTCACTTCCTCAAAGATCGCCTGGTTCTCGGCGTGGGGGAACAATTTGAAGTGATTGCAACCGATTAGTTCTTTCTTACTATAGCCTGAGCCTTGAGCATAGGCGGAGTTAACTTTGACAAAGTTTAATTGAGCGTCAAGGTAAGCCAGGTGGGCACGGGTGTTTTCCATGATAGTCTGGAGCATATGCCGTTCTCTATCCAGAACTCTGGCCAATTCCTTTGTTTGCTGTCGATCTTGCTGGATCTGCGTCAATAGTTGTTCCCGTTCTTCTTCTGCCCGCTTGCGCGCGGTGATGTCCACGACCATCGAACGGCTTTCCACGATTTGTCCATCGGCGTTTCGGATCGCATTCACCGTCAGGCTGATCCACACCGGCGTGCCGTCCGCCTTTTGCATCTGCAATTCTTCATCTGTTATTCTCTCGCCGGCCCGAAACCGCTGGAAGACTTTCGCCGCTTTCTCCTTCCCCTGGGGTGTGTCTGCATACAGTTCAAACACTGGCCTCCCCACCAGTTCTTCCGTTGGACAATCCAGCAGCTCTCCAGCACGCCTGTTGCACCTGCGGATGAGACTATCGGTCCCAACCGAAAAGTATGCGCTTGGAGCATTCTCGTACAGGTCTTGGAATCGAGCCCGCTGCTCTCGCAGCGCCTCCTCCGCCCGTTTGCGCTCGGTGATGTCGCGGGAGTTGACAACTGCCCCTGACAATTCCGGGCCCTCGGGTAGGCCCCTACCCACGGATTCTAAAACGCGCCAGGAACCATCCTGGTGCCGAAAGCGGGTCTCCGCGGGTTGGGTGACGCCTGGATCTTGGATGGCATTGTTGAGGGTACGGCTAAAGTCTGGCAGGTCGTCCGGATGAATGAACTCAAAGATGCTCTTGCCAACCACGTCTTTCGGCTTATATCCGAGGACCCGCTCAAGGGAGGGACTTTGGTAGTGTATGGCCCCATCGCCATCCAGGATAGTGATGACGTCTGAAGCGCTTTCGACGAGTAACCGAAACTGTTCTTCGCTGAGTGATGAAATTTGTTTCGGTCTGCTAGGCTCAGTGGTGTTTCCCTTTGATTCTTCCCACCAGCTCTTGGTTGGCATCGAAACCTCCTTATGCATAGACAAACCGCCACGGCCAAGAATGCTTGATGATAGGGAGTCGGGCACCAGGCTGATTATCCAGGAACTGCCAGCGAACAACGAACGCTTTCTGGACTTTGTAACTTGCTCTATTTTACCCCATCCTGGTTGCAGACGCAACAATACCGCACTTTGGGGATTCCGCAATGTATCCCTAGCTTAGGAATACTCTTGCTGGAACATGTCTGTATAGAATGGCTATCCTAAGCTGGCAAGCCGCGCCTCTGGGCCACGATGCTGGCGATCAGGCTGGTGATCGGCACTGCCAGAATGAGCCCCGTGCTGCCCACCAACGTGCGGATGATTTCCTCGGCCAGAAACTCGCGGTTTAGCGTCTGTGCCAGAGAAGCACTGGAACTCGCCAGCAGTAGAAAAAGGGGCAGCGCTGCACCGACGTAGGCCATCATCAGCGTATTGACCATAGAGGCGATGTGGTCGCGCCCGATCACCATCCCGTGCCGGAAAAGCTGTTCCCAATTCAACACAGGATTGGCTCGCTTCAGCTCAAAGGTTGCCGATGCCTGCCCAATCGTCACGTCGTCGAGTACACCCAGTGTGCCGATGATGACCCCCCCCAGAGCCAACCCGCGCAGGTCGATCCGAGTCTGTGACGAGAGCACCAGAAAGGCTGCGTCTTCCGAGCTGAATCCGGTCAGGTGGCCCCAATACACAAAGAGCGTGGCCAATAGACTGGTCACCAGCAGACTGATCGTCAGTCCGAGCAATGCGCTGTGGGTCTTCCAGCTCCAGCCGTAGACGAGATAGAGGGACGGGGCCATCAACAGAAGCGAGCCGACGATGCAGACCAGCACGGGGTTTTGCCCATCGCTGATGCGCGGCAGGATGAACAGGGCGAGGATCAAAACACTGAACCCCATGCTGATCAGCGAGCGCAGGCCGACCTGGCGTCCAACGATGAGGGTAGCTATGGCAAATAGGAGCATCAACACCAGAAGCGTAGGCAGGCGGATGAAATCACTGATGTAAAAGCGCTCCCCCGTTGGGCCACGGCTGTATTCGACCAGCACCCGGTTGCCCACCCGCACGCGGCGGCTCTCTGCCGTGACGGCCATGCCCCCATGCTCAACCTCGACCGTGCGCCCCTTCTGGCTGCCTTTGGTGATCTCGATCAACACCCGTTGGATGGGCTGTTCCTGTCCGCCGACCGTCACCTGATCTTCGGAGAGCATTTGCACTACGCGCCCCTCCAGTGTCTCGCTGATCACATCCGGTGGCATTTCCTCATCCATTTCGGCCGGTGCAGCCGGATTGAAAAGCATGCTGCCAAAGACAATCATCGCCAGGATCACGATTGTGCCCCACAGCAAATGGTTCGTCGTAAGATGGAACCGCTCCAGCAAGGTTTTCATCGCCATAGACGTCCTTTCTCCACGGTTTCAGGGGAACAGTACACTTGCTTTCGTACACCTTTCTCTCTTCTGGCTTATCACCGCTCTCGTCGTGCTCGCTTCTTGGCTTCGCGCAGACGGGCCAGAGCGTCGCCGGTGGGCGGTAGAGGAGGCGGCGATGGTAGCGACGACGACTCTGGCAGCACCTCGGTGGGTGGGGGCGGCGAGGTAGATAGTGGTGTGTCCGTGCGACTGCGTCGCCGCCGAACCCGGTCCCGCGCCTGAAAAAGTTGGCCCAGGGCGCGCTCTCGCCCGGCAACTCTTTCGCGGCGGGCCGGCAGCCGTTCCCGCAGCCAAATTGCTGCCTTGCGAAAATCCTGGGCACCAAGCATCACTCGCCGCACCGCCACGTCCACTGGAAAGAGTAAGGCCGCGATCAGCAGCAGCGTCCCCCAGATTTCGTGGGCACGGTCGGCCGGGGGCAGGTTGTGCAGAAAAGCAGCCACTGGCTCCGGCAACTCTCGGCCGCCGGTGAGGCGAGCCAATTCGCTAAGCAGGGTACGGTTCGTGCCGCTGGCTTTATACTCCGGTGAGTACGGCACCGCCAGGCCCAACGTCTGCTGGCCCAGCACCTCCGCCCCCTCACAAATTCCCAATTGCACCAGGTACGTCCCTGGCTGCAAAAGCTCCACCAGCACTTCGTAGCGACCTGCGCCGATCTGCGCCAGTTCGACCTCCATTGTCTGCAGGTCGGGGTCGATGAGCGTCGCCGTCACGTCCAAGAAGTTGCGAGGACGCCCGGCCTCATCGGTCGCCTCGACGCGCACCACAGCCCGGCCGTCTTCCAGCGCCGCCTGGGCTGTTATCCCCTCCACCTGAGGCGCGGGCAGCGTCCAGCCCACCAGTTGCGCCGCAAAGCGGGCAAAGCCGTCCCACGCCAACCAATCTGTGGCCCACTGCCCCTTGAGGTCCGACATCCAGACAGCGGCCCGGCCCAGACCATACTGCCACGTCGCCAGCAACGGGTCGCCGCGCGGTGTGCTGAGGGCCACGCGGGCCGTCCCCTTGGGCGTGGTGCCATTGTAGCCCAACAGCAGCGGCAGCGCCGCCGGGTCCAACCCCCGCAGCACCGGGCTGGGCGCCGAGGGGAGCGGGTAGAACGGTTCTTCGACGATGTACTGGCCCACCGCCTTGATCGTCTCTTTGAGAAAGAAATCGGGCACGCGCAGGATGTCCACCGCCGGGTAGTAGCGTCCTCCGCCACTCTGGGCCAGTCCAGCCAAGTACTCCGCCGAACCCTCTCCCGCCGCCACGATGCTGAGGGTGGTACCCTGTTCCCGCATCTCCTGCGCCAGCGCGGCGAGTTCGCCCGCGTGCACCCAACCATCGGTGAGGAGAATGACATGCTTGAGCCGGGCCTCGGTGGCCTGTAAAGCGACGTAGGCCGCTTCCACGCCAGCTCGCAGGTTGGTCTGTCCCTCCGCCCGGATGCCGCCGATGGACTGCTCCAGCGTGACGAAATCCATCAATTGTTGCACCTCCAACGCCCAGTGGGCAGCGTCATCGAAAGCAACGACGCCTATGTAGTCCAGGTGACCCAGCGCACCAGCGGCGCGCATCACCGCCTCTTTGGCGATGTCCACTTTAGGTTGGCCGACCTCGCGGCGAACGTAGGTCTGGTTCAGATCGGGGTTGTCGCAATGACAGCGTCCCATGCTGCCCGACTTGTCCACCACCAGCACCAGTGCCAGGTTGGGCGACTGCTCTTTGGTGCGCACATCCATGTCCACCGGCAACGCCTCTTCGAGGGGAGTGCGCAGGTAACCACCCGCCCCAAAGGCATCCTCGCCGCCGGTCATCAGCAGCCCCTTGCCCAGGTCACGGACGTACACCTGCAGCGCCTCCATCGCCCCGGAGGGAAGCGCAGCAGCCGGCACGTTGACCAAAACGACGGCGTCAAAAGCCGCCAATTCGGGCAGCGTCGTCGAAAGTTCACCTGGCGGCAAGAGTTCGACGTCCATCTCGGCGGCGCGCAGGGCCTGGGCCAGGTGATAGCCCTCGACAGGTTGTCCTCCCACCATCAACAACCGGGGTGGCCCGTGGATGACGGTGAAAGCGCTGGCTTCGTTGTTCTGCAGCCGCGTGTCGGCGTCGGGCACAATTTGAGCGCGGAAACGGCGGAAGCCGATCCCGGTCGCCTCGACCGGGACCAGGAAGCGATTGACGCCCGGTTGCAGCCAAACATCCTGGGAGTGAACGAGTTGTCCGTCACCAAAAACGCGCAAGGTCGCTCCTACCTGGGCCGTGCTGTGGACGAGAACCGTCAGGTCAAAGCCCTGCCCCTGGCGGACGTCGGCCGGGGCATCCAACGCCTCGACCAGCACTTCGACGTCGCCTTCCGGGCCGCCGAGTGGGACGAAGGTGAGTTCGATGCCGTGGGCCGCCGCCAACTCTGCTTGTGCCAGGGCGTGGCCCAGGTTCTCGCGCCCGTCGGAGAGGAGCACCAGGCGTTTCGCTCCCTCATCGGGAAAGAGAGCCAGTGCCAGTTGCAGCGCACCGGCGATGTCGGTGCGGGTCGTGACTGGCACAGAAGTCAAATCTGGCAGCACTCGCTCCTCAGAAGCCATCCGCTCCACCAGCGCGTCCTGACCAAAGACGACCACGGCCGCGCTGTCGTCAGGGGGCATGGCCTCGATTGCCTGGCGCAGCACCGCTTCTCCCCGTGCCTGTTCGGCTGCCGGGACGCTGTCAGAGACGTCCAGAGCAAAGATGGCGGTCAGGGCGTCGGCCCGCAGGCGCAATTGGATGCCCGCCAGCGCCAGGACAATCAGGGTCAACAGTAAGGCGCGCAAGATCAGCCCGCCCCAGAAGCGGACGCGCGTCGGGCGTCGTCGCCCCAGCAGCGCCAGTCCGACCACCAGGGGCAAGGCCAGAAGGAGGTATAGGGTTTCAGGGTATATGAAGGAGAGACTCATTTTGGTCCAGATGTGCTGGCTTCTTGCGTCGTAGCCAGCCAATCACCCTCGCTACGGCGCTACGCTGATAGGCGAACCACTCGATCAGGAGGACAGCCAAGGCAGCGAAGGCCAGTGGTCGCCACCATTCGCGACGAGCCCGCTGCGGGCGTTCACCCTCTCCTGCCTCCCTTCCCCCTACCATCGGCAATGCGTCGGCCGGCCGCACGTCCGACTCCTGCGGTGAAAAGAGGTTCACCGCAAAGCTTGCCCGGCCGATCTCACCCCATGTCACCTCATAGACACCCAACTGCGCCGTGTCGGCGAACACGGCTCGACCACCCTGCGGTACCAGCCGGGCCGTCGAACCATCGGGGCGGCTCACCTTCGCCGACTCGACCTCCGGCGGCAGCGAGAGGGCCACCGCCGCACCAGGAAACACCTGCATCGGCAGGTCGCTGCCGCTGCCGGGGGCCAGCCAATCGATCAGGTTGGCCATCAGCAGCGGGAAAGCCACCTGCAACGGCAGGTCGGAGCGGTGCAGGTCAAAAGCCAGCACCGCCAGGCGGCGACCATTCACTTCCCCGGCGAACAACAGCGGTGTGGTTTCCTTCAGCAGCGCCTGCCCTGGGTCTGTCAAAGAGTCGCCCACAACCACCGATCGCGCCCAGGGAGGCAACGGCATCCGCACCGCCTGCAGCACGCTCGTCTCGGCCAGATTGACGTGTGCCAACAGCAGAGCGGCGGTGTCCCCTTCGACTCCGCTCAGGGCAGGCACGGGCCGGGGCAACGGTTGATCTACCATGCCAGTGACGGTAAAGTACTCCGTGCTGCGCGGCGGTGCGATAAAGAGGAGGTTGCCGGCTGGAAGGGTCGCAGTGAGAGGGACATAGGCATCAAGAATGGTCAGGTTGGAAGATTGGGACTGCTCATAGTCGGCAGGCTTGATGGTGGTAACTTGCAGACCGGGCAGTAGGGCCAGTGCAGTTTCCAGGAACAGGTTGCCGTCGGTGACGAGAGTCACGGCGGCGGGCTCGGCGCTGCGGTGGATGGCCCAGGCGCGGTCGTCGAGAGGCAGGGCGTCTTGCCCGGTGAGTTGCCCCTCAACGAGGCCGGTGTCCGCCGGCAGATCCTCGGCGACAACGGCTCGCTGACCGCCGGGCGAAATCTCTAAATCGTAGGCGTTGACCAGTTGGCCGTCGGCGTAGAGGGCTAGACGGCGCTGGACGGGTGCGTCGCTATAGTTGGTCACCTGGACGAAAGCGGCCAAGTTCCTGCTACCAGGGGCGAGTTGCAGCGAAAGGACGCTGACGGCCTGGTTGTCGCCACTGGCACCCAGTGGCAGGTAGCGCACGCGGCCTTTGACGGCCAGCCGCTCCGGCAGTGTCACCCGGCCATCAGAGAGGACGACGATTTCAGTCTCCGGTTGCCGCGCCGCGATGGCCGAGGCAAGTTCCAGCGCTGCCGTCAGGTCGCTGCCACTGGCGCCAGCGTGGACGCTCTCGAGGGCCTGATGGATCTGCCGCCGATCCTGACTGGAGGCGACCAAGACCTGTGCGCTGTCGCCAGCGGCGATGACGGTGACACGGGCGTCGTCGAGCAAGCCGTCGGCCAGGTGGCGGGCCTGGGCTTTGGCAGCCTCCAGGCGGCTGGGGGGCACGTCGGTGGCGGCCATGCTGGCCGAGGTGTCCAAGATCAGAATGACCGCCTGGCCGCTGGCGCCCTCGGCCCGGGTGAAGGGCCGGGCCAGGGCCAGGATGAGCGCCGCCAGGAAGAGCAGTTGCAGGATCAGCAGCAGATTGCGCCGCAGCCGCTGCCACGGGGCGTTGGCCTCCACGTCGCGCACCATGCGCCGCCAGAGATAGACGCTGGATACAACCTGCTCGGTGCGTCGCAGCTTGAGCAGGTACATGGCAATGATAATCGGAATGAGTGCCGCCAGCGCAGAGGCGGCAGGGGTCAAGAAACCCATGATACCTAGCTACTCCCTCAGAAGCTGGATGAGCCGACCACGGGCCAGGCCAACAGCTGGTTTGGTGCCCAGGGCCGCCCTGTCTCCCCATCCCAGAACAGGATCAATTGGCGAGTCTGTTCTGAGTCTATCAGGTAAAGCTGGATGCCCCGCTGCTCTTGTACATCAGGTGGCGTGAGGCCTAACAATTCGATTTGGTCAGCGGCGGCGATTCCCGTCACTTGCCAACGGGCACCGTCATTCCAGGCCACCCAAGCCTGTTGCCAATTCCCTATCGGGATCTCATTGGGCGCATAAGCGCGCCAGGCTGGCGGGCTCAGCCATACGATCTCCACTACCCCATCCCCATCCAAGTCGCTGACCACTAGATCGGCCACGGGGGCGGCGATGGCTTCCAATGCCACCCTCAGTCCCTCCGGGCCAACCTGGCTCAGAGCAACCAGGACCAGAGTCGGCTGAGGCACAAAGGCGTACTGCACAGCAGCCGGGTGACCAAGCTCGCCGATACCCTCAAGGCTGATAAGCTCATCACCGGGGCCAACAGCCAGCCGATGCTCATAGGCCGCCAGGCCAACCAGCGGGTCTCCCGTGGGGTCATAAGCCTCCAGGAAAGCCTGAGCCAGCTTGGCTAGAGAACCACTCGTTTCCAGCCCCGCTAGAGCCATTCGGGCATCCTCGGCGCGATCACCTAGAGCCAGGCTAAGCCCCCAGCGCAGGCGAGCCAGGTCTAGCCAGGCAGCCAGTTCTCGCTGGCCCACTCCTGGCAGGGCTGAAGCGTAGTCCTTAAGAAACTCCTGTTGCCAGATTTCGTTGGCCAGAAATGCCTCGTACAGCGATGTAGCAGCGGCATAGTCCCCCTCAGCGAAAGTTTCCTCAGCCTGGCCCAGTTCTACTGGACCCATTGCAGGCGGTCTCACTACCTGCCAGGCCAATCGGAAGCGACCGGCTTCCTCGTCCCACCGCCAGAACTGCTCACCCTGGGGATTGATGCCTGCCTTGGGATGGCGACCCGGCAGGAAGACGGGGTAAGTCAAATGCGCTACCCGGCTGCCATCGGGGTTGGGTTCTAAATCCCAGGTAGAGCTGCCCGCCCAGTTGACCAACTCGGCGCGGAAAAGGACATCGAAGCTAGCGCCGTTCCAGCGCAACACTTGGAGATGCTCCCGCCAGTTGCTGCCACCACTGAAGGTGTGGGTGATCAGCGCCTCCCACTGTCCATCGCCGGTCACGTCAAGAGTCTTTGCAGTGGCAGGCCAGATGTTGACGGCATTATCCACGGCCTTGCTCTGCCCCGGCGGCACCATCGGCACCGGCAGTGCCTGCCAGCGCCCATCCACGTAGCGCATGTAAAGCAATGGGCCCATGTTGAGGCTGGGCACGATAAACAGCTCTGCCTGGGCTGCCTCGTCCAGGTCTACCGGCACCACTTGTCCGCTTTTCTTCCCATGGCTTGGCAGGTCCGTAGCCATCTGTGCTAACGCGGCCTGTTGGCTTTCCAGGGATGTGGTGGGAGTGATGGTTTTTTCCAGATAGGCAGTCACGTCGGTCGAGAACGCCTCAACTAATTTGGCCATCCGCTCATCGGTTGGATACTCGTTGTCCAGGACCTTGAACCAGTTAGTGGTGTGTGGAAAAGGACTCGCAGGTGTTGGTGAGGCTGTGGGCACGCGCGTGGGTGTAGCCGACACAGTGGGAGTGGGTGGAAGCTTAGAGAGCGTCGGCGAAGAAGTGGAGGTAGGCAGGAGACTCGGAGACGGCGATGAAACAGTGGACGATGGCGTCGGCAGCGGCATAGTAGGGCGAATGGTCGCTGTAAAAGTTGGCGTGACCCGACTCGCTCGGCAGGCAACAAGCAAGCCGAAAGCCAGCGATAGCAGCAGTGCCAGCCGCATGGACTCTCTCCCACTCACTTTAGCACTCCTCGCTGGCGTAGCCACGCGAACAGCAACTCCTCAAACGGTATCGAGCTCTCCACCGGCACGTAGTGCATCCCCCGCGCGCCGCAGAAGCGACGCAGTTCCTCCCGCCAGGCAGCCAGGCTGTCGTGGTAACGCTGCAACAGGTCATAGTCGGCCGTGATCTCGACCTCGGCACCGGTTTCGGCATCCCGCAGCTTCAGATCGCCGGACAGGCTGGGGTTTACCTCGTCGGGGGCCAGGATGTGCAGCACGGTGACCTCAAAGCCCCGCGAGGCGAGGGCGCGCAGGCCATCGGCCCAGCCGTCGTCCAGCAGGTCGGAGAAGAGCAGCAGCGGGCCGGGCCGCGTCGCAGCGGCGGCGTAGGCACGCAGGCGCGGGGCCAGGTCGGTGCGGCCGCTGGCGGCGAGGTTTTGCAGAAACGAGAACAGGGCCAACGCCTGCCGCTTGCCCCGGCGCGGCGGGAAGTAGTGTGCCCCCTCGTTCCCCCCGTTGTCGAAAGCCGTCACCGTCACCCGATCCAGCCCGGCCAGGGCCACGTAGCCCAGCGCCCCGGCGGCGCGCACGGCGTACCACAGCTTGTTGGGCTGGCCCCAATCCATGGAGCGGCTGGTGTCCACCAGCAGGTGCACCGTCAGGTCTTCTTCTTCGATAAAGAGCTTGATAAAGAACCGCTCCAGCCGCGCGTAGGCATTCCAATCAATGCGGCGAAAGTCATCGCCCTGCGCGTAGGGCCGAAAGTCGGCGAACTCGACCGACTGCCCGCGCTTGGGGCTGCGCCGCTCGCCTTGCAACTGCCCAGCCATAGCGCGGCGGCTCAGGATGGCCAGCCGCTCCAGCTTGCGGAGAAATGCCTCGTCAAAAAGACGATCACGACTCATCAGCCACAACCTCTTCCAAAGTCGCCTCAATCACCGCGTCCGTCGTCACGCCTTCCGCCTGGGCCTCAAAGTTGAGAATGAGCCGGTGGCGCAGGGCGGGCAGCGCCGCCTGCCGGATGTCGTCGAAAGCGACGTTGTAGCGCCCCTCCAGCAGGGCGACGATCTTGCCGGCCAGGATCATGGCCTGCACCCCGCGCGGGCTGGCCCCGTAGCGCACGTAGCGACGCACAGCCTCGGGCGCGCCCGTGTCATCGGGGTGAGTGGCCTTGAGCAAGCGGGCGACGTAGGCCGTGACGTGGCCGGCGATAGGCACGCCCCGCGCCAGAGCCTGCATGGTCAGGATCGTCACGCCGTCAGCGGCCGGCTCCGCCTGTGGTATGAACGCGCCAGTGGTGCGGTTGGCGATCTCGACCAGTTCATCCACTTTTGGAAAGGGTACGTCTATCTTGAAGAAAAAGCGGTCCAACTGCGCCTCCGGCAGCGGGTAGGTGCCCTCCATCTCTAGCGGGTTCTGAGTGGCCAGGACAAAGAACGGCTCCGGCAAGCGGCGGGTGACCTTGGCCACCGTGACGCTGCGCTCTTGCATCGCCTCCAGCATGGCCGATTGCGTCTTGGGTGTAGCGCGGTTGATCTCGTCGGCCAGCACCAGGTTGGCAAAGATCGGCCCCGCCTCGAACTGGAACTGCCGCCGGCCGGTTTCGTCCTCGACGATCAGGTTGGTGCCGACGATGTCGGACGGCATCAGGTCGGGCGTGAACTGGATGCGGGAGAAGGCACAGTCCACGGCGTCAGCCAGCGTACGGACAAGCATGGTTTTACCCAGGCCGGGTACGCCCTCCAGCAACGCGTTGCCCCCGGCCAGCAGGGTGATGAGAGCGTGTCGCACCAGCGCCCTCTGGCCGACGATGACCCGGCCCACCTGTTGCTCGATGGCAGCGGCGACCTGGCGGAATCTTTTGGCGGTCATGGGAGATTCGCTCATGTGGGTTTCTCTCCTCTATGTTGGAAGGTTGAAGGCGAGTAAGATTGTACACCATTAAGCCCGATCTTTCAAATAATGTCACCTTTTGATAGTTACGCCTCCGGGTTGAGGACGCGCCCGATGAATAGGACGGTGCCGGCCTCGGCCTTTTTCTTTTTGGAAAATGCAACCGGGAGATAGGCGAGCGACTGAATGGCGGCCCTCAGAGCAATGCCTGGCCTTCTATATGAGGGGGTACGTCCACGCCGAGCAGACGCAGGATAGTCGGCGCGACGTCAATAA
>CAYNKW010000089.1:12674-14796 GCA_964397845.1 uncultured Anaerolineae bacterium
TGAGGGGGTACGTCCACGCCGAGCAGACGCAGGATAGTCGGCGCGACGTCAATAATGCGCGGCGCATTGAGTTGGCTGTCAGGAGGGATGCCAGGGCCGGTCATGAGCAGCACGCCAGGGATGTCTTGGGGGAGATACGGGCCTTCGTGGCCGCCGGACCACCAGGTGTGGTTGGTCTCCAAGACGGGCTTATCGCTGACCTGCCCCAACGCCTCGCCCCGGCCGAGGCCGTAGCCGCGTGTCAGAGCCAGCAGCAGGTCGGGCACTTCTCCGCCCTGTGCGCCGGGGTAGACTTGTTCAGACCACAGGACGGCCTTGACGACCGCCCCCCCCGTCTGGGGGTCGGTGAGGGCCAGCAGCCGGGTGGCAAGTTCGCTCCGCAAAGCCTCGTATTCGTCACCCGGCGCGACGAGGCCCCGCGGATCGCGATCCCGCACGTTCACAAAGATACCCCCGCTGCCAAAGCCACAGGCCCGTGTGCGCGTCCAGTCTACGCGGGCCTTGCCCTCGCTCCCCGGTGTCGTATGCAGGTAGCCCTCTTCCAGCAGCCAGGCATTGAGGTAAAGCCAGCGATAGATCGGCGCACCGCCGTGATCGCTGGCCACAATGACCGTCACACCGTCGCCAATCAGCGACAACAGTTCGCCCACCTGCCGGTCCAGCCAGCGGTAGGCGCGGGCGACTTGGTCGCCCAAACGGGCCACCTCGGCCGGGTCGTGGGCCGGATGGGTTGCATCCATGGCCCGCCAGAACATATGCTGGGCATTGTCTATGGCAAAGTAGTGGGCGATGAACAGATCCCACTCTTCGCCAACCAGCAGGTGGCGGATGATGGCCGCCTGCTCGTCCCAGGCGTGGTCGGCGCCTTCCAGAAAAGTCTCCGGAGAGATGAGATTCTTTTGTAGGCCGGCCTGATCGGCGGGCAGGCCCAACGTAGCAAAGGGACCGAGTGCGTCAGCCAGGCAGGGGGCCAGATCTGGCGGCGCGGTGAGGGGGTAGAGAGGCGCGTGAGGTGCGCATTGGATCGGCGTGCAATACAAATCCACTGCCTCACCGACCAATCGCACGAGTTTGAGACGATAGATGCCTTCAACGCGCGTGCCGTCGGCCAGGGCAAAGGTGACGGGCAGCCAGTTGCTCCACTGGCCGGGGGCCAGCGTGGCAAGGACGGTAAGGTCATCGGGGGAGGCAGCAACGCGCAGTTGGCTTCCTTCGGCGCGACAGATCAGAGAACTGCTGGTGCGCGCCGGACCGTCCAGGTCGCTGTGAAGCCAGCCACCGGAGGCCGGGCGCAGGGGCTTGACCTGAGACTTGTCCTTGACCTGGGTGAAGCGCGGAGCTTCCGGTTCGGTGGTGTAGAGGGCCGAGGTGCCAAAGCTGCCGACGATGTCCGGCATACCCAGGCCGGCCAGCACGCCGCCATTCACCGGATCGGGCGGAAAATCGCCAGGGACGCGGAGGGTGAAGCTGCGGCGGCCGGCAGCGGTGAGCATCTGACCCAGCGTGAGAGCCCGCCGGCGGCTGCAATAAGTGGGCAGACCGTGGTCCCCGGCAGCGACGGTGAACATGCCCAGGGTGGGTTGGTAAGCGCCAGGCGCTTTGCTCACAAAATCGCGCACGCCGTGGCGAGCCGGGCCGACGCCGGTGAGGAACGATGTCCAGGCCACGGGAGAGACCGGAGGAAAAGTGGTGAGCAGGGGGGCGCAGACGCCCCGCGCTCGCAGGCGAGCCAGGTTTGGCACTTGGCCGGCCTCCATCAGCCTTTGCAGGATGGCCGGATCCGCACCATCCGCACCAATGACCAGGATGCGGCGTTTCCTCTTATCAGTCACCGTTCCTCTTATTCTTCGCCGGTATTGGAAATAGTGTAAGGCAAGGAGTGGATAAGCTGGCGGTCGGCCTCAATGGCGATGACTGCCTGGCGGACCAGGTAGACGATGTATTCGGTGGGGCTGCGGAAGCCGGTGCCCCCGATGATGCCTTCCACCCGGCGGTACAGTTCACGGGGGATGCTGATGGTAGTGTATTTGGCCTTGCGGTCGGACATGATGATTCTCCAGTATCAAATCAGTTTGTTGAACATTAGAACGGCGCCGATAAAGGGCAGCAAGGAGAAGCCCAG
>CAYNKW010000090.1:0-5751 GCA_964397845.1 uncultured Anaerolineae bacterium
TTCAGAGAGCGCTTCGACTGGCAAGTCGCTCTCTTCCTGGACGTCCTGCAGCCACTCGGGAGCGTCCCTTGACGCAAAGCGGTCGGTGTCTTTCTCTGGCGGCGAGAGAAACATATCCATTTTCACAACATCGCTGAGGTCTTGTTTCATTTCCATGCGAAGTTGTGCCAGCCACTCCGGCACGTCTCCGTCGGTTGTCTCGGCAGCGATGGGCTCTTCCACGAATGGTTCGCCCACATCCTGGACTTCTGGTTCCCCTTCGAGCTTTTCTTTTGTCGGCGGCTCTTCGGCCTCTTCCGGTTCGAGGGCAGCTAACCAGTCTGGGATCTCTCCCGCTTCGGCGGCTGGCGGCTCTGGTGCGAGGGTCTCAGCGGTCAGGGGTTTTTCTACCGCTGCTTCGGCGAATGGCTTGGCGATAGGTTCTTCCGGCTCTTCTACGCTCAGGTCAGCCAACCAGTCTGGCAGTTCCTCGCCCTCGAGCTCTGGTCCCGCTTCAGGGGATGGAGTCTCGATCACAGTCATCCCGGCAACCGGTTCTTCCACTTTGGCTGGTTCGAGGGCCGTGAGCCAGTCTGGCAAGCCCTCTTCCTCAACGATTTCTTTTTCTTTCTCTATGCCAGCGCTACGCAATTGGGTCAGCCAATCGGGCAGTTCAGCCTCCTCCCTGACGGAGATCAAGTCTTTGGGTTTGGGGGCTTCCAGTGGTAGCTCATCGAGTTCGGGGATGAGAACAGGTTCTCTGGCCAGGGGGCTTTCCTCGCCGAGAAGGTCAGCAGCGACGCGGTTTTCGGGATCCAGCGCTTGAGAGGCGCGGAAAGGCCTGTGACTCTCTTCCTCCCGGCCAGTATGGAGCCAGATGTGGCCCAGGATAAGGTTGGCTTTGAGGCAATTAGGCAGCGCTTCCAGGATCTGTTCGCAAACGGCTTCGGCTTTGGCCAGTTTCCCATCACGCCACAGCGTCTCGGCCAGGGCAACCTGGATGTCTATTTGTTCTGGGTCTTTGCGCAACACAGCCCGGAATTCGTCGGCCGCTTGTTGGAAGAGCCCTCCCCGGGCGTAGAGCCGCCCCAGAGCGCCCCGCGTCAATTCGGTGCGCGGGATTTCTAGGCCCTCCAGCCGTTCGCGGACCTGGCGCAGTTGCGCTCGGATGTCGCTGTTACCTGGTGCCAATTCGAACGCTCGTTCCCATTGCCAGATCGCTTCTTGCAGGGCCTCCTCGCCGGTGTAGATGATGCCCAAGCCGACACGTGCTTCTAAATCCTCGGGGTCCGCGCTCAACACGCGTTTGAAGAGATCGGCGGCGTACCCGACCCCGCCTTGCTCCAGCGTAGCCTTGGCCAACACGCGATAGGCTTCCATATATTTGGGATAACGCCGGAGGATGTGTTGCCCAATGGCAACAGCGGCCTCAAGAGAACCCTGCTCAATCAACTGGTCGGCCTCAGTGCAGTATCCGTACAAGCTTTTCTCTCGTACATTTGCCATGGCCTACCTCCTTACTCCCCCCTTCTGGAGACAGTGGCCTCATACCTACCTTTACACCTATATTACTATTTTTCGTCATAATTGTCAATAGTGCGCGTTAGGAGTATAATTGAGTCACTCTTGTGCAAGGGAGATCCAGACGGTGACTGTGCCTATACCCTTTCGTCGCCAATATGCGGAAATTGCCCGCGCTCGTGAGATAGTGGAGATTCTGATCAAGAATGGTCTCGGCTTTGTAGTGGAGCAGTTGGGTCTGATGCGGTTCCTGTCGGCCTGGAGGCGTCGCCGCATGGAAGGAACGGCTTCCGACGTGAGCGCGCTCTCGATTTCGGAGCGCGTCCGGCGCACGTTGGAGGAGTTGGGGCCGACATTTATCAAGATCGGCCAGGTGCTCAGCGGGCGTGTTGACCTGCTGCCAGCAGAGTACATCCGTGAGCTGACTAAGCTGCTGGATGCCGCGCCGCCGGTGCCAACGCTGCAAATCGTGGCGCGCATTGAGAAGGAGTTGGGCGCACCGTTGAACAAACTATTCGCCTCTTTCGAGGCAGAGCCAATTGCCAGTGCCTCCATCGGCCAGGTTCATCGGGCCACATTGCCCGACGGCCAGAGGGTGGTGGTCAAAGTGCAGCGTCCAGGCGTGGAGCGGACGGTGACCGCCGACCTGGACTTGTTGGCACGACAGGCCCGTTTTCTGGAACGTCGTTCGACGCGCGCGCGCGAGTCGCACCTGGTCGAGATCGTCGAGGAGTTGAGCCAGGCCCTTCGGGACGAACTGGACTATACCGTGGAGGGCCGCAACGCCGGCCGCCTGCGGCGCAACCTCTCCGGCGACGGGCGGGTGATCATCCCCCAGGTGCATTGGAGTCATAGTACCCGGCGCGTGCTCACGATGGAGGCGCTGGAAGGGATCAAGCTCACAGACCTGCAACGGCTGCGCCAGGAGCAGTACGATCTTTCCGCCGTGGCCGAGGTCACGGTGGATCTCTACCTCCATCAAGTGTTCGTGGACGGTTTTTTCCACGCCGATCCCCATCCGGCCAACATCATGGTGTGCGATGACAAGATCGGTGTGGTTGATTTTGGCATGGTGGGGCAGTTGACGCCAGCGATGAAAGGATCACTGGCTTCGTTGTTGCTGGCCTTGTTGGCGCAAGACAGCAAGACAGTGGTACGGGTGATCTTGCGCATGGGGGCTGCTGGTCGCATCACTGACCCGGCAGCGGTAGAGCGGGACGTGCAGCGGTTGTTGATGCGTTACTACGGTGTATCCCTGGAAGTGATACCCCTCGGCGAGGTGTTGCAAGAGATGCTGACAGCCGCGTTCAAACACCGGATTCACCTACCGCCCAATCTGGCGTTGCTGGCCCGCGTGGTGATCGTGCTGGAAGGGGTGGCGTTGAGCCTGAATCCCAGCTTCAACCTGGCGGAGATGGCCAAACCCTTCGGCGAACGGTTGTTGCGTGAGCGTTTCTCCTGGCGGCAACTGCAAGACGAAGCGCTGCAGACGGTGGGTATAGTCAGCCGGCTGGTGCGAGACTTGCCTCAACGCGCCGAATCTTTGATGGAGCGGCTAGAGGATGGGGGAGTGACGCTGGGCATTGACCTGCGCCAACTGGTCCGCATCATCGCCAGGTTCGACAGCATGATCAACCGTTTGGCTTTCAGCGTCGTTGTGGCAGCGCTCATCGTCGGCTCGGCGGTCGTCATTCACAGCGGAGCGACCGCGTGGAATTTCCTGGGCTTGAGGTTGCCTATCGCGCACATCAGTTTTGTGTTGGCGGTCATCATGGGGGCCTGGTTGCTGATTTCCATCGTTCGCTCCCGTGGACCATAGGCCAGAGCCGGGCGATGAACCTGAAGAAGAGTTGGGGGGTATTATTTAATGCCAGGAGTTACGCGGTTGGGAGCCAGACCGTCGAACTGCATAACTCCTGTTAATGCGAAGTATCTGACGTTTTCTGGTCGGCAGGCCTGATACTTGCTGGCTGGACTAGCAAGGCTCAAACATGGCTTCGGATGAGAACAAGTTGCCAGAAGGTTGGAGCACATTGTTTCTGTTGGCCAGCATGGTGATGAGCGTCACCTGGGCCATATCTTTTGCTCGGTGGGCAGAAGATATTCAGATCATTGAATGGGCTGCCTTGGCTGGGCTGGTGGTGGGTATTCTTTTAGCCAAGACTCGTTTTCCACCGCTGGTGGCCCACCTCTTCGGCCTGGTGTATGGTGCGGCCTGGGTCAGTTACCTGGGCACAGCTCTTCTCCCTTCGATGTTTTCCCCCCGCGAGAGGTTCCTGGAACTAGGCTATCACGTCAACGCCTGGCTATGGAAGGTTCTGCATGGCGGCAGCAGCAGCGACAGTTTGATGTTCGTCCTCTTCTTGGCGTGCATCGTGTGGCTGCTGGGTTACGTGGCCGCCTGGGCCACTTTTCGTAGCCACCATATCTGGTGGGCCATCCTGCCCACAGCGACGGTGCTGCTCATTAGCGTGTACTGGGGACCGCCGCGCTTGTTGGTTTTCCTCATCGCCTACGTGGGGCTCATGTTGCTATTTTTCATTCGCTTCAATCTCTTCCGCCAGCAACGGGCCTGGTCAGAAGCCCGCGTGCGATATGATCCGGAGATCACCTGGGATTTCCTGCGGTATGGGGCGGTTTTCGTCGTCGTGGCGATGACTCTGGCCTGGGGTGCGCCGGGAGCTGCCGCCAACGAAGAGATGGTTGCTTTCTGGAGCAAGTTCTCGGAGCCGTGGGAGCGAGTGCAGGACGTGTGGAATCGCTTGTTCTTCTCGGCGCGTTACTACGGTGATAGCCGGCCCAATATTTTTGGCGCGACGATGTCGCTGGGGGGAGCGGTGCAACTGGGCGATCGGGTGGTGATGGACGTGGCGGCGCCAGGCGGACGCTACTGGCGGGCTACCGTGTACGACGAGTACACCGGTAGCGGGTGGCTGAACAACGACCAAGAGATGGTCTATCTGGATTCTTACGACCAAGATTTTGCTGTTCCTGAATTTGAAGCGCGGCGGCTCATCACCCAGACGTACACTTTTTACCTGCTGGGACGCACGCAGTTATTTGCGGCGGCCCAGCCGGTGGGCATGGATCGGCCTATCAAGGCCCGTGTCGGCCGGGTGTCTGGCCGCTTGCCGGAAGACAGACGTCAGGGTGAGCAACTTGACATCTCCATGATCTATGCGCGCGCGCCGCTGGAGAGCGGAGAGAGTTACAGTGCCGTCTCGGCTGTCTCGGCCGCCGACGAGGGCAGCCTGAGGGCTGCCGGCACCGATTACCCTGAGTGGATCAAAGCGCGTTACTTGCAGTCGCCCGATTCGCTCCCCCAACGGGTGCGAGACCTGGCGGAGGAGATTACGCGCGACAAAACCAATCCCTACGACAAGGCTGCGGCCCTGGAGGCTCACCTGCGCCAGATCAAGTACAATGAATTGATCGAGTCGCCGCCGCCGGATCAAGATCGGGTGGATTGGTTTCTCTTTGATTTGCAGGAAGGTTATTGCGACTATTATTCTTCGGCCATGGTGGTGATGGCGCGAGCGGTAGGCGTTCCGGCCCGGGTGGCCGTGGGCTATGTGCGAGGCGATTACAACGCCGAGGCAGGTGTTTATCGGGTGCGTGACCACCACGGTCACGCCTGGGTGGAGGCTTACTTTCCGCGCTATGGGTGGGTGGAGTTCGAACCGACGGCCGCCGAGCCTACCATCGTCCGACCTCGCCTGGCTTCTGCCGACGGCGATATCGGGCGCGACAAGCCGTCCCCGGACGAAGAGGATGATTATGAGCGTTGGCGGGATCTGATCGACGATGATTACTACCCTGGCCCGCTGCCTCCCCAGCCAGCCGGGCCTTGGTGGACGAGGGCTTTGTGGGTCATGGGCGGGTTCCTGGCTGTGACCACAGTGGTTGGCGGCGGTTACTGGTGGTTGGAGGAGCGAGGTCTGGCCCGCCTGGGAGTGGTGCGAAAGGTCTACGTCCGCATGACTCGCTTTGGTCGACTGTTGAATGTTGGGGAGCGGGAAGCTCAGACACCCTACGAGTACGCCGCCGAGTTGAGCGCCGAGGTACCGGCTGGCCGGGGGGCGATCCATCGCATCACCTCTCTGTTCGTGGAAGATCGGTTCAGCCCACGCCTGGCGAACGGAGAGGAATCGGCCACTGCGTGGCGCGATTTGCGACCCAGTCTGTGGCGTCGCTGGTTCGGCCGATTGCTGGAGCGGTTCCAGGCCGCGCCGGAGGAAGATGGCTCGCCAC
>CAYNKW010000090.1:5851-11705 GCA_964397845.1 uncultured Anaerolineae bacterium
ACCCGGTGTGCGTGGCGCTAACCGCGACGTCGAGTGGCTTCTCGTTCGATCCAGCGATCCAGGAGAGCTTTCTTCACCCGCCATTGTCGCCCCACCTTGAAAGCCGGAATCTCACCTTCACGGGCCAATCGGCGAACGGTCAACTCGTGCAGGCTAAGGTACCGGGCAACTTGCCCAATCGTCATGATCTGGTCAGGATCTACAAACGGCCTGGAAATAAAATCCTGAGCGCCCATGTCCATAGCCCGGCGGCTCTCTTCTTCCACGGCATATCCGCTCATCATCACCACGACAGCGTCCGGCAAGATTCGCTTGAGTTTCTCCAACGTTTCCACACCATCCATACCCGGCAATCGAACGTCGAGGAAAACCAGGTCAAACGGTTTCTCCTGCGCCTTCTCCAGAGCCTCGTAGCCGTCTTGGGCTACCGTGATTTCTTGGGTCTTCCCCAGCAACCGCCGGAACAAGATGCCGATCTCTTTGTCGTCATCTACGACGAGAACGTTGAACGGTTTCTCTTTTCCTCGTGTTTGCGCGTTCACTCTGCCCTCCATCCTTCTACAAGAGCCTCAAGTCACGGCATCCGCCCTGACTTTTTGGCTTGACTACGCGGCTCAACGCCGCTTCACCCCCTTATGGACAGCTTGCGATAGCCGTGCCAGTTGCCCATTATACACCATCCTTCCTGCTTTGTCAACACAAATTATCGTAGAACACCATTCCCTGTCGCTCGGTACCTCCTGCCGGCCAATCGCTTCCCGGATACATCGGGCCAACCCGGTAAAGGCATCGCAATAGATGAGGTCCTGGGAACGGGGACGAGGCAACGTCACCGGCAGATCAACCGTAACCTGGCCCGGCCGTGCGGTCATGACCATCACCCTGTCGGCCAGGAAAATGGCTTCCTGGATGTTGTGCGTCACCATGACTACCGTCTTGTGCCGGACCTGCCAGATGCGCAACAATTCCAGGTTCATTCGCTCTCGCGTTAGAGCGTCCAGGGAGCCAAATGGTTCGTCCAGCAGCAGAATCTCGGGATCGTGGATCAATGCGCGGGCGATGGCCACTCGTTGGGCCATGCCGCCAGAAAGCTCGCGGGGATGATTTTGCTCAAAGCCCTCCAGCCCCACCAGGCGGATCAGATCGGTGACTCGCCGCCGGGCCAGGGCAGCGTCCAGCCCCTGAATTTTTAACGGTAGGGTGATGTTCTGCGAGACTGTGCGCCAGGGCATGAGGTTGGCTTTTTGAAAAACGATGCCGATGTCACCGCACGGGCCACTGAACGGCTCCCCACGTAGATAGGCTTGCCCGCTGGTGGGCGACAGCAGCCCGCTCAACACGCGCAGCAGCGTGGACTTGCCACACCCGGAAGGCCCCACCAGGCAGACGAACTCGCCCTGGCCCACCTGGAACGAGACGTCGTCCAGCGCACCCAGCCCGCCCTGCGGAGACGGAAACGTCACGCTGATGTGCTCGGCCCTCAGAATAGACCCATCCATCGGCGACGGCGTAGACGGCACAGGCGAGGAACCAGTCTCCCTCATGGTAAAGGTTCCTTGACGAAATCGTTGGTAAACATGGTTGACACGTCTACCTCGGTTTCGATCAGCCCAATCTGGCGCATGAAGGCTTGCGAGGCCTCCCAGGCAGCCGGGTCGGAGCGCCCCGGCTTGTCGGCACGCCAAAAGTTGAGGCTCTCTTCCAGCACGGCTCTTTGCAGCGGTGCACTCTCGTCGTCAATCTCTGGTAAGTAGCGCCGGCAGGTATCGAAAGCTTCATCTGTGAATTCAAGCGTGTCGAGCAGGCCGTGCCACGTCGCGCGCACGATGCGGCGCACGAGTTCCGGTTCCTGGGCGACAGTCTGTTCGTTGGTGATCAGGCCGTTAGAGACAAGGTCAATGTAATCGGCCACGAGGATGACGCTTACTTTATATCCCTGCTGACGCAGTTGCACCGGCGTGTTCATGGCATAGACCACCGCGGCGTCCACCTGCTCAGTCACCAGGCTTTCGACCTGATTGTAGCCGATGGTCAACAGGTTCACGTCGGCCGGATTCACGCCGGCGGCGTTGATCATCGCCTGCCAGCCGATGTAACTGGCCCCGTAAAGGCCAGGGATGCCGACGCTTTTACCGATCAAGTCTTGCGGCCCATCCAGCGGCTCGAGTGAAGCCACCGCCACCGGGAAGCGCCGGTACCAGTTCATGACGTAAACCACTGGCAGTCCCTGGTTGCGGGCCAGGATCACCTGATCGCCACTGCCGACGACGAACTGAAGCTCATCGATGCCCACCAGCTTGAGCAAGTCGGTCTCCATGCCATAGTCAAATTCGATCTCCAGGCCCTCCTTGGTATAGTAGCCTCTCTCGTCGGCGACGTAAAACGGCGCAAACTGCACGTTGGGGATATAGCCCATCGCCAGGGTGACGGCCCGCAGTTCGCGCGTGGGTGTGGCTGCCGGTGTAGTCACCGGCGTGAGCGTGGCTGTCGGCGCCGGCTTTGCGCACCCGCTCAAAACCACAATCAGAAGCAGCACAATCCCCCATCCCATTTTTGTCATTTTGCCATTTGTCATTTTTAATTTTCCCCCTTTTCGTTTTTACCTTTTCCAGCGAAGAAATAGACCCTCCAGCAAAACCGCCAACAGGTACAAGATCAACGCAATATTGACCAGCGTAAAGAGCGCCACAAACATGAGCGGCGTATCAAAGCTGTTCCGCGCCCAGTTGATCAGAAAGCCCAGACCCCGGTCGGCGGCGACGAACTCGCCCACCACCGCGCCGATGACCGACAGGGTCACGCTTACCTTGAGCCCGCCCAGTAGCATCGGCAGCGCCGAGGGCGCCTCCAGCAAAATGAACATCTGCCAACGCGTGGCCTTCAGCGAGCGCATCAGATCTACCAGGTCTGGCTCCACGGAACGGATGCCGACCATCGTGTTGACCAGCATGGGAAAAAAGATGGTCAGCGCACAGACCAACACTTTGCTCAACTGCCCGGCGCCGAACCAGATGACCAGCAGCGGGGCCAGGGCGACGATGGGTACCGATTGCGAGGCCACAATGTACGGCGATATGAGCCGCTCCAGCGAGCGGGACTTGGCCAGCAGGTAGCCCAGTACGGTGGCTGTGGTCAGCCCTAGCGCCAGCCCGCCAAAGATCTCAGCCAGGGTGATGCGAGTGTGCCACCACAACAGGCCATCGGCCAGCACGGTCACCAGCTTGGCATAAACCCGCCCTGACGAGGGCAGGAAGAACGGCGGATAGCCCCCCAGCCGGACGACCAGCTCCCATATACCCAGGAACAGCAGCAAAGCCAGCGGCAGCAGCAGATATTCCCGGCGCCGGAGGATGAGGTCTGCCAGGGTTCGCCCGGAGGCAAACCAGTGGCCTGGGCGGATCGGAGAATTCGAAGCAGTTATTTGGACTGTCGCCTGTCGCTTCTGCTCGATCATGAAATCCTCCTGTGGAGCCAAACAAAAACCCCAAAGACGCTTGTCTTCGGGGCGTAATTGCACACCAATAACGGGCAGCGGTGCTCCACACAAACTTATGCCGTTTGGATGTGAAAACCTTCTCTCATCCGGACTGTACCGTCGGCTCCGGACTAGGCGGTGAATTCGGCAGCGGTCATCCTTGTCGTTCCGAATCCGTCGCCTGAACCGGATCTGCTTTGCGGCTCGCGGGCTTGATGCGCGGCGTTCGCCGTCACACCCTACCGCCGGTCGGGAATCGGCCTGCCGTCGCGCGACGGGCAAGCTCCACCCTGCCCCGAAGGTCGTGAGTATTATAGGACTTATTGACCGTTTTGTCAACTGGCCTTGTCTTGCCCAGCGAAAAAGGGTATAATGATGTGGCGAGCAGTTATGCCGTTGAACAAGTTTCGCGCCATGTGGTCTGCGGTCCAGATCAATGCGCTCAGATGAGAGAGGTAATCCCTTGCCTGACTCAATTGTGCAAAGGGTTCACAGAATAGCTGAAACAGCCAGCTCGGAAGCAAAGCTGCAAACTGAGCTTGAACCGCAATTGAAGGAACTTCTTGCAGCGCATGGCATCTCCTACAATCCAGTAGTCAATGAGACTCTTCGCAAACCAGGTTACTCCCAAGTAAGCTCAGACCGCCCTGACAGCTTGTTTGGACACGTTGTCTTGGATTACAAGAGTCCAGGCGATCTAGGTATCCCGCAAGAGCTCGCTAAGGCAAAGGAGCAGATTGAGCGCTACTTGAACACGGTTACCGATGGCGGGCCATCGTTCAATCCAGGGGAGTGTGCCAAATGGGCTGGTGTTCTGTGGGATGGTTTCCATCTGGTATTCTGTCGCTCTGCTGGATTGACGTGGATCTGGTCCAAAACGCATGAAACGTCTGAGGCCTCTCTCTTGTCGCTGGTGCAGATTTATTGGTCGCTTGGGCGATTGCCGCTCACTGCCCCTCTATTGACGAGGTACTTTGGTAAAGACTCCGACGTGGCCAGGGCTGTTTTGCCAGTGATGTGCAGCCACCTGTCAAAGCCAAAACATCGAACAACAATGCTCTTCCACGAGTGGAAACGGCTGTTTCAGCAAGTATCCACATATGGACTGTCCCAATTGCCGTCACTCAAAGACTGGGCTCGACGCAATGGCATTGCCACAAGGGATGCTTCGCAGATCCTGTTCGCGATGCACACCTACTATAGCTTGGTCGTGAAGCTCCTCACGGCTGAACTGCTGGCGGCAACCCAGACCGCTTCGCAATCATCGCTAGTTGACGCTATTGCCAATGCCCCCGATCACGAGAGCCTTTACAGGGAGCTTGCCAAGCTTGAAGACGGAGACTTTTACAGGAACTACCGCATCAGCAATTTCCTGAAGGGCGACTTATTTAGTTGGTACACCAACGAGGAATCACCCCGATTGGCTGAGGGCCTGCGAACTCTGGCCTGCACCTTTCAGGAGTTCGAACCAGCTACCGCCAAACTCAAGCCCGAGACCATTAAAGACCTTCTCAAAGAGTTCTACTCAGGCTTAGTGGATGAGCAGATTCGACACGATTTGGGTGAATACTATACGCCCGACTGGCTGGCCGAATACGTTGTGAGTAGGGTGGGATACAATGGCGAGCCTGGCAAGATCGTTGTGGATCCAGCATGTGGCTCGGGCACTTTTCTTGTGGAGTGTATTGGGCGGCTACGAACAAGGTGTGATGAGGCTGGATTCTCACCCTTACGAACTCTTCAGACGGTGTTGCATTGCATTCGAGGACTCGATCTGAACCCCCTTGCTGTTATCTCGGCGCGTGCTAACTATATCCTTTCGGTGGCTGATCTGGTCTTTGCGCTGGGCCACGACATAGAGATACCAGTATATCTCGCAGATAGCATTAATGTCCCAGTTGAGAGGCCCGGTGGCATACTGGAGTACACGCTCGACACCGAAGTTGGGGACCTCAGGTTCGAGATTCCTCTCCGACTGGTTCGTGCACAGGTGCTGGGAAGAATCTTACTGAAGTGCGAGGATGACATAAAACATAATCGCAGCCCACAACAATTCTTGGCCGGGCTTGGGCGTGACCAGGAACTCAATTACCTTTTGGACGCGTCGGCGGAGAAGCATTTGGCCAACTTCTACAATGCGATCCAGGGACTCCACAATAGAAGGCCGCCCTGGGATACTATTTGGTGTCGGATTGTTAAGAACAACTTCTCACCGAAAGGCTTCGAGGACGTAGACTATATCGCGGGTAATCTGCCCTGGGTAAGGTGGAGCCGGTTGCCTGAGACGTACCGGAAGCGGGTAAAACGCTTCTGTGACTATTATGGTCTCGTATCGGGACGCGGTTATACAGGTGGAGTCGAGAGCGACATCTCGACAGT
>CAYNKW010000090.1:11805-14790 GCA_964397845.1 uncultured Anaerolineae bacterium
GTCTCGTATCGGGACGCGGTTATACAGGTGGAGTCGAGAGCGACATCTCGACAGTACTCACGTTCAGCGCCGTTGACCACTGGTTGCGGATTGGTGGACGCATAGGCTTCTTGATTACCGCACCGACACTACGCCAAATTCGAGACCGAGGAGGAGTTTGTAGAAAAGTACCCTGCAACCTATTCCTATCTGCTCAACTACGCTGATCTGCTTCCAGAACGCTCAACCTACAAGAGGTACCAAAGGGGGCTTCCCATATACAGCATCTACTGCGTCGGAGAGTACAGTTTTCAGCCCTACAAAGTTGTCTGGCCTGAGCAACAGAATCCCAAAACCTTCCGAGCGGCGGTAGTAACCGAGTCTGTGAATTCAATTGTCCCGAACAAGGTGATTGTCCCTGACCACAAGGTCTACTCTGCGACTGTAGATACCCTTGACGAGGCGTATTACCTCTGTGCATTTCTTAATTCCCACCCTGTGCGGACATGGCTTGGGGGATTTCTGATCGGAAAGCAAATCGGCACTGCTATTTTTAGGTACATGTGCGTTCCAAGGTACAATGCTCAGGACTCTGACCATCAACATCTCTGCAACATCTCTGCGGCTGCGCATAGGGAAAGATTGGGGACAAAGAACAATAAGTACCTTTCAGAGAAACTTGAGCGAGAACTTGAGCGGCTGGTCAGGAAGATCGCTCAAACAGGCTAACCGCTTTGCTGAGGGCCTAGTACTACAACATTATTTTGACATAATGGCCTGAGAGAAACTCGTTTTCTCGTCATCAGGGCTGCTCTAAAGGGCAAAAATCGGCTTCGCACTACAGACGGATTTGGTCTGGAAGGTCAGAAAACGGGTTTCTTGGGACAACGCTTTGCTTTGTCTTGATAGCGCGAGCACAATGGGTGGCAACAGTCAGTGAATTTGTTTGAGGAGAGAGGACTATGTCTACGTTAGCTACGACGATGACCATTGAGCTCCCTCCAGGCACACGTCCACTTTTGGACAGCCTGGCTGGGGAAACACCGGATCAGAAAATTGTCCATCTTTTGCTCGGCGAAGTTCGTCGCCATCTGGAAGCATGTGAACGCGAGCGGCTGGAGCTAGAGATCAAATATGGCATGGAGTACGATAGCTTTCAGCAGAAACTAGAGGCTGGTCAGTTTGGAGACGAGTTTAACTACGAATTGGAAATGGATGCGATCAGATGGGGTGATCTGATCGCGGAAAAGAGACATTGGCTCCAGCAGTCAAGTTTGCTCAAGGGATTGCTCACGTGACGTTGGAGGAGTTTCGCCTGGCGTTGATGGAAGCTCTGATTCGACCTGCGATTTTCTGCCGGTCCGCACTATTTTCGCCGCACCACAGCAGCGACCACCACCGTTGCCAGGCCGTACATGGCCGCCGCCCCCAGAAACACGCTGGACAGCCCCCAGCTCGCCGCCAGGCCGGCCCCGATCATGGGCGCAACCGCGTTGGCCGCGGCCACCACGCTGGTGTCCACGCCATAGACGGCACCGAAGCGGTTCTTGGGGGCCAGCGTGGCCTGCAGCGCGCTGATTGAGGCCAGGATACCACCCATGGCTGCTCCGCTGAGCGTTCTCAGAATCAGCAATTGCGTGGGAGTCTGTACACCAGCCATGAGTACAAATAGCACGCCGGCCGTTACGCCACAGACCAGCAGGATGCGCCGGTAGCCGATTCTATCGCTGAACCGGCCCAGCACCACCGCGGCCACGGCGGCGGCCGCTGCTCCGAACCCCTCAATGGTGCCGGTGAGCGAGGCCACCTTTGTCCCCGCTGCTGCAATTTCCTGAACAAAAAGAGGAAGCATTGGGCCAACGACGCGCATCCCCATGCGCATCAGCACGCGGATGGCAAAGACGATCACCAGTGCCCGCGTGTGTATCACCATCACCAAGCCGTCCCATAGACGCGATCTCTCCCGGCTGTCCGTCTTTTCCGGAGAGGTGAATTCTTCGTGCACCAACGCCGCCATCAGCACTCCGGCGCCGAAGAGAAGACCGGCAGTGACCCAAAACGTAGCACGGTAGCCCACGTGGTCGGCTACCAGCCCTCCTAATAACGGCCCTATTGATGCGCCCGTGTAGATGGCCATTTGCAGCAGCCCCAGGGCGTACCCCCGGCGCTCGGCGGGAGTGCCGCTGGCCACCAGCGTTATCGCAGCGGGCACGGTGCCCGTCAGCGCACCCTGAATTGCCCGCAAGGCGACTAACTGACCCACGTTTTGTGTCAAGCCCATTAAGGCAGTGACCACCGTTCCACCGAACATGGCCCGTACCACCATGATTTTGCGGCCGTAGCGGTCGGCCAGCGAGCCCCACAGCGGCGCGACGGCCGCCATAGTCACGGCCTGCGAGGTGAGCAACAGGCCGGACCAGAACTCGACCTCTTCCAACCTTGTCACCCCTAGTTCCTGCACATAGTAGGGCATGAACGGCATGAACACCGTAAAGCCAGAAATGGCTACCAACTCGGCCAACGAGATGGCGGCCAGGTTGCGCCGCCAGGGTTCCCCGAGGCTCAAGTTCCTTGCGTTGATTTTCACAGACCGCTCCTTTGGATGGTCTCCCTCATTGGTGTTGATGTCTCGTCTTACCGCAGAGATCGCCGAGATTTTCAGGATTTTTTCTTAGCACGTCAAAGCAGAACGATACTCTCCTCAAAAACCTCCCTGAAAGCTTCGAGAGTCGCTTGGCCGAAAGCTCGTCTGGAAAGCTCCGGCACTCTTGGTTGAGGCGCTGACGCAGCTTTCAGGGAGGTGCGTCTGGTTGACAGCCTTCTCTCATCGGCGGTATAATATGTCACACCTCGGGCAAATGAACGGGGCCAGTCAGGCCCCTCTGGAACGTTATTCTAGCCGAAGGAGAGCACAATGTCAACCCCAGCTTTGATCAGAGGGAAAGGAGAACTGGCCAGATGATAGACTTGTCTATTAACCAGGATCTTTTGCAGAGAACTGTACAA
>CAYNKW010000091.1:0-6464 GCA_964397845.1 uncultured Anaerolineae bacterium
TCACTCTGAGCGAAGCGAAGAGTCTCGTTCCTCGCATGACCGGTTCCCTGTTTGCCAGAAACGGGATTCTTCGTCGCTCCGCTCCTCAGAATGACAGAGTGCTGCCAACTGATTGGCGACGTGTCACTTTTACCGTAATGCCTTTGGCGTTAATCTGGTTAGCAGAATCGACCAGGTTTCGATCCAAAGAAATCAAGCTACAGTCTGATTTATGCCACTGTTATAATTATACCATAGATTGAGACAGAAGTCAACAGCAGTCTTCGGATGATGAGTGCATTTCTATTTGAGGGCGAGTTGGACGTCCCGGCTTGCCGGGATAACGCGGCAAGCCGGGACGTCCAGAAAATCTGCCTCATTTGCGAGAAATTCGGGTCGTCGGGATGCGTTATGACTAGTTTGCCCCAAAACTGAAATGCACCCTTGAGCTTGCGGCAGGATTTAGCTATTTGGCGTAATCCACGGCGCGTGTTTCGCGGATGACGGTCACTTTGATCTGGCCGGGGTATTCCAACATCCCTTCGATCTTGCGCGCCACGTTCTTGGAGAGCTGGATAGCCATCAGGTCGTCCACGTCGTCGGGACGGACGATGATGCGGATCTCGCGGCCGGCCTGGATGGCGTATGATCGGTTCACCCCCTTGAACGAACTGGCAACCTCCTCCAGGGCCTTTACGCGTTTGATATAGGTCTCCACCGATTCACGGCGCGCGCCGGGCCGGGCGCCAGAGATGGCGTCGGCGACCTCGACGATGACGGCCTCGAGGCTTTGCTGTTCTTCCTCATGATGGTGGGCCGCAATGCAGTTGACAACTCCTTCGGACGCGCCGTAGCGCCGGGTCAAATCGGCACCGATGAGGGCGTGAGGCCCATCTATTTCGTGATCCACCGCCTTGCCCAGGTCATGGAGCAGCGCCCCGGCTTTGGCCATCTGCACGTTGGCCCCCAGTTCCGTGGCCAACAATCCAGCCAGATGAGCCGTTTCGACAGCGTGTAGAAGTTGGTTCTGCCCGTAACTGGTGCGGAACTTGAGCCGGCCCAGGAGCTTGATGATCTCCGGGTGCAGACCCGGCACACCGGCCTCGATGGCAGCGCGCTCGCCTTCCTCACGGACGACGTTGTTCACTTCTTCCCGCGCTTTCTCCACCACTTTTTCGATGCGACCAGGGTGAATGCGCCCATCGAGGATCAGCCTGGTCATCGCCACGCGGGCCATTTCCCGGCGCACAGGGTTAAAACAGGAGAGAATGATTGCCTCTGGCGTATCGTCCACTACCACGTCTACACCGGTGGCCTGCTCAAAGGTGCGGATGTTGCGTCCACCGCGGCCGATGATCCGTCCTTTCATCTCATCGTTGGGCAGGGGAACCATAGAGACGGTGGCCTCGGAAACCTGGTCGGTGGCGATGCGCTGCATGGCTTCTACCACGATCTTGCGCGCCCGGCGCTCGGCTTCTTCGCGTGCCTGAGCCTCGACTTCGCGTATGACGCGAGCCATGTCCTGGCGGATCTTCTCTTCGACCGTCTTGAGCAAGAGTTCTTTGGCTTCTTCCTGGTTCATGTTGGCAATCCGCTCCAGTTCGGTGGTGCGGGCCTTATACAACTTGTCCAGTTCGTTTTGTCTGCGATCCAGTTTGCTTTGGCGTTGGTTCAGTTTGCGCTCGCGGTTTTCCAGTTGTTCCAGCCGGATGTCTAACGTCTCCCGGCGCTTCTGCAGGCGTTTCTCTTCTCTTTGGAGTTCGCGGCGCTGATGCCGGTTCTCTTCTTCTGCCTCGTTGCGCAGTTCGAGGGCCTGGTCTCGTGCGCCCAGTTCAATTTCCCTGGCGCGAGCCCGGGCCCCTTCCAGCAACCGTTCCACTTCCGCCTGGGCCGATCTGATGCGCGATTCGCCGATGTACTGTTTGATAAAATAGCCCAGTATCCCTCCTACGAGAATACCACTCACGGCTGTAATAATTGTCAAAACGCTGTCCATTATTCTTCCTCACTTTCTTGGCAATTGGCTAGCGTGTTATCGTCGCTTTCCGACAGGGATTGCCAGGCTTTTCGGACGGCGCAGCGGGTGATCTCATAAGGGTATCCCCGGCGCGCCAGGTAGCCCGTGAGTTTTTGGCGAAAAGCCAGCCAATTCAGACGGGACAGACGCCGTCCTTGTTGCAGTGCCAGACGATGCGCGCTCTCCTCCTCGTCAACTTGCTCTAGCGCCTGGGCGATGACCTCTTTGTCCAGACCCTTTTGGCGCAACTCGTAGCGCAGCATCCGGTGGCTACGCGGTCGGAAAGTCTCTCGATTTTCAACCCAAAGTCGGGCAAACTCGACGTCGTTGAGCAGCCCAACGGCAGTGAGTTGCTCGATCACTTTTTCAACGAGATCGAGCGCTACGCCCTGGCGCTCCATGCGCCGCCGAACCTCCGCTTCACTGCGGGGACGGTGGGCGATGAGTTTCACAGCTCGTTCGTAGACTCGATGGTATTCATCCTCTTCTTTGAGACGCACTATCTCTTCATCGGAAAGGAACTGCCCCCGGCGGAGGGGTACGGCCAGGTGACTGGTCAGACTGAAGCTGTAGCGTTCGTCCAGGTAAATGTTGACGCGTTTTTTGTTTCGTTTCTGAACTTTCAGCGCCGTGATCGTACCGGCCACGCCCATCGCTCCTTATGCGCGGTTAACGCGGTTCGTGATTTCAATAAAAATAGCCGTGGCAAAGTGTGCCACAGCTATCACTGAGACTTCACGGCTACGCTGGTATGTACAAAAGGCCCAGACCCCTCACGACACCAGAGGGACTCTGATCACGGGTATGACGTTTTAGCCCGGCCTGTGCCGGAAGGAACGCAAAAGGGAGTCCTATTCCCTCTTCAAGTCTTGCGTCAGATGTCACACCATTCGATGCTTAATCCGACACTCAATCTCCCACAATCCACCACTTTCGGATTCGGATAAGGAGTGCCTGAGCCAGCCTTCCTGTTGCTCAATCGCTTCGCTTGCGTGCGAATACAGAGTGCCCGACTGTTGAGAGATGACCCGACCAGCAAAACGAAATTGCGTATAGCTAAAATCCGTAGGTAGTGACCGCTTTAACCATTCCCAGCGACCAAAGTCAGTACTACCTGCCACAGATTCTGGCCAGGCTCAAATGAAATAGTACAACAGCCTATCGGGCCTCTGTGTTGTCGTCAAAACAGGTCTTCAGTTCAGCGCAGGTGATGATAGTTGTGGCATCCCGGCCACAATGCTCAATTACGTCGAGCAGGCGAGACCCCATCGCTGAGCAGACAATGCCGCGGTGATTCCCAAGCTACCTGCTGTCCCTATTCTGCTAGCTTTTTCGACAATGAGCGTCAGATGTACTGAATTTCTAACTTGGCCTTGAAATACTCTGGCCCGATTTTCGCCGTCATTCCTCTTCAGCCGAAGCGCCGTCCATTTCTTCGGGCTGCGGCGCATTGGCTGCCGGCAGCGTGGACAGGCCAACCGCTTCGCGGGTACGATTCTCAATTTCCAGGGCGATCTCTGCGTTCTCTCGCAGGAAGCGCTTGACGCTCTCCCGCCCCTGCCCCAGGCGCAACTCGCCGTAGGAGTAGAACGACCCCCGCTTGGTGATCACGTCGTGGTCTACCCCCAGGTCCAACACCTCCCCTTCCCTGGAGATGCCCCGGTCGTACATGATATCGAACTCGGCCACCTTGAACGGCGGTGCTACCTTGTTCTTCTTCACCCGCGCCCGAACCCGGCTGCCGATGACTTCGCCACTCGATTTGAGCCTCTCGATCTGCCGCAGGTCCAGCCGCACCGAGGAGTAGAACTTGAGCGCCCGGCCTCCCGTCGTCGTCTCCGGGTTGCCGAACATCACCCCGATCTTCATGCGCAACTGGTTGGTAAAGATCATGGCCGTGTTGGAACTCTTGATGGCCCCCGAAAGCTTGCGCAACGCCTGGCTCATCAGCCGTGCCTGGCGGCCCATGGTGGCGTCACCCATGTCGCCTTCGATCTCGGCCTGAGGCACCAGCGCTGCCACCGAGTCTATCACGACGACGTCCACCGCACCAGAGCGGATCAGCGCCTCGGCGATCTCCAGCGCCTGTTCGCCAGTGTCCGGCTGAGAGATGTAGAGGCTGTCCACGTCCACGCCACAGCGGGCGGCGTAAGGCGGGTCCAGAGCGTGCTCGACGTCAATGAAGGCGGCCACGCCGCCCATCTTTTGCGCTTCGGCGATGACGTGCTGGCAAAGGGTAGTCTTCCCGGAAGCCTCAGGGCCAAAGATCTCGGTGACGCGGCCGCGAGGGATGCCGCCGACGCCGAGGGCGATGTCGAGGCCCAGGGAGCCGGTGGGGACGACTTCGACGTTGAGGTGTTCTGCCTGTCCCAGTTTCATGATAGCCCCTTCGCCGTATCGCTTCTGGATTTGGGCCAGAGCCGTGTCCAGAGCCTTCCTTCGGCTGTCCTCCGCCATAGGTTTAACTCCTCTCCTGAAAAAGGCGGGTTATATTTCACAACAGGTGATAGTAGACACCATGCCCAAAACAGTTTTGGCCTGACTGCTAGAATTATACTCCAAAAACCAACAAGGTGCAAGCGGGCGCTGGCGACAATAAAAAGTGCCCGCCCGATTGGGCGAGCACAAGGGACACTTCCCGGCCAACGTAGCCACCGCTCGCGACCTTATAACTAACGTGCTGTACGACGTGATGGTCAACGAACGCCCCTCACCCCACCCCGAAGCGCCGTGATGCGGGAAGGGGTACAGGCATTTACAGCAAAAAAGGCCCAGCCTGGCAACGGGGGGTGAGTGCTACGAATATCTTGATAGAAAACCCTGCCAGGCTGGACCAGGGTGGGGGTGTGGCGCTTTGTCAGATGTAGAGAATGTTGAATTGTCCAAAGCGCCTATCCTCAATATAACACTTCTGGGTTAGAATTTGGTTAGGAAAAGGTTGGAAATCGGTAGGAATCCGCTCGGTGCCATTTTGCACTCGTCGGTTTGAGGCGAAGCTTCACTAGTCAGTAGATTAGGGTGACTGCTGGTTCCAGGGACCGGCTGCGGGTTCGTCGAAGGTGATCCACTGGGGAGCTGCCTGGTGGTTGACGATCCAGACGTCTTCGTGGATGAGGCCGGAGTAAAACATGGTGGGATTGCGCGGCGGTGCAGAGAGAATTTCGATGCAGCCGGTGACTTGAACTCGTTTTCCAGGCATCAGATAGTAGAACTCGTCGCCGCTGATGACCTTTTTCTCCAGTGCCTCTGGACGCCCCAGGGCCCAGCGGAAGGGATAGGGGTAGGCCGGGTTGCCGTCAAAGTCCAATCCAAAGCGCCAGCTACCGGAGGATTGGTGCCAGCCCAGAGAGTTGAAATTCTGATCGCTGGTATAAGCGGTCCCTGGTGCCGGGCCGGTGGTGCGGACTGGCGTGTCGCCATAGTTCTCTACCGTGGCCGTGACGCAGAGCGTGTCGCCAATGGGAATGATGGTGTGAGAATAATCCACGTCCAGGTTGAGGATAGTGGCCCGGGGCACGCCGCCGTCGGCGATGGCCAGCGTGCGGGTGAATTCTACTTTCTGACCGACCCGGTCCTCGGCCCGGGCGACGACGGTGTAAGTGCCATCGGGCGGCGGCTTGGCGCCCTCGTCCACGCCGCCTGCGTAATCGTAGCGGTGCGGTCCCACCTCTCCCGGCTTGATCGGCGTGAGCGCGCCCTGGGGCTCGGCAATGGGGTACTTGATCCCCTCGTCGTCCTCCAGGTAGACCTGTACGTTGGCCTGCTTGGTGAGGTAGTAGTTGATTTGGACCCGGTCCTGCACGCCGTCGCGGTTGGGGCTGAAGATCGGATGGGAGACGGAGAAACCCTCCAACATTGGTAAGGCCGTGTCAGCCTCGGCGACGGTGAAGGGAAGCTGAACGCGTTCGGTATGATCCTTGTCGTCCGTGGCCTCGACGACAAAGGTGTACGATCCATCGCTCAGCACCCTGGCTTTGACGAGCGCTTCGCTTTGCATCTCGCCCTCCACCTCCACCACACCGCCAAAATCCACGCTATACGGTCGTCCCGTCGATCGAGAGCGTCGCTGGTCTCGGCGAAAGTGGTACCGCTGACCTGCCTCATCCTCGAAATAGATGGAAACGCAGGCGCTGTGGCGGAGACGGTATTCGATGCGCGCCACGTCCACGTCACCGTCGGCGTTTGGCGTGATGCGCTCCGGCTGGATGCGCACGTCGTACAACAGCGCCCGCTTCCCACAGCCACCCAGCCCGACACCCACCAGCGCCAGCAGGATCATCAATAGACCTGTAGCCCACGATCCTTTCAACAGTTCAAAACCTCCGACCTTCTGTGCTACCCCACGCCGCCAGTTTTTCATTGCTTTCCCCCTGGCACTGCAAAATTCATTTCTTACCCTGACGTCGGCTACTATCTAATGATAACACAAGCCGGGCCAAAAAGCAAAACCCGGCCAGGGCAACCCCGA
>CAYNKW010000091.1:6564-14628 GCA_964397845.1 uncultured Anaerolineae bacterium
TCTAATGATAACACAAGCCGGGCCAAAAAGCAAAACCCGGCCAGGGCAACCCCGACCGGGTGGAAGCACAAATACAAGAAGCAAGGACAAGGTTTAGTACCAATACGGTTCAGTTCAGTACAGGTCTTGGTTCAGTGTTTCCAGGAATTCTTCGTTCGTCTTGGTGCGCGCCAGGCGGTTGATGATGGCCTCGGTGGCGGCAGCGGCGTCCATACCAGCGCCGGTGGGCGGCGAACTCTTCATGAGCCCCAACATCCGGCGCACGGTCCAGACGCGGGGCAGTTCATCGGTAGAAAGTAGCAGTTCTTCCCGGCGGGTACTGGAACGTTCGATGTCAAAAGCAGGAAAGATGCGCCGTTCGGCCAGCCGGCGGTTGAGCACCAACTCCATGTTGCCGGTGCCTTTGAACTCTTCGTAGATCATGTCGTCCATGCGGCTGCCAGTGTCCACCAGACAGGTGGCAATGATGGTCAAACTGCCGCCTTCCTCAATGGTGCGGGCCGCGCCAAAGAAGCGTTTGGGAGGGTAGAGCGCCGCCGGATCGAGGCCACCGGAGAGGGTACGACCGCTGGGGGGCACCACCAGGTTGTAGGCGCGCGAGAGGCGGGTGATAGAGTCGAGCAAGATAGCAACATCGCGTCCTCCTTCCACCAGCCGTTTGGCCCGGTCCAGGGCCACCTCGGCCACGTGACAATGATCCCTGACTGGATCGTCAAAAGTGGAAGCCACCACTTCGGCATCCACCGACCGATCCATGTCGGTCACCTCCTCGGGCCGCTCGCCGATGAGCAATACCATCAGGTGAACGTCGTCATGATTGGCGGTAATGCCGTTGGCAATTTGTTTGAGAATGGTAGTCTTGCCAGCCTTGGGAGGAGAGACGATCAATCCGCGTTGCCCTCGTCCGATGGGGGCCAGCATGTTCAGCAAGCGGGTGGCCAGGATGTTCGGCGCAGTGACGAGGTTTAAACGTTGGTTGGGAAAGATGGGGGTAAGCCTTTCGAAAACGGGCCGTCGCTTGGCTTCTTCCGGATCCAGGCCGTTGACGGCTTCCACCCGCAACAGCCCATAGTACTTTTCGGTCTCTTTGGGTGGGCGCACCTGACCGACGACCAAGTCGCCAGTTCGCATGCCAAAGCGGCGAATTTGCGATTGAGAGACATAGATGTCTCCTGGCCCCTGCAACATACTTTTTTCTGACCGGAGGAAGCCAATCCCATCGTCAATGATATCCAGTACACCACCGCCAAAGATGTAGCCCTGTTCTTCAGCGTAGGCTTGTAGGAGTCGAAAGACGAGGTCTGCTTTCTTCAGCCGGCTAAAGCCCGAAACATCCATCTGCCGAGCTATGTCGCGCAGCTCGTCGAGGGTCCTTTGTTCCAGTTCTACAATATTCACAGCCGTTGCTCCTTGATTGCCAAGATATTGGGGTGATTGAGCCGGATGATGGGTTGCCCGTATCCATCGGAGGAAAGCATTGGCCAAGACCGCCGCCGACTCAATGCCAGCCACCAGGCAAGTACCCAGCCGCTCAAGTACCCAAGAGAACCGATCCTTTGACTCGGCAGACTTGTGGTGATCGATCAATAGAGAAGACAAATCTGAATTCCTGAAGTCTTACGAGAGGCAAGAGATCGAAGTCAACATGACCGATATGACCCCCTGCAACCGGGAACGCCGGTAGCAAGGGAGCAGGATTCCGTAAGATAAGCTCATAATGCCTGGGAAGATCAACCTGCGATGTGCTCTTGAGGCAATTCCCTGACTACACAGGGAACCAGGTATGTCTCTTGAGAGGTAGAAACTGAGTTGGTTTGCTATTCGTCCACGTCTCTTATTATAACATTGATCGGCTTGCACGTCAAATCGCGTTCTCGTGGGGATATACGTCAAAAGTTTACGGAAAATAAAGACCAAGACCTCGGGGGTCTCCTCAGGACCTTCTCCAAGCTCAGAGTCTGCTCCAGCCAGCGCAATTGGTCAAGCGAAACACCACCTGGACCTCCGAGGTCTTCCGCACCAGGTCTCACCAAGTGAGGTAGCTGCAACTATACCACGCCGGTAGCATTTTACGTGAACGAAAGCGGAAAATTGACAGGAAAACTCTCTTGTGATACAATCTGTATCACTATTCAAAAGGAATGCTTCGAAAGCGGCACAATGTGGTGGGTGGGGGGAGTTCTGACCACCGTTTTTGTTGGCATACAAGCGTCAGATTTTCCTGGTCGGAGAATGTCTCGACTAGAAAGGAGGCCGCCTGCTCGTACCGACACAGTGCTCAATCCCCGGTTGCCCCATTCAATCACCTTTACTACCTGACACGATAAGGAGTACGCAATGAAAATCATATTTCGTCACCTCATTACCTTTCTGGTCCTCTTGACCCTGGCGCTGACATTGCCGGCCTGCGGCAAAGAGGAACCGATGCCCACACTCGTGCCACCAACGGCCACACCCACTCCGCTGCCGCCGACGGAGACGCCCACACTCGTGCCACCAACGGCCACACCCACTCCGCTGCCACCGACGGAGACGCCCACCCCCGTGCCGCCCATCCCTAGTCCTACTCCGGTGCCGCCTACCGCCACACCCGTGGCACCCTCTGAGACCGACACGCCTCCTCCACCGCCACCGGACACCGCCGAACTCTTTGAGGCATCGCTGGCCGCCGTGGAGGACATGACCAGTTATCGCTACAGCACCAAGATACATAGTATAGAGGGCGGCCAGGTTACGGAGATAGAGATGACCGGCGCCGTCACCACCCAGCCGGAAGCCTCCTCTACCACCATGGAGGACAAAAGCTCCGGGGAAACTTTTCAAATCATCCAGATCGAAAACAAAGCCTATGTCTACGACGCCGACCAGGGCGGCTGGGTAGTGATGGGGCCCGAGATGGCCGAAATATTCACCTTCATGGTTGACGCCCTCAGCCCTATCGCCTTGTGGCAAGAGATGTATCAGGAGTTGGCCGACTGGGCCACTCTGATCGCCCCCCACGTCGAGGTCAATGGAGTGGATTGCAGTCACTACCAGATCACCGAGGAGGCCCTTGTCCAGGCCATCATGGAGGGCCTGGATCCTTCTGAAGAGATGGATGTTACCGTTGACGAGGCGCAGGCAGACTATTGGATGGCCAATGAACTGGGCTATCCGGCCCGCTATATCATCTATGCCAAGGCCAAAGACAAAGACGGTGTCGAGATTGAACTCACCCTCCAGGCCGATGTCTACGACGTCAATGCAGAGTTCGCCATTGCGCCGCCCCCTGACGAGGAGATCATCCAGGACCTGACCGGTGGGATGCCCATCACGCCCACGCCAGAGCCGGTAGTCAGTGGAGAAACGGGGCAGACCAGGGCCAACCCTGTCCCCCTGGATCAGGTGGCCAGCGCTGCGGAGTGGAACCTTCAAGTGCTGGAGGTGTTGCGTAGGGACGAGGCCTGGGACGCGCTGTTCGCTGCCAGCGAGTGGAACGACCCGCCGCCCGAGGGCTTTGAGTACGTACTGGTCAAAATCGCCGCTGAGCGCACCGGCGACGATGAGGCCAAAAGGATCGGCATGGCCGACTTTGACATCACCGGCTCCGCAGCGGTGCTCTATGAAGCTCCCTGGCTGACGAATCCTGATCCCGAACTGGATGCAGAGTTGCTATCTGGAGGCACCACCGAAGGTTGGCTTTCCTTCGCCGTGCAAGAAGGGGAAGAGAATCTCATCCTTGCCTACGATGTATGGGGGTGGCATGACGGACCTCTATACTTTGCCCTGGCAGAGGGCGCGGCTGTCCAGATACCGGCCGACCTTGCGTCTGACGGTGATACAAGGAGCGGCACCTCGCGTGCAGAACCCGCCGAGTCTGGTATCAAGATTTTCCAGAAACCGTGGGAGGCCAAGGTCCTGGAGGTCATCCGAGGAGACGAGGCTTACGAGGCGCTCATGGAAGCATCCGAGTACAACGATCCGCCCCGGGATGGCTTAGAATACGTCCTGCTCAAGCTCTATGTCCGGAACCTCGACATCGTGGAAGAAGTCAAGGCCGTAGACGGTAGCATGTTCCACGTGACGGGAGACAACAACGTCCTGTACAGCTATCCCTGGGCCACGGAGCCCGAGCCAGAGCTGGACGCCCAACTGTACCCCGGCGGCGAATGGACCGGCTGGCTGGCCTACAAAGTCGCCGTGGGAGAGGAGAACCTCCTGTTGGTCTTTGGTGATGCCTTTGACCTTGATGAAGAAGGCCGTTTCCTGGCGCTGGAAGAGGGCGCTGCGGTGGTCTTTCCTGCCAGCATCGAAGTCACAGGAGATCGACAAGCAGGGCAGTCTGCTGACGAGCCGGCCCCGGCGGGCACGGTCATCGCCACCGAACAGTGGGAGTTTACCGTCCTCGAGGTGCTGCGCGACGGCGAGGCTTGGGATGCCCTCTACGAAGCGAACGAGTGGAACGATCCGGCCGAAGAGGGCATGGAGTACGTTCTCGTTCGTCTCAACGTGCGAAACATCTCGGAAGAAGATGAACCCAAATTCTGCGACTATGATGTGTCCGGCATCGTTGGCGAGAACAGAGAGGTCTATGAGCATCCTTTCGTCACCGTGCCCGAACCCGAACTTCGGGCGTGGTTGTATCCCAACGGCGAGGTCGAAGGATGGGTCGCGCTCCAGGTGGCGGAGGACGAAGGAGGGCTGATCCTCATTCTCTCTGACTCTTACTTCTCGCCCGACAAACGTTACCTGCTCCTGGAGGAATGAGTCCCTACAAGTATCCTTCTGCTGGCCCTGAGCCACGCCCCCGCATCGGTTTTCTGATGCGGGTTTTTTTCTTGCCCCGGCAGGATGCAAAAAGCGGGGAAATGTGGTACAATAGGTGGCACAACTGCCAAGGGGGGTACCATGCTTCTGGCTATTGACACCGCTACCCGCTACGCTAGCCTGGCCGTGTACGACGGCGAGCGGGTGATCAGCGAAGAGACCTGGCTCACGGCCAATTATCACACCGTCGAGTTGATGCCAGCGATTGTGCGGATGCTTGAACGGCAAGACGTCTCTGTGGAGGCGCTGCAGGCTGTCGGCGTCTCGCTGGGGCCGGGCTCGTTCACCGGATTGCGCATCGGCATGGGCGTGGCCAAGGGACTGGTCCTGTCTCGCGAGATCCCTCTACTGGGTGTGCTGACGCTGGAAGTCGTGGCCTACCCGCATTTCAGCCAGCGACGGCCTATCTGCGCTGTGGTGGAGGCGGGACGGGGACGGCTATGCGTCCAGATCTACCGCCGTCGCCGGGGACGCTGGCGACCCACAAACGAGCCGCGCCTGACCACCCCGGAGGGGCTGTGTGGGATGGTAGAGACTACTACGCTCTTCTGCGGCGAGATTGACGCCGTCCTCTCGGCCCTCCTCCAGGAGCGGTTGGCGGAGAAAGCGAGCCTCGCTTCGCCGGCGGCTTCCCTGAGGCGGGCTGGCTACCTGGCCGAACTGGCCTGGGCTCGTTTCCAACAGGGTGAAGCCGACGATCCGGACATCCTGAGTCCCATCTACCTGCAACAGCCCGCCAGCGATAAGCCATAGGCGATATGCGACTCACAGGCCTTTTCGACGTTGACCTGCAAGTCCACACCACCGCCTCCGACGGCACCTGTACCCCCACCGGAGTGGTTGAACTGGCTGCCCGCAAAGGCATCCGCGCCCTGGCCGTCACCGACCACGACAGCGTCATGGGTGTGGCCGAGGCGATGGTCGCTGGCGGGCGTCTGGGCGTGGAGGTGGTGCCGGCCGTCGAATTCAGCACCCGCGACGAGCCGGACAAGGACTTTATGGAGTTGCACCTGCTGGGCTATTTTATTGACGCCGACGCCCCGGCGCTGAGTGAGACCCTGGGCCGCGTCATTGAGGGGCGGGTGGAACAGAAACGGTTGCAGATTCAAAAGCTACAAGAACTCGGCTTTGACGTGCCACGGGAAGAAGTATTTGCCTTGACCAATGGCGCGCCAAGTCGCTCGCACATCGCCGAGGTGTTGCTGCGCCGCAATCCCAACCGCGTGGTCAGCAAGCAACAGTTGTTCGACGAGTACCTCAGCGTCGCCGGTAAGGCCTACGTGCCCCGGCCCTTCGAGCTTTCGTTGGAGGAGGCGATCCAGGTGGTGTTGGCTGCCGGCGGTGTACCGGTGCTTTCGCACCCGGCCGGCTATCCGCACGTGCGCGACCCGGCGGGAGTAGTGCGGCACGCTGTGTCCCTGGGCCTACGCGGCATTGAGGTCAATTATCCCTACGACAAGAATCGGCACCACTATGGCATCTCCAAAGCCGAATTGCACGCCCTCATCCGCCGCTTCGATGCCCTGGCCGACGAATTGGGCCTGCTCAAAACCGGCGGCTCTGACTTTCATGGCCACCGCAAGCCCATCGAGTTGGGCGAAATGGGCATGGTCTACGAGGACTATTTGCGCCTAAAAGTGGCGTGCGAAGGATAAGCGGCGAGTGTATCCGTCCAGGCGGTACCCAAAATGGCAACCTTGGATCAAGGAAGGACAAGCATTCATGGACAAGGTGAAAATTGCTTCAGAGTTCGATCCAACAGCGGATTACGTTCTGTTTGAAGGTGACTGTCTTGACTTGCTCTCCCACATCCCTGATGGATTCGTCAAGTTGGTAGTCACTTCTCCACCTTACAATCTGGGCAAACCCTACGAAACCCATCTCGACCTGGACGAATATCTTGCTCAGCAAGGCCGGGTCATAGAAGAATCTGTCCGAGTGCTAGAGGATAGGGGGAGCATCTGCTGGCAGATTGGCAACTATGTGCAAAAGGGCGAGATTATCCCGCTTGACATTATCCTATACCCCATCTTTGCATCGTTGGGACTGCATCTTCGCAACCGCATCGTGTGGCACTATGGGCATGGTCTCCATGCTTCAAAACGGTTCTCCGGCCGGTACGAAGTGATCCTGTGGTTTACCAAGACCGACGAATATACATTTGATCTGGATGCTGTCCGTGTACCACAAAAGTACCCCAAGAAGAAATATTTCAAGGGACCAAAGAAAGGCCAGCTTTCTGGCAACCCTCTGGGAAAGAACCCCAGTGATGTCTGGGAAATTCCAAACGTCAAAGCTAACCATGTGGAAAAGACGATCCATCCCTGCCAGTTTCCAGTCGAGTTGATTGAGCGATTGGTGCTCTCAATGACTGATGAAAGCGATTGGGTGTTGGATCCCTTTATTGGTGTAGGAACAACAGCCATCGCAGCTCTAATGCACAATCGGAGAGCTATCGGCGCTGAGATCATGCCAGAGTATGTAAAAATTGCAAAAGAACGCATACGTCTAGCTGAACAGGGGAAACTACGTATCCGACCTATGAAGAGGCCGGTCTATGATCCCGACGCTCCAGACATTAGCGTTCCGCCACAGGTTGTGCAACTCGCTACCATAGCCTCCAAGCAACCCCATCTGTTTGAGCAGCATCCAGACTATGTCATCGAGGAGTCCGAAGAATGAAAGTTGTCTACGAGTATTCCCACCTTGGTGGATCAGAAATTCTGCAAGTACGCTATCCCGAGTGTGATCGTGACATCTATGAGATCATCGCGTCAATAGTAGTCCAGAGGACCAAAGTCAGTAGAGAGAAAACGATGCGCGGGCGCAAACTCTACTCGCCAAGGGATATGAATCAACAATTTCGCGAGGCATTTGAATCCAGAGGATACCGGGAGTTGCGCGATACCTACACAATCACCATTCCCAACAGTGACATCGCTATTCGCGGCGCGTTCAAGCAGATAGATTTTGTGAAAGGCAAGGTGCTTGTCGAAGTGCAGTTTGGCAAGTACGCTTTTATGTTCTACGATATGGCCAAGTTTCAGTACTTCTTTAACGAGAACAAAGCCGACATAGGCGTCGAAATCGTTCCCTGTCATGCTCTGAAAAGACAGATGTCCACCGGAGTATCTTATGGAGAACAACTGGTATATGATATTGAGCGGCTAAAGAGACATTTTCCTGCTGTCCCAGTCGAGGTCATTCTGATTGATGTGGATGAATTCGATGCAGACTAGAGTCTCGTGACTCACAATT
>CAYNKW010000092.1:0-6936 GCA_964397845.1 uncultured Anaerolineae bacterium
GTTTCAATCCCCTAACAAGCGGGGCAATGTTTGTGACACCCCCACACTCACCGCCATCCCCACCACCCCCACACTCGTTTCAATCCCCTATCAAGCGGGGCAATGTTTGTGACCTCTTTCAGTCATGGATGGGAAGACTGCGAGTCGCAAGTTTCAATCCCCTATCAAGCGGGGCAATGTTTGTGACGGAATATGATCGGTAACACACCGATTGCGGCAATTTGTTTCAATCCCCTATCAAGCGGGGCATTGTTTGTGACGCGGAAACTGACGAAGTCTGCTACCAGCCGACCAAAAACATGTTTCAATCCCCTATCAAGCGGGGCAATGTTTGTGACCCGACCCCGACGTCCACGACGCCCGCGAGCGCCAGTGTGTTTCAATCCCCTATCAAGCGGGGCAATGTTTGTGACCGAAGTAATCCGCCAAGGTGACGAGTCAGTGCGCATTGCGTTTCAATCCCCTATCAAGCGGGGCAATGTTTGTGACGCCGTCGCCATCGCCGTGGTCGTAATAATCGTCATGTTTCAATCCCCTATCAAGCGGGGCAATGTTTGTGACGAGGGCCTTGGACTGTCTAACCAACAGTCTGAAGTTAGTTTCAATCCCCTATCAAGCGGGGCAATGTTTGTGACCAGATGACTCCAGGCGGTGACATTCCCGAAGCGTGGGGTTTCAATCCCCTATCAAGCGGGGCAATGTTTGTGACTTGGGTCTTACCCGGAATGCGGTGATGGCGGGGTGTGGTTTCAATCCCCTATCAAGCGGGGCAATGTTTGTGACCTCACCTGGGGCAAAACGGATCATGTGATCCAGTTAAGTTTCAATCCCCTATCAAGCGGGGCAATGTTTGTGACGGAGAGTACAATCTGAGATCCATTCTCATGTGGCCAGGTTTCAATCCCCTATCAAGCGGGGCAATGTTTGTGACGATGACCATCATCTTCACTGCGACAAAGTGCCCTTTCGTTTCAATCCCCTATCAAGCGGGGCAATGTTTGTGACTCTCATTTGCCCTGGTACGACAGGTTGGGGTTTATCCTTTGCAGAGCTACTACCTGTCGCATAAAAATCATCATACCAGACCTCCTTTGAAATTTAATAAAACAACTTGCTAGAAACCGTACACCCGGCAGCCTCTTGCCCTATTCGTCAGCAGTTGTTGCCTCCCCACCAACTCTATTATATAATACTTGCGCGCGATTGTCAAGAGATGGCGAGGTGGAGAATAGGATGGAATTGCGAGACTGCCTGGCCGTTCAAACCTGGCGACACCTGCGGGCCATCAGCCAGGCCAACGGTCTGGGCTTTGATGCCAATCTGACCAAGACGCAGGCCGTGGACCGTCTGGCGGCCTGGCTGGGAGGCGATGAGCACCTGGCCTGCCTAACCGCACTACCGGTCGAGGCCCGCGCCGGGCTGCGTGAACTGGTGCAGGTTGGCGGCCAGATGGGCAGCGAGGTCTTTGCTGAACGCTTTGGTCCACTGCGGCCTTATCGCCCCTGGCGCTCTGATGCGCCCCCTGCGCCGTGGACCGAGCCCCAGTCGGCGACAGAGAGGCTGGTCTACCGTGGCCTCATCTTTGCCGTTACGCTGGGTCGCGCCCGGCACAGTTATCGCGTGCTGGTCCTGCCCGACGAGTTCCACGAGCCGGTGATGGCCCATCTGTCGCTGACTCTCCCCGCCGCACTCGACGTGCCACGCTCTTTTGCCCCATCTCCTCTTTGCCTCGACCTGTTGACTCTTGTGGGTTACCTGCAGCGCGAGGATGTCCGGCCCATCTGGGGTCGTTGGCTGCCGCCGACGAGCTTGCGCACCCTGAACCAGCTTTTGGTCCAGCCCGAGGATTTGAGAGACGTGCGCAGCGAGCGTCAGGCGCGGCGGATTCCTTTCCTCCACTATCTGGCCAAAGCCGCCGGCCTGATTGCTCCGACGGCCGATCTCCTCAAACCCACGCCGGTTATCCAATCGTGGCTGGAACGGCCATCGGCAGAGCGGGTCAAGACCTTGTGGAACGCCTGGCGTGAGTCCACTGAGAGCAACGAGGCACTGTGGGTCACTTTTCAACTTCCCACCGGCTCTGCCCCGGCGCCGGTGGATCGTTTTCGTCGGCTGTGCCGCGCCCTGGCTTGCTTTCCCGTTGGCTGTGCCTTTTCGGTCGAGGATTGGTTGATCGCGCTGGACGAGATGGACCCATTTCTCCTGCGCCCCACACCGGTCTATGACGATTGGGCCGCTCTGAGCGCCGATGAACAGGCCAAATGGAGAGATACAGTGGGGGCCGATTTGAACGACCTCTTTACCGGCCCTCTGACCTGGTTTGGCGTCTTTGCGTCTCTCAAGGATGCGTCTCTGACTCCCAAGCTGGTTCTTACCCCGCTGGGGGCTGCATTGCTGGGCCGCGATGACGGCGAGTGGTCGGAGGATCCGCCGCCGGAATCTCTTCACGTCGTCCCTCGCCCGCAAGAGACAGATGAGGAGTTGGCAGTTCTCTGCGCCGCGCCGCCGGGTTTGCCCTGGACAGCGCGATTCTCGCTGGAAGCACTCGTCTCTCCCCTGCCTGGTGCGCCGGTACACTATCGACTCACCCGAGCCAGCGTACTGCGGGCGCTGCAGCGAGGCCACTCTGTGGAGGGGATCATGGCCTTGCTGGAGACCCTCAGCGATGAGCCGCTGCCGCTGCCCATCTTTGCCCTGCTGGACGAGTGGGGCGCAGCCTACGGCGAGGTAACCATCCGTCCGGTCACACTGCTTCAGGTTCGCGATCCGGCCCTCTTGCGTCGACTGGCCGCTGTGCGACGCCTGCGCACCCACTTTGGCGAGACGCTCTCCGATCGCGCCGTGTGCGTGGACAGCAGTCGGCTGCCCCAACTGTTGCGCGCCTTGGAGCGACGGGGACTGATGCCCTGTGTCGAGGCCGGGTTGGCCGCCGTTCCCGTATCTGCCCAGGGCGATCTCGCACCGGCCGAGCGAGCGTTCATCGTGGCCGCATTGGAGTTGTACGCTGCGCTGGGCGAGAGTCTGGCCGACGCGCCGCCCGTGCCCTATGCGCTCCTCGAAAGGTGGGGACAAAGCCTCACCGCAGCAGAGCGGGATGCGGCAAAGCGGGCTGTCCAGGCAGTGCTGGATGGCCTGCGCCGCGCCGGACACCCGGCGGTGCGGCGGCCTCATCTCCCAACGCCCACCGGCCCCTTGCTGGAGCGTCTGGAAACGGCCATCGCCGGCGGCGAGATGGTGACGATCATCTATTACACTGCCTCCCGCGACCACACCAGCACCCGCCGCATCACGCCGCTGCGGTTGGAATGGCGGGGGGAGACGGCCTACTGCGTGGCCCACTGTCACCTGCGGGGCGCGGAGCGGGTCTTTCGCGTGGACCGCATAGGGGAGATCGTGATGCGTGATGCGTGAAATGAGATTCACGCGTCACTCTTGCGTTACAGAAACAGGTAATGGAACGCCCGGCCGCGCAGGCAAAGCATCGCCGCGCGCAGGGCATAGAGAATGCTGACCGTCCACAGCAGCACGCCGGCCGGCAGCAGACAAACCGAGGTCAGTCCGGCCGTCAGCAGCCAGGAAAGCAGGCCGCCGGCCAGCGTCAGCCCCCACAGGCCTAGCTGGAAAAAGAGCGCCTGGCTGGCCTGCTGCGCCAGGTATGCCGACCGCTCCCGCCGTTGGAGGTAGATACCCCCGGCGACGATCAGTCCACCGACGATGGTGATCACGTTCAGCAGAATGCTCAAATGGGCCAGTGCTGCCAGGGTCCGTTCGTCGTGATTCGGTGACATAGCTCGTTCTCCAATCTCATTTGATCAGGATTGATACGAAATACGCAACGTGCTTTAGTGCAGATAGAACGTCTTGTCAGATACGATCTGGCGGCCCGCACCCACGCCCTCAATGCGCGCCATATCGTCCTGGCAGAGGAAGTAGAAGCGCACGTTATCCTGGCGGGGAGAGAGCAACTTGTTCAGGCGTTGCCGCAGCTCTTGGTAGTCTCGACGCTTCAGGTGACATTCAAAGACACTCAATTGAACGTGGGCGCCATAGTTCTTGAGCAGCTTGCAGACCCGCGTCCGCCGCTTGTCGTCTGGGATGTCGTAGCTGATGACGACAAAAATTTTGTAGGTTCTCATGCCTGTACCCCGTTTACCGGTGGGATGGCCATAGGATGATACTTTTTGGCCTTGCCCAGGACGATGCGGGCCACCTGCCGCGCTTGCAGTTCGAAACAGCGGCGATAGGTATTCTGCTTGCCGCTGGGAGAATAGATGGTGACGCTGTTGACCAGCGCTTCATAGGCCGGGATGAAAATGTGCCGTCCTTTGTCCGACAGGTAAACCGCCCTCTTTTCTCTTTTGGGGCGGGCAAAGTGTTGCCGCTCCAGCTTTTGCTCGTTGATCAGGTCCAGCACCAACCGGTCTACCAGAGGCCGAAACTCTTCTTCCAGGTCCAGGCCCAGCGACGGGCGGCCATAGTCTACGACGTGAAAGAAACCCAGGTAAGGATCCAGCCCCACCATCTGCACCACACCCACCAATTGATTCAGTAGCAGGGTATAGCCAAAGCTGAGGGCGGCGTTGACCGGGTCGGTGGGCGGATAGTAGACCCGCTTGCGGAAGCCCAGGTCCTGACGCAGCAGCCGTCGAAAGGCATTAAAATAGACTGCCGCCCCCTGGCCTTCCAGTCCGCGCAGCACGTCCGTGTCTTTGGCTCCATCCAGCCGGGCGATCATTTTCTTGATGCCGTCCACCGCCCGGCGCCCAGACCGACCGGCGCGCTTTTGAATCAGGGCCGTCTGGTTCAGCAGCTTGCCGCGTATCATCTCTCGCGCCAGGGGCAGGGTGGCGGCCGGGTCGTTGACCATCAAGGCTTGTCGGAAGCGGAGCCGGGCGAATTTGGATTCCTTGCCCCGGGTGCGGCTCACGTAACTCCCTCGTTGGGTGAGGTAGACCAATTCTACCCCGCGCCGTGCCAGGGCAAATACTGCCGGCGTGGTCACCTGCACGCCTTTGCCCATGACGATCACCTGATTGACCTTGATGAGCGGGATCTCTTCCAACGTCTCGTTGCCCCGGCTGACGATCAATCGCTCGTCAATCTTGCTCAGTTTGGAGCCTTGTTCTGTCAGATACAGTGTGGTCATTGGATTCCTCCTCAGCGGTGCCATCTTGGTCTTTATCCTTGTCGAAAAACCGAATGCGCCGCAGGTCACCGGCGATACTGCGTACCGTCCGGCGGGCGTTGTCTGTCAGTTGCCCGGCCTGCTGCCTGGCGGTCCGGAGCGTCTGCTCACCTAGCTGTCGGGCGCGTTCCCCGGCCTGGCCCATTGCCCGGCGGGCATCAGTCTGCAGCCGCAGCCATCGATCTTTTGCTACCGGCGTGTGGGCGCCGTTGGCCCGAAAGCGCGTGCCCAGGAAGGCAAAGCCATCGTCCAGGCGTAGGATGCGGGTCTTTTCCTCGTTCAGCGAGAGCTTGAGGCGGGCCAGTGCCCGTTCGGCGGTTTCTCGCGCCCGTTCCACCTCTCTGCGGCTGTGTCCGACGATGCACCAATCGTCGGCGTAGCGCACCAGGGCGAGGCCCCGGCGGGTCATGGCCCGGTCGAACTGATGCAGGTAAGCGTTGGCCAGCAGTGGCGAGAGCACCGCGCCCTGAGGTGTGCCGACAGCGCCGTCTGCCGTTCCATCTTTGGTCATGGCCTTGTAAGCAAAGGGCAGCAGGGCGACGCCCAGCGAGGCCAGAGCTGCCACGGCCGTGCTCCGGCGACGCAACGCTCTGCGCACCCTGGGCAACGACCGCCGCGCTCGATCCAGCAGAGGGTGAGAAAAGCTGAGGCCCAGCACCAGCGCCTCGCGGCCCAGCCGCCCCAACGCCCGCCGGCGGAGGGCCTCGTGGTCCGGGGGCGAGTTGTAGTCGGTTGAGGGAATGTCCAGGTCATAAGGCATCAATTCCTCTTCTCCGGCCAGTTGTCGTAGACCCCAGTCCAGCGCCGCCTCCAGGTGGCGAGCGGCGGTGCCCAGTAGCCCATCCCAGGGTATACCTCGCTTCTTTTGATCTGTCTCATCGGCCAACGTTTCCATCACGCCGGCCTCCAACCAGGCCTGAATGAGGCGGCAGGTTTCCTGCTCGCGGACGACCCACCGCACGTAGCGCATCAGCAAGCGATGATCCAGGCTGTCGAAGCAGTCTCGGATGTCGGCATCGAGCACCCAAGTGTAACCTGCCTGGCGGTAGGCCACCAGGCGGGCCACGGCGCCGGCCACGGAGCGACCAGGCCGAAAGCCATAGCTGCAATCGAGAAACTGCGCCTCAAAGAGTGGCTCGATGACGTTTTGCACCGCTCGCTGGGCCACCCGGTCTCTTACGGCCAGCACGCTGATGGTTCGCCGCCCGCCGCCCCGCTTGGAGAGGTAAAAGCGCTGCACGGGCCGGGGCCGGTATGTGCTCTCCCGCAGTTCCCGCGCCAGGCGGGCCAGGTTGGCCTCCAGATGCCGCTCAAAGTCGGCAATCGAGACGCCGTCGGCCCCTCGCGAGGAAGCCCGGTCGCGGACGCGGATGTTGCGCTGCACCCGTCGCCAGGCCTCAAGCAGGTTCTCTGGCGCGCAGATCTGATCTATGAGGCGTGGTTTTTGTTTTCTTAACATAAATGTCCTCCTCGTTGACTTGGAGCCTGGCGAATGAATTCGCGGCTACAGTTGCGAAATCCGCCTACGCGGATTAACTTTCAGTCGCCGAAGGGCAACTTTGCAGGTGTAGCACGCGGTTTCAACCGCCGTGCGACGGTAAGCCTGGCGAATGAATTCGCGGCTACAGTTGCGAAATCCGCCTACGCGGATTAACTTTCAGTCGCCGAAGGGCAACTTTGCAGGTGTAGCACGCGGTTTCAACCGCCGTGCGACGGTAAGCCTGGCGAATGAATTCGCGGCTACAGTTGCG
>CAYNKW010000092.1:7036-8607 GCA_964397845.1 uncultured Anaerolineae bacterium
GGTAAGCCTGGCGAATGAATTCGCGGCTACAGTTGCGAAATCCGCCTACGCGGATTAACTTTCAGTCGCCGAAGGGCAACTTTGCAGGTGTAGCACGCGATTTCAACCGCCGTGCGACGGTAAGTTAAAATTTCACGCTTCACGCATTTGCCAGGTCCAGTTCAGCCACCAACTCTGGCGGGAGCACCGGCAGGCGAAAGGCACTGTTGGCTGCCCAGGCGTCGGCCAGGTAGCGGAAGCGACGGTAGATGGGCAGCGACAGTTCCGCTCCCCAGTCGTCGAACTCTAGCCACTGGAGGTTGTGCCAGGCCGTTTCCAGTTCGCCCTGGACGGCGCGACGGGGAAAAGCCACTTTGTAACCGGCGTCAAAATGCGTTTCCGGCAGACTCCTGGCAAGCTGCGGATGCGGCGCTGTCTCCGGCACCGCCGACAGGGTGGCCCCTAGCGTCCGCACCAGCGCCTCTGGCTCGCTATCGCGGCCGGCAAAGCGTACCCGCATCAGATAAGGCCGTTTGAGGCGGCGCAGGTAGCCTGCGTAGACCTGCTGACCGATTTGTGCCTGTATACGTGCTTTGAGCCAATCTGCTGCCTCCAGTTTCTCGAAAGTGGCGTAGAGATCGCACAGGTGGCGCTCTTCGGCTTCGTGGAGATGGGTGGGACGCAGAGCCACGCTTACCAGGGCTTGCCCCTTCCAGTTGTGAAGCAAGGTAAGCACCTGCGACATGCCGGACAACCGCCAGGTGAAGGGATAGACCAGGTAGTTCTGTTCCCGCACGTGGCGTTCCCGGTCAAGGGGGACGAACTCTTCGTAGCGACGGATCTCGCCCAGCCACCAACCCAGGCCAATTTCCTCCTCTCCATCGCCAGGCTCATCCAGGAAGAGCGCATAGCGGGCGAACGCTTCCTCTGAGACCACAGGCTGCAGGCCGTACTCGGAGGGGAAGAGGGCCACCACCTCGGTGGCAAGCGCCTGCGTCCACCAGCGAGAGCGCTGGGCGTCGGGGTCAAAGGTTTTCAACAACAGGGCCAGTTCGACGCCCCCAGCGTCTCCCCGGGCCACGTAGCGCAGATCCAGGGTGCGCAACGTCGGATTCGTATTCTCTGTCCCCAGTAGCGAGGGGTGCAGCGCGGCCAGGCACTGGGCCTGACGATGGAGCAGTTCCTGCACCCACTCCTGCCAGATTAATCCGCGTGACCAGGGATCGCCAGCGTAGAGAGGCAGGGCCATCACGCGCAGGGCAACGACAGAGTGATAGCCTTCGACCATCTCTTCCACTATCCCCAGATCGTCGAATTCCCCCGTCTCGACCGGGGTGAGCATAGGTCCAAAGGTCCAGATGAAAGGTTCCTGATTCATTTTGCTTCTCCTGGGCGGAGCTTGTTGAGGGGCGCTCTGAACCGGCCTGGCGAATCATCTGTCCCAACTATTCGACGATTCGCCCGGCGTTGACTCTTTGGCTCTCTCTTCAGTTGCCTCCGCTTCGATCACCGAATCCGCCGAATCCGCCGAATCCGTCGAATCCGCCGAGTCCGCCGAGTCGGTCTCGGCGTCGGCAGCTTGCGATTCACTC
>CAYNKW010000092.1:8707-14606 GCA_964397845.1 uncultured Anaerolineae bacterium
CGAATCCGCCGAGTCCGCCGAGTCGGTCTCGGCGTCGGCAGCTTGCGATTCACTCGCCTTGCCCCCCGACATTTGCTCCAGCAGCGCGTCGCGCACCAGGTCGCTCAGGAAGCAATCGGCCTCCCATTCAAAAGTGAACGGCACGTCCTGCCCCTTCGGGCCCTGGATGATCACCCCCGGCGCGGTCTGGGGATAGCCCTCCGGGCAGGCGATCTCGAAGCGATGATCGGCCACCTGGACCATCACGTGGGCCATCTGGCCTCGCCGCATGACGAACTCGTACTCGGCGCCTTTGATCTTGTCCAGGCGAGCTTCCTCCAGTTGCAGGCGGCGATAGGGGTCGCGGGCCAGGGCGCTGCCGCTGTGGGGCAAAAAGTAGGTCGTTGGAGGGGCCATCCGCTCGCGCAGCGTACGCAGGACCTCGAGGCCTTCGCCCACTACCTCGCTGCGTCCGCTGCCTTCGGCCACGTTGATCTCGGGCCGGCGGCGGGGCGAGACTTTCAACCCTTCCAGTTTACCGGCCCTGGCTGCTTCGGCTGTCACCTGGGCGGTGCCCTTGATGATCTCCAGGTTGGCTTCGTGCTGCTGCTGCATCTGCAGCAGTTCCAGCTCCTTGGCCGTGCGCCACTCCTCGGTCAGTCGTTTCTGCTCGGCCCGCCAGGCTTCCTGGGCGCGGCGGATCTCTTCGATCTCTGCTTCTACCTGGGCGGCCATCAGCTTTAGCCGCTCCTGCTCCTGTGCCTGGCGCACCTCGGTCTGTGTCTCGACCAGGGCAATGGCTTGCTCTCCCTCGGCCGTCTCCCGGCGGGCGGTCAGCTTGGTCAATTCCAGGCGGTCTTCCAACTCCCGAACCTGTCGCTCCTCCGCCAGGCGGGTGCGCTCTACCACGGCGTCCTGGACGATCTGGACCCGCCGCTCGTCTCCCTTTCGTTCCACGATGGAGAGGTTGACGATCCTGAGTCCCTCCACCGAGGGGCTGGCCCGCAGGTGTTGGAGAATGCCTTCGGCCACAGCGTCTACGCCACTGGGCGTGTCGTCGTCTCTGTCCACCAGGCCGGTGAGGGCGTCGTGAGACATGGCCTCGATCTGGGCCAGGATGGCCGTTCTTGCAGCGGCATCCAACGCCGTCAGCGGATCGGTATGCCGTGCGATCGCCTCCACGCCGGCCACTTCGAACTCGATGGCCACCCGTAGCGTTGCCCGCCACTTGTCCCGGCTGAGCGCCATGACCGGCGGCAGTTCTCGCCGCTGGCGGCGGGTGTTGACCCACTGCATCGTTGCCGGTCCCAGGGGCACCTCGAACAGGGTGTGCGTGCCAGGTGCAAAGACCTGCTGGTAGCCCTTCCGCCCGGTGACCACGGCGCAGGTGCCGGGCAGGACGATCAGTTGTCCCAGCAGGCCCAGCCGACCCCGGTTCAGCGGAGCGGGCAGAGTGGCCAGGCCGTTGAAAGAGAACTCGGGCAACCCTTCATGCCCGTCCTGTGGCACGCGCTGTCCGCTCCACTCGGCGACCACTTCTATCGCCGTATCCACAATTTCCCCTTTGTTCAGCACTTTCTCGGTCATTTTCGTTCCCTCCTTCCGTGATGTGTAATGCGTAAAACGTAAGGCGTGAAACGTGAGGCGCTTGTTACGTTTCACGTTTCACTTTGTCCGCTGCCTCGTTGGCCAGGGCATCGGCCAGGCGATTGCGTTTCCGGGGCACGTGGGTATAAGTCACCTGCCGGAACCGCGCGGCCAGCCGCTGCGCTTCGGCGTTCAAACGTCGCAATGCCGGACTGCGCACGGCAAAGCGCCCGCGCATCTGGTTGACGACGATCAGGCTGTCGAGGTAAAAGTGAACCTCGCGCGGGCGATAGCCCTGGGCCGCTTCCAGAGCCCGGATCAAGGCAGCGTACTCGACCTCGTTGCAGGTGAGTTTGCCTTCACCCGCCTCGCTGATCCAATCCAGGACTTGTCCCTGCCCATCGCGAATCACGACCCCTACCCCGGTAGAGGGCGGGTCGTCGCGGATGGCGCCGTCGGTGTGGATAATGAGCTCACGTTTTTTTGCCCTCCGGGCCAAGCCTCTCACTTCCTTCCCCCATTAGCTACCACTGGCGATATACGAGTCTTTCTGATATAATGTGGCGTGTGGTGTTTGCACTCTAGAGAGCTCTGCACGAGAATCCTTGCCGGCGACACTACAACGGATTGAGGAATGGAACGGATTTGGTTGCCGGTCATGTCTGAATCCTTTCACAAGTCCGTTGTAGTGTTTCTGCGCATACTTTTTCCCTATTATAGATAGTTGGCCAAGTCAGTCTGCAAATTCGCTGAAATTGAAGACAAAAGACCCCTGGGATTTCGTAAATCCTAAGAGGGTGCTTTGAAAGTCCAAACTTGGCTTGATTTTAGACCTCGGAGGTCTCGAAAAGCGATTTTTCTTGCCAAGATGGGCTCAAGACAGTTGTTGTTGCCTTTGAAAAAGCTCGTACAAGACCTCCGAGGTCTGAGGTAGACACTTTTAAAACACGCTCTAAGGGTCTGGAGGAGACGGGGGAAAAAGAGCGAGGCGGCTCCCTTTGCGCAAAAGGGAACCGCCTCTGATGGCCCGGGGATCGTCATAGCGAGCGCCCGAAGGCCCCGCCCTGAGCGGGACGAGGGCCCCGCCTTGAGCGGGACGAAGGCCTCGCCGCGACGATCTGTCAGACTCGCGCCTGACCGGCCGGACTCGAGGGGCCACCAACGCGAACCCGGCCCGGGGCGTCTCTGGCGTTCTGCCAGGACATTCTTATTATACCACCATCCTGCTCCTGTGGCAATAGGATCATCAAAAAGGGAAACAGGACATGGTTCACAAGAGAACACGACATAATCTTCGTTCGTGCGGGATCGCCAGATCCCGCACCGTAAAACATCACCAAACATCGCCGGATCTGGCGATCCGGCGTGAGCGAAGGCCCTTGAGCCTGAGGATCAAGGGCAAGAGGCAAATTGTCAAGGTGTCTTGACTGCCCGTGAACCATGCCGGAAACAGCGATGTCCGACTATTCTCCAAGGCAAGCAGAGCATCTGGCAGCCCATTATCGCCTGCTGACTGGCTACCTCTTTGTCCCCCAGGTAGATTTTTGGGAAATCGTCTGCTACCGGGCAGACGTGGAGGACGGCCCATTCAAACTGCGTCTGCGCGATATGATGGGACTGTTCAGCCATCCCACCTTTGCCTACGCCCGGCGCGAAGCGTTGCGCGGCCCGGCGCCACCCCTCGCCGCCGTCGAAGAAGAAGGCGAGCGGTTCTACGTCCTGCGCCCCCAGGCTGAAGGCTGGCCGGATGAGACATTGCGCAAGCTGCGGGCCTACGTCGAACGCGGCTGGATCGTGCAACTGGGCCGCCACCGGCACGCCAAGTGGGTGCTGAACTACCTGCTGTTGGAGCGCCAGCGGCGCATGGAAAGAATCAGAAGCGTCCAGGGAACGCCGCCGGCTACCGTCGTGCACTTTGGCCTCACCTGGATGAAGCTCAGGCGGGCGCTGGAAGCCGCCAAGGGCAAAAAGGTCGAGTACCGCAAGCTGAAAGATGGCTTTCTGCTGCTGGAGCGCCTGGGCATCGTCACGCCGCTGACCGGGCAACCGACGGCCAAACTGGGCTACGGCCAGCGATTCCAGCATCGCCTGAACGTCCCCCGGCTGCTGGACGTTGCGCCCACGTTTCTGCGTCGTTGCCAGCAGCGCGAGGATGCTCCGCTCACCCTGGCCCAGGCCGTCTCCCACGTCCTGCGCATCCTGATCGACGATTACCGGCGACTGAAGAAGGCTTTGCCCTGGCCGCTGGATAGACTCCAGGGCGAAATGGAAGTAGACCTGGAGATGCAGCACCGCCGCCGGGTGGCCGTGCGGCGAGAGTTGACCTGGACGGCTGCTGGCGTGCTGACTCAGGCTGGCATCCTGCGCGCCGAAAGGGCGGGCTACGCGCTCACCCCTCTGGCCGTGGAGAAAAGCCGTGATCCGGCCGGCCTTGAAGCGTGGGCGCTGGCTGCCCTGGCCCGGATCCAGGATGACCAGCGCGAAAGGCCGGCGCTCTCCCCGTCAGAGGTGGCCAAACTGGACGAACTTCTGGCCCCTTGCCGTCAGCGAGATGCCAGCCGCGCAGAACTGGTGCGGACTATTGTCCTGCAAATGAACTACCCGCCGGAGACGTCGCACTCTCTCTTTGCACTGCTGCGCCGCCGCATGGATCGCATCTCGGAAGAGCAGTTTCCGGCCCTGCTGGCCCATTTCGCCAACCGGCGGGCCAGGGGGAGCTTTAGCCTGCATCCGGCCGACATCCTCGATGACTTTGCGCCGCGCCGCAAGCGAGATCGGCGTGAGAAGAGAGTAACCCTCAGAAAGACGCTCAAAGGCCGGCGACCGGTCGTGCAAAGGGAGTTTAACCTGACGGTGGCTGCGGAAGAGATCCGGCGAGCACGCTTGTGTTGCACGCTGCGTAATGGCCGTCCCTTGTCTCCTGACTTGAGCGGAAGACCAGTGGAAATTCACCTATGCGCTGGCGACCATCAGCTCTACCACACGACTGTCCCCCTGCTGGATATCCCCGATGACCCTCTGGCGCCGGCGGACATTACCGGGCCATTGCGCGGACTGAGCGGCAAGCCCACGCTGACCATGCGCCTCACCTTACCGAAACGGCTGCCCGCTCTGCGGCTGCTGGCCCGCATCGAAGCGGACATTGTGATGCGTAAAGCGTGATGCGTAAAGCGTGATGCGTGAATCACGTTTCACGCACCACGTTTTACGGGCTTGCTTTGCCCTTGCGCCTCGAGGCGCGTTCCAGCAGAGCTGCCAACCCAGGCAGGTCCTCGCCCGTCGCCACCCCGATGCCCATTTGTCCGGCCCGTTGGATAAAGCTCTCGCCATAGGCCTGGCGGGGCTGGCTGATGATCAGCAACTTGCCGCAGAAGGCGCCCAACGCCGAAGCGCGGGCCTCCAACTCATTTAGCAAGCGCACTTTGGCTGCTCCCCTCGGAGGATTACCCGTTTTGCAGGAGCAGATGGTGGCCACCGCTCCCCGCATGACGATCAAGTCCAGCTCGTTCTGGCCCAGTTCCGGGTGCTCAATGCCGACCTGAACCCGGCAATCGTGAAACGGGTCTATCCCCCGGGCCACGTCAAAGGCGTACACCTCCAGCCAACCGCCGTTGAGAAAGGCCCAGGTGTTGTGATCCTCCAGGATAAAAGAAGCCCCTCTCCTGCCTCGCGTGACCAAGCCACGGCGCGCCAACAGATCCACGATCGCGCCCTCGACCGGCGATGGGTGGGGCGAACTGACCCGCGCAGGAAAGGGTGAGGAAGGTCGTACGCGACTCCGTCTGGTGAGTGCCCGCCGCCAGTCTTCCAGTCCCAGCACCCACTGAGCCACTTGCCGGGCTACTTTAAAATGGGACGGAGACAGAGAGGTCACGTCCAGGCTGCGGGCAGGGTCAATTTCTGCGCCGTGTGCCCGCAGATAGACGTCGGCCGGTACCCGGACCGTGATGGGCTCTTTGACGATGCTATCGGGCTGCAAGCGAAAGATGCACTCATCGTCGGCCGAGACGTAGAGAACATCGCCTCGCCCCTCGGCGGCGCGGTACAGGCTGAGAGCCATCAGCTTGGTGCCGCCGGACAGGTTGAAGAGGAATTGGCTGCCGGGGTAGTTGGCCATCACCTGGGGAACAATGTCAGCGGAGCGGATGAATCGAGCCGGGTCAATCTGCACCCTCACGAAGTGGGGAGACAGTTCGTCAACAAAGTCGAGGGCCGCGCAGACGTCCGCCACCTGCGACGCCGTGCGGTCGGAGTAGAGAAACACCGCCACGTCGGGGCGGTATTGGAGGATCGGTATCAGGCAGGGCATGGGCTGCTCGCCGACCAGGTTGAG
>CAYNKW010000093.1:0-12793 GCA_964397845.1 uncultured Anaerolineae bacterium
CCGACGCGGCCTATATGCGCACGCTCAAGGTGGCGCGGGTGGCGCTCAGGGGCAATCCGAAGGCCCGTGCCGCAGCAAAAGTTCTCAAAACTCTACTCACACCTGATGATGCCAATGGCTAGACAAAGAGCCGATCTCACCTTCAAATATAATCTTAAGCGCGGCAGACACGGATGGCTCAGGCTAACGCCGGCCTATTCGGTAAAGGTCGTTCAGCAGATATTAGAGAACCATCCAGAGACCACCTACGTGCTCGATCCCTTTTCTGGAACTGGCACGACGGGACTCGTCTGTGCAGAACGTGGCGTGAGATGTGACCTAATTGACATTAACCCATTCCTGGTATGGTTCGCAGGTGTCAAAACAACGAGCTACGAACCTGACCATTTACGTCAGGCACAAGAGGGGGCCAAGAGCGTATGTAGAAGCGTAGTAGAAAACCCTCAGACGGATAATCTTTGGTTTCCACCGATTCACAATATCACCAGGTGGTGGCCGGAAAACAGGCTCGTTTTGCTGGCCAAGATTTACCGCGAACTGAATGGACAATTCCCTGATAGCTCACCGGCCAAAGATCTGCTTCTGGTAGCCTTTTGCCACCTCGTAATCAGTTGGTCAAATGCTGCTTTCAATCACCAATCAATGTCTTTCAAGGAAAGCGATGGCAGACAACTCAGTCTGTTCGATGAGACGCAGCAAATGCTTCAACATTTCGCTGAGACGGTTCAGGGAATAGCTATCTCTGCTGAAGAGCCAATAAAAGTACAAATCAAGATCATCCAGGCAGACTCACGTTGCGTTCCACAACCGTCTGATGGACCCTACGGCTGTTTGATTACTTCGCCGCCTTATCCGAATAGAATGAGTTATATTCGAGAACTGCGTCCCTATATGTACTGGCTCGGGTATCTAAAGGAAGCACGTGAAGCTGGTGAACTTGACTGGCAGGCGATAGGTGGAACGTGGGGTATAGCCACGAGCAGACTTCAAACATGGCGACCGGATGGAGACCCAATCCAATGGCCTGGCTTCGAGAAGATCATAGAAGACATAGCGGTTCAAAGCCCCACGCTTGCCAACTACGTCCACAGATACTTTGTAGACATTTTAGCACATCTCAAGAGCCTCTACTGCACTCTATCTCCAGGGGCCAAAGTATTCTACATAGTAGGCAATTCGAGATTTTACGATACCCTCGTGCCCGTCGAGCTAATCTATGCCTACCTTCTAGAAGCGTGTGGATTTGTGGACACAGAAGTCGAACTCATACGAAAGCGGAGTTCAAAGAAGGAGCTGTTTGAATTTATCGTTTCGGCGAGAAAACCGTACCAATGAGCGCGAGGCCCATGCCCAGCACCATGGGCATGGGCGTGCGCAGCCCCTGTCCTGTCCGGCCTCTCGGCTCCTTCGGCGGAGTTTGCAGTGAGCGAAGCCGAACTGCTCAGGACACCGCCCCGTATCCTTCGCCCACCACCACCGGTCGAGGCGAAAAAAGCGGGGCGGCGTGTGTTTTGTATCCGAAGAGCCGGTTTGCGTGTCGGTGAGAATCGGCTATACTTATGATCGGCCAAGGAGATCGCAACTCACCCGGTTGAACGCGCTCCTGGGATCAAGAGGGCCTTTCACTCGACTGAACGCGCTTCTGGGGTCCCAAGAGAGCCTTTCACTCGGCTGAACACACTCCTGAGGTTCCAAGAGGGCCTCTCACTTGGCTGAACGCGCTTCTGGGGTCCCAGGAGAGGCTTTCACTCGGCTGAACACACTCCTGGGGTTCCAAGAGGGCCTCTCACTTGGCTGAACGTACTTCTGGGGTCCCAAGAGAGGCTTTCACTCGGCTGAGCGCACTTCTGGGACTCCCAGGGGAGTTCTCACTCGACTGAAAGCACCTCTGGAGGTCACGAGAGGGCCTTTCATTCGGCTGGGAACCGGTTGCTGGATGGCCTGCAAACCGTCACAGTTCGATCTAGCCCAATCTACCAATCCAGGTGATCAAGGGGGGCGCTGAACCGTGGCTGCAGGCTACCTGGCTATGGCCGGGCCAATTCCAACGCTGCCGAACTCCAGGCATTGGTATCTTGACACAACTCGCAACTTGCCATATACGCCTCATGCTGCAAGGAGCAGTAGAAAGGAGGTCGGGTATTCATGTCAGATTTAGTGTCTCGGACAACAGAAGCCACCTACGAAGGCAACGTATTGCGCCTGCATCAGCCCTTGCCCCTCAGCGAGCAGCAGCGGGTTTGGGTCATTGTGGTGCCTGTACCTGAGCCAACGCACCTTGCCCGCGAAGCCCCCTCTCCCGATGAAATCTTATGCCTGGCAGCCCAGGTCTACGAGAATCTATCGCCCGACGATATGGATGAAATCGAGCGCCTGGTCCTTGATCGCGATCATTTCTTCGTCAGGCGGGCATGAGTCATGTTGCCCACTTTACTCGATACCGACATCCTTTCGGAGATCCTCAAGCAGCGCGATGACAATGTATTACAAGCTGCCCGGGCCTATCTGGATGAGTGGCAACGGTTCACCTTCTCGGTGCTCACCCGTTACGAGATTCTGCGCGGCCTGTGAGCCAAGAGTGCTGTGCGCCAGGAGTTGGCTTTCGATGCATTGTGTCGGCTCAGCCAGGTGTTGCCTCTGACGGAGCCTATCGCCGTGCGCGGTGCTGCCATCTACGCCGATCTGCAACTGCGGGGGGAGTTAATCAGCGATGCCGACATCCTCATTGCGGCCACGGCGTTGGAGTATAGACTGACCATCGCCACAGGCAACACTGCTCACCTTGAGCGCATCCCCGGTTTACAAGTGGTCAACTGGCGCGAGCCATCCTAGCTGTTTGATGTCAGATGGAATGTGCTTGCCAAGAAGGATAGCGCGGATAGACGGCATCCGTGGGAAGGACGTGACCTTGCCGTGGATGTTCCAGGTGGTATAATGTGGCAGAAGTCCCATACCAGGGAGGAAGCCAATGGATGAAAGAAAGCGAGGGACGGTACAGACGATCGAAGAAATGTTCGCTCATACCCCGATGATATGACAGACAAAATATTGTATCATTTATCAAAGATCCTGTTATATGAAGATGTCTAGGTGACTAAGAAAGGCGGAACGATGGAAAATCTGCAAAAGCGCCCCACTGGCATGACGGTCTTCTCAATCATCTGGATCGGCCAGATTGTCTCGCTGCTAGGTACCGCGATGAGCAACTTTGCCCTGACCCTGTGGGCCTACGAGGTCACAGGTAAGGCCACACCGCTGGCGCTGGTCGGCTTTTTCTTTATGGTGCCGATGGTTGTACTGGGGCCTTTCGTCGGCGTGCTGGTGGACCGCAGCAACCGCAAGCTGATGATGATGCTCAGCGACCTTGCTGCTGCGCTGACCACCGTGATCGTCCTGATCCTGTACGCCACGGGCAACCTGCAAATCTGGCACCTCTACGTCACGGCCACCGTCTCCGGCATCTTCCAGGGCTTCCAATGGCCGGCCTACTCTGCCGCCATCACGTTGATGCTGCCCAAGGAGCAATACGCCCGGGCTAACGGGATGCTGGAGCTGGCCGGGAACGCTTCCGGGATCTTTGCACCGCTCCTGGCCGGGGCCTTGATAGGGCCTTTGGGGCTCGCCGCAATACTGATCATTGACCTGGGCTCCGCCGCAGCCGCCATCGGCACACTGCTCTTCGTCCACATCCCCCAGCCGGCCAGGACCGAAGCCGGTCGCGAGGGGGAGGGAAGCTTTATGAAGGAAGCAGCCTACGGCTTCCGCTACATCTTTGCCCGGCCCAGCCTGCTCGGCCTGCAGACGGTCTTCCTGGTAGGGAACTTTTTCAGCGGTCTGGCCTTCGCAGTCTTTGCGCCGATGATTCTGGGCCGCACCGGGAACGACGAGTTGGTCTTTGGGAGCGTGCAGTCAGCGGGGGCCATCGGGGGTGTGGTTGGTGGCGTGGCGATGAGCGCCTGGGGCGGCCCCAAGCGCCGCGTCCACGGAGTGTTGCTGGGCTGGTTCTGCACGGGTTTGCTGGGGCAGACAGTGCTGGGTCTGGGGCAGGCATTGCCCGTCTGGGCAGCAGGCATCTTTCTCTTGGCCTTCTTCGGACCCATCATCAACGGGGCCAACCAGGCCATCTGGCAAGGCAAGGTCGCGCCCGACGTGCAAGGTCGGGTTTTTACCACACGCCGCCTCATCGCCTGGCTGGTGATGCCCATCAGCCAGTTGCTGGCCGGCCCCCTGGCCGACCAGATCCTGGAGCCCGCGATGGCGGAAGGGGGCAGCCTGACGCCCGTTTTCAGTTGGCTGGTGGGTAGCGGCACCGGGGCGGGGATCGCGCTGTTGTTTGTTTTCACCGGCTTGCTGGCAGCGCTGACGGGTCTGGGCGGCTACTTGTTCTCCGCCGTGCGCAACGCCGAGGACATCTTGCCGGATCACGATGCCGTCGTGGAGCAGACATGAGATTTGGGAGGGGAGACAAATGGAAATCACTATCCTGACAGAAACCGAGATCCGGGATTGTGTAGCCCTGAATCACAAAGCTATCTCAGCCGTAGCGGACGGCTTCACTCGTCTGGCGATCGGCGAGGTAACCTTGCCGCCCATCGTGCGCGTTGATATCCCGGAGCACAAGGGGGAGGTGGACGTCAAGACGGCCTATGTACGAGGGTTCGACAGCTTTGCCATCAAGATCGCCTCCGGCTTCTTTGAAAACTATCGCCTGGGCCTGCCAACTGGCAGCGGCATGATGGTGATCGTGAGCGCCAGGACCGGCGTCCCCGAGGCGGTGCTATTGGACAATGGCTACCTGACCGACGTGCGCACGGGTGCGGCAGGCGCGTTGGCGGCCCATCACCTGGCTCGGAAAAAGATCGATACCGCTGGGGTGATCGGGTCGGGCACGCAAGCGCGTTACCAGATGATGGCCCTGAAGCAAGTGCGCGACTTTCGGCGGCTGATGGTCTATGGCATCGTCCCCCACCAGGTCGAGCAGTACGCTGCCGAGATGGCCCCGCTGCTCGGCGTCGAGATTGTCCAGGCGGATGATGCGGAAACCGTTGTCCGCAGCAGCGACGTCGTGGTGACGGCCACCCCATCGCGGGAGCCGTACCTGAAAGCCGAATGGTTGCACCCTGGCTTGCACATCACGGCGATGGGTTGCGACTCTGAGGAAAAGCAGGAATTGCACGCCGGTGTGCTGGGGCGTGCCGACCTTCTCGTCTGCGACCGCAAATCCCAGTGTTTCCGCCTGGGCGAGTTGCACCACGGGCTGGAGGAGGGCATCATATCCCAGGACGACGACATTATCGAATTGGGAGAGCTGACCTCCGGCCGGAAACCTGGCCGTAGAAGCGACAAAGAGATCACGATCTGCGATCTAACGGGCGTCGGCGTACAGGATACGGCGATCGCCCTGCTGGCCTACCGGAAGGCAACGGAAAAGGGGCTGGGGCTGACTCTAGCTCACCTTTCCACAACTGCTGCATCTCTTCACATTCCACCAACAGAGTATCCAACGTCCCCTCTGCCTCTATCTTGCCACCTTTAAGAACGATGATGTGATCGGCGCGGCGCAACGCGGGCCGGCGATGCGAGACCACCAGGCAGGTCGCGCCGCTGCGTGCAAAGACCCGTTCCCAGAGCAGGCGTTCTGTCTCCATATCGAGCGCGCTGGAGAGGTCATCAAAGACCAGCAATTCAGGATCGCGCACGAACATGCGCACCGCAGCGGTACGTTGACGCTGTCCGCCAGAGATCTTGACCCCCTTGGCGCCGATCACCGTGTCCAGGCCGTTTTCCAACTCTGCCACGTCCTGCTCCATCACCGCCAGCCGGAGGGCTGCCTGGAGGTCTACCTTCTCTTGCGGCAGGCCCATCAGAATGTTGTCCCTGAGCGATCCACTGAAGAGCAGGGGCACCTGGGCGGTATAAGCACTGTGCGGTGGCACGAAAAAGGTAGCCGGATCCTCGATGATTTCGCCGTTCCAGCGGATCTCACCCGCGTGCTTGGGCAGCAGGCCCAGCAACACGCGCAGCAGCGTCGTCTTGCCGCAGCCGATGCGCCCGGTGATGACGGTGAACGAGCCCCGCTCCAGGCGCAAGCCGATGTCCTCGATCCCGCGTTTCGTGTCAGGGTAGATGTAGGTCAGGCCAGATGCCTGGAGCGTCTCCAGGCGATGGTCCTCTGTTTTGGGAAAGTAGGGCACCTCTGGCAATTCGCCGCTCATATAGACCAGACCATGTTCGACCAATGTCTGCGGCGGGGCGTCTTGCAACAGCTTGACCAGACGCTCCAAAGAGACCCCCACCTGTTTGTACCATGCCCACCTCACACCGATCAAGCCGGTGAACTCGGTGACAAATCCGAGGTAATAGACAAAGAGTGCCAAGTCGCCCACTGTAAACGCGCCTTCCTGCATTGTCTGCCCGACGAGCAGCAAGATTGCGCCGCTGCCGAGGTTGGCAGTGTTGTGAAAGACCGAGTCCAGCAGTGCGCTGAACAGCCGGTCCTTGAGCCCTGCCTTGCGGCGGGCCTCGTTAAGCTTGCGAAAGTACTCGATCATGCGGGGTTCTGCATTCGCCACCTTGACCGCTTGTGCCCCGCCAAACATCTCGCCGATGAAGCCGGTCACACGCCCGGTCGCTTTGCGGCTGGCCTGGCGATATTTCTCAATGTTTTTCATCGCCAGATTCGCGGCTACAACAACGATCACGAGGGGAAGGAAAACGATGAGGGTGATGTGCGGGTTGATGCGCAGCATCACCACAACAGCCACGAGTGCGAACAACCCGAATCCGGTCAGGATAAGCGACTCGGCCATAAAGTGTGCGATCTCGCCTACATCTCCCCGAAAGCGGCTGATGGCCTCGCCAGGAGAACCCGGCACCGCACGCGCGCCGGGTCGCTTTAGGATGTGCGCAAAGAGGTTCTTGCGCAACAAGGCACCGATTGTGTACATAAAGCTGAAATACACGGCGACGTCGGCGAATATGGCCGCCACGCGCGCTATCGCCGTCGCTGCCAGCAGCGCGATCAGGCCCCACACCCCCACCCTGGCCGGTTCATCCCCGGTCAGGGTGTCAAAGAAGGCGTGGGTGATCCATCCAATCATCTGCGGAAACACGCCAAAGAAGAGTGTCTCCAGAACCCCCAAGGCCAGATAATGCCAGGGACGAAAACGGATCAGTTGCCACAAGTATCTCCAGGTTTCAAGCTTTGGGGTTTCATTTTGTGACTGTTTCACGCCAGCACCTCCTCCAACCCGGTTTGCAGCAGGCTGTAAAAACGCGAGTTGGGGTCGCTGGCCAGTTTTGACCGCGCGCCGTACTCGCCGATGCACCCATCTTCCAGGATCATGATCTCATCGGCACGCTGGACCGTCCCCAGGCGATGGGCGATGATGATGGCGGTGCGATTCTGCACCAACTTGTCCACCGCGCTTTCGATCAGGTGCTCTGTGGCAGGGTCCAGGCGCGACGAGGCCTCGTCCAGGATTACCAGCCCTGAGTCTTGGAGAAAGATGCGCATAAAGGCCAACAACTGCGCTTCACCGGCCGAGAGCCCCCCGCCACCCGACTCCAACTCGGTGTCTAGCCCCTCCGGCAGAGATTCGTACCACTTGCTCAGTCCCAGTTCATGGATCACGTGCAAAATTCTTTCGTCAGGGATGCTGTCATCGAAAAAAGTCAGGTTGTCGCGCACGGTGGCGTGAAACAGTTGAATGTTTTGCGTGACCATGCCGATCCGCTGTCGCAAATCGGTCAGGGGAACCTGATGAATGTCCGTAAGCACAGCGGCGCCCAGGCGAATCACGCCGCTGTCTGGGTCGTACAGGCGAAAGAGCAGCCGCGTAAGGGTGGTTTTTCCGCTTCCCGTGCGTCCCAACAAGCCCAGCACTGTACCCGGCGGCAGTCGAAAGGATAAATCGCGGAGCACTGTATCTTTACCATTGTCGCTTGGCTTGCTGTCACCTGACGATACAGCATCATCGTAGCCAAAAGAGACATCTTGGAACTCGACTGCCAAGGCTCCCCTGGGCAACGCAGAACCCTCCGGCAAGCTGGCAGCTAAATCCTGGATTTTGCTTTGCCTGTAAAAAAGTTCTTGGATGCGCGTAATGCCAGCCCCTGCTTTTTGCAGGTCTTCCATCTGACGTGTGATCTGCCTGATAGGCCGCTCCAGCATGGTGGTGTAGTGAAAGGTGATATACACCGTTCCAATGGTGAGCACTCTCTCCTGGAACAACCAGGCTCCCACCACAAAAGCAACCGCGTTGCCCAGGGCAAATGACAAGAACGAGGTGTTGAGCAAGATGTTGACCATCAATGCGGCTTTGAGTGATCTTTGCATCAGTTCGCGCATCAGCCGGTAAAAGTGACGCATCACGTAAGCTTCGGCCCCATTGGAACGGATATCCTCGGTGCCGGAGAGTCTTTCTTCCAAAAAACCGAACAGGTCCGCGCTGGCCTGGCGTTCTGCGGTCCAATGGGGCACGGCAACATTTCGAAAACGTCCCAAAATGAACAGGGCGAGCAGGGCAAACCCGGTCAATGCCAGGCCCACCCGCCAGTCTTCCCGAAAGAGCAGGGCCAGCACACCGACGAGCAAAAGCGCGTTGCCCAACACCTGGATCACAAACTGGGAGAAAAAGTTGGACAGTGCGGTCACGTCGCCGTCAACCCGCTCGATCATCTCGCCGGGGGCGTGTGCGTTGTGGAATGACATATCCAAGTGCAAGCAATGTTCGGCCAGGTCGGCGCGCAGGGCGTTGGTGGCCGTCCAGGCTACGTTCTCGCTGACATAGGTCGCCAGGACGGATGCCACCTGCTGGACCAGCGCCACGCCGATGAAGAGCAGCGCAACTCTGAGCAGCGTCTCGGATGCGCCACCTGATTGTGCCGTGTCAATGAAGTGGCGCATGATCTGCGGGTTGACGAGTTGCAGGCCGATGCTGCTAAAGAGCAGCACAGAGAGCAACAAGGCCCTCGGCCATTGCGACTCGAGGTAATTGACGAGCAAGTTCCAGTATTGCTTGAGTGGGATTCTCATGGCCCCGTCCCTTCTGTTGAGCAGGCCCGCAAGTAGTGAGACGCACCTATTGTGGTGCGTCTCACGTTGTTCACAATGACGACAAAGACCTGTACCGTCGCGCTTCGTCCAACGAGCCAGTCAGGGCCAGGTAAGCGACCAACTCGTGGCTGTCGTGGGCTGCCAGCGTCACGCGATTGTCAAAGAAGAGGTACCCACCGTCAACGCCCCAGTCCATCAACGTGATGTGCTTTTCCCCCGAGGCGCCGGCCATGACCACCGCCCGGCCACTGGACGGGTTGACCACGGCACCCCAGTCGCCGACCAATGGCCAGGACATCTGAGGCGTGCGCTTGCGCTGGAGACCATCGCCGTGGAGGACGCTGTTTTCGTGCCGGCCGTCCACTTGCAGGAAGGCAAACAGTCCAGGCACGGCGCGCCGGTAGGCGCTCGTCTCGTTGACCAGCCGGTAGACGACTTTTAGGACGTTGCTGCCTCCCAGCGTCAGGTAGGCGATCTCGGCGCGCAGGCCTTCGAACCCTTCGCGTTTCAGAGAAGCCACCAGTTGTACGCCGCGCCAGGGGAGCCCGCGTGCGTCGGCAGCCTCGAACGGCGCAGCAACGAATGTCTCCTCATGCAACTTGCCGGGCCAGCCGCGTTCGTCGTCACCTGCCGGCACGAGGATGGGTCGGATGCCGCCGAACCACGGCTTGAGCCAGCCCAGTGCACCGTCGTCGGGGAAGGCGGTCATCAGGTGATTGATCTCGCTACCCGCCTCGCGCCAGGCGATGGCGCCACCGTGGAAAGCCGGGGCCAACGTCCAGGCGCAGCGACCGTTGGCGATGACCCAGAGCGACTGATCTGCCTCCTGGCCCTCCTCGACGCGCACCGACGCCTTTTCGTCGCCCAACCGGATCACAGTGAAAGGACGTACCTCGTCGAACTGTGTCGTCTCCAGGTGCAGTTGACCGGCGACAGCGCCGATTTTGGTGTCCGGTGCTGCCAGATGTAGAGTCTCTTCTAGAGGCTTCTCTCGAGCCAGGCCCTCCAGCGAAAACTCGGCGCCATCCACCTGCCAGCCCGGCGGCGGTTCGACGATGATGCGTCCTTTCATCTCGCGCTCGCGGACGCTGTCGGTGCAGAGGCGGGTCTCGACCTGACCGGTCAGCGTCACCAGCGGCACAGGCGACAGGCCAAAGGCGTGGGAGCGGGCCGGTTCGGGCAGGGGCTCAGGGCGCCGCGCTGCCGTGTCGGCGATTCGCTGCCAGGCGCGGCGGACGTCGCGCCAGTCGCCTGGCCCGACGTAGAGATAAAACGGCCCGACGTTCACGGCGCCCTGCGGCTCCAGCGCGCGCTCGGCAAAGTAGAGGTGCAGGCAACCCCAGTCGAATTCGTGTTCCACCACGTCTTTGTCCCAGATGGCGCCAGCGACCTGGCCGGCGCGGCTGAGAGCCACCCATCGCTCGGCCATGCCCTCTGGCTTCCTGGGAAAGTCGCCGTGAGCGGAGGGGAACTCGGACGCGCGCTCGATCACCAGCCGCTCTTTGCGCGGCAGCGCGATCTGCGCGGCGTCCTGGTCGGAGAGCCTCAGGCTTGGCTTGACCTGGAACTTGTGGGCCATCGCGCCGTTGTTCACCACCCGGTAGCGCACCTGCAGCAGCGGCGAGGCGGTGACGGTCATTTCCCGCATGAGGGTCAGGCCGGGCAAGTGCCCCGACCTGGCCGTCAGGATTGCTCTGGCCCAACCCTGTCCGTGTTCCAACGCCAGGTCGTATTGCTTCTCAAAGAGGTCCCACGGATCGAACGGTGGGCCAATTTCTTCCAGGATGCGGCCCTCGCGTCGCTGGAGAGCCTTGCTCCGCAGCAAGCAGCGCCCGCCTTTGGCCCGACAGACGAGCTGGAAAAGGTCGTTTTCGATGACCAGCTTATCCTTGTTGATGTCAGCAGAGATGCCGCCCAGCGGCGTGACCAGCAGCGGGATGCGCTGGGGTTCAGTCGTGACTTGACAGTCGCCGTTGGCGAAAGTTGCCGCCACCAGCAAAGGGATGGCCCCGGCCTGGTGGCAGGTGATCGTCAGTGGCAGGCCGGCATAGCTACCTGCTTCGACCTCGAACTCGTGGCGCAGCCAACCGGTCGTCAGACCTTCCTGTGGAGCGATGGTTACGGCGCCGCTCACCGCGCCATCGACGCGGTTCCGCAGTTGCAGGTGGATCGTCTGCGACCGGCCTGGCAGTAGCGAAGGAATTTCGGGTTCAGCGCCGATCTCCACAGCGGGGTGGTAACGCAAGCCGGTGCCCAGTTCCACCACCAGAGCCTGCCCTGAGCCTAAAGACCAAGGGCCGGGTCGAAGGACTGTCGAAGGGCCGCTGCCGACTACCAGCGTGGTCTCTATCTTTGGCTTTGGCGCGGGCTTTTCCTCTTCCCTGGGTTCCCTGGGATCGAGGCGCGGCGCGTCCACGGCGCAGGTGAACGTCGCCTCGACGATGCGCTCCTCGCCGGCAGCCAGGGTGAACGAAGCCCGGTAGTCCAACTCGATGCCGGTTTCGCCGCCCGCCAGCAGCGAGACGTTCACTGGCCCGGCCCGCTTGTTGGCGATCCGCCAGTGCACCGGGTAGGCGATGCCCTGGGCCGGTTCGCTCTCGTCCACGACGGCGTAAGCGGCAAAATGTTCTGTCTCCAGGCCGGTGATCGCCTGGGCCTGGCGGTCCACCACTGCTTCCAGGAACTCGCCGTTCTCCTCCCAGCGGTAGATGTAGACCTTCATGTCGCCGGTGGCAGGGTGACGCTGGTCGTCTTCGACCTGCTCGAGTTCGCGCCGGAAGGTGGTGTACCAGTCGTGCCGCTCAAAAAACCTTTGGGCGATGGCCAACTGGCGGATGGCCGGGATATAGTCCTCCATGTAGGCGCTGGTGTCAGGGATCCAGAAAAAACCAACTTTTTTGTAGAGCGGCACCGACTTGAGGTTGCCCGGCCAGGTGCCGATGGTCATGCGATGGTAGCCGTTGTCTGTGGCCCAGTCCACCATCTGGGTCAACATGCGGCGGGCCAGGCTGCGCTTCTGGTGAGCTGGGTGGACGTTGAGCAGATCCACGCAACAAGTGTCCTCTTGCCCCTGATCCTCCCAGAGCGAACCAAAGCCGGCGATGCGACCGTCTGTTTCGTCCTCCACGACGAGGCGCATGAGGGCAGTTTCTTTCTCCATCCACTCCCGCACGCGCTCCTCAGTAAAGGGCACGCCCTGAGTGAAGGTGCCGGGCCATTGGTCGTCGCTTTCGTTCCACATGACAGCCAGGCCGGCGGTGTCGGTGGGGGTGTAGGGTCGGATGTTGTAGTTTGTATTATCTGACATGGCTATTCTCCTCAGTTGGTTTCCTTTTTTCTTTCAAGTCGCGCTAACAGATCTTGCCATGCCTGTGTGCCGTGCAAGGGATTGAACTCTTTTGTATTTTTTATAACGTTTACGTCCGTCAAGCCCTCATCAACGGCCTGGTGTAGATACCTGAAAGCAGTCTCATTGTCTCCTAATGCAGCCCATGCCCGCGCTGCAAGATGGTAATGGTAGTGTGGATGATCGTCTCCCATGGCGAATACTTTTTCGTAGCACTCAGCAGCCTCTCGGTACTGCTTTGCTATAAAGGCATAATAGCCGGTTACAGCCAGATGGTCAACTTTGTCAAACATGTAGGAATAGCCGACGTAATCCCTCTCTTTTTCAAAGCCGGCCTTTTCGGCGACGCCTACTGAGCCCAGGTTATCTTTATCACAGTGCCAGCCAAC
>CAYNKW010000093.1:12893-14501 GCA_964397845.1 uncultured Anaerolineae bacterium
CCTTTTCGGCGACGCCTACTGAGCCCAGGTTATCTTTATCACAGTGCCAGCCAACGGACGCGAAGCCGTGGGACAGACAATAATCAACCGTTGCCGCAACCGTGAGCGTCGCCAACCCGCGCCGTCTATAGTCTGGGTGAGTGCGGATGCCAACCTCGCAGGCATCCCCACTGACGCAATCTGCCATACACCAACAAACCACTTTCTCGCCATGCAACGTGCAAAAACCAAACCCTTTTTGCATGAAATCCTCAATCGAACCCCAATTGATTTTCATCCAATTGATCAGATGGTCAGGCATTGTCAACTCTGGCCTGGTCAGGAGTTTCTCGTCAACGCGTTGTATTGAGAAACCAGCAGGGATTTGCGCTTTCCAGTCAACCTTTGATTCACGGCAAACATAGTGCCTGCGGTCAAATTTTATAGGGGGTCTATCCAGGCCTTCAAGGATGGCCTCTAACCTGGCCTCCCAGGTACCTGGAAGAAATCGCAGATCGAGTTCCCATTCGCCCTCCCTTACCGTGTCTCCGGCGAAAATGGTTTCGGCGATCAATTTGCGCAATCCGCTATTGAATGTGGCGTTGCCTTCATATCCTGCCAGGTAATAGCCTTCCACCGAACACATGAATGCCGTTTTAGGCTTGCTAACATCATCTACGTATATCCCGCCAGGACTGGTGCCCTCGATGACGGCAGCGATAATCAGATTGTATGCTTGCAGCTCTGTGAAAATAGAGCGCACTTTTTCATAGTCATTTTTAGCCAGTTCGTAGATCATTTTGTTCCTCCAGGTCTTGAGAGATGGTTACATTTCTCCTTTATTTTGCGGCCACGACGACAAGCCGGTTGGGGTGATCGGTGTCGTAGGGCACAGCGGGCAGTTCGTGGTTGGCGTATGCGGCGACGAATTCCAGGTCGGCCAGGGCAATCATGGCCCGCAGTTCTGGCAGGTTGTAGACGCGAATGCGCTCCGGTTCGGCGGCGAGGTTCATCACCCCCTCGGCGTCGAGGTAGCGGGACTCGCCGATGCGGGTACAGGTGACGGGGTCGAACCAGCTCTCGCTGAAAGAGATGCCACCGCCGAATTCGCTCCAGGATCGGGAACGAGGCTTTGTGACCCACGCTGGCGAGACGCAGTCCAGCAGCAGCCGTCCGCCCGGCTTGAGTCTGAGCGCCATGCCATCCAGCACGCGCTGGTTGGTCTCGTCGTCGAAAAAACCGAACGAGCCCGAGAGCAACGTCACGGCGTCAAAGGTCTCGTCGCCGACGACCGAGTCCAGGTTGCGCATGTCGCCGGCGAGATAGCGCAGCCGGTTGGTCAGTTTTGCCTGGGTGGCTTGCTCAACGCAGTGGCGCACCAGGCCAGGGGCGATGTCCACCCCCACGCCTTCGAGTCCCTGGCGAGCCAGGCGCAGGAGGTGCACACCGCTGCCGCAGGCCACGTCCAGCACGCGCATCCCCGGCTCCAGTTCCAGCACGGCGACGATGAACTCGATCAGCCGGTCATCCCAGTCGGATATGCCTGCGATCTGTTCCCGGTGAGTCACACGGAACAGACAAGCCCACCAGTTCCAGTCTTGGGTTACGGTTTTCATGCAATCGCTCCTT
>CAYNKW010000094.1:0-3403 GCA_964397845.1 uncultured Anaerolineae bacterium
GCGTCGGGCGCGCCGTCCACGATGCGCCTGTCGAGCGGGCGGTCCCAGCGCTTGGCGTCGCCCACGGCCAGGGTGGTTTCCCAGAAGGCGGGCGTGCCCCACATAGAGGTGGCTGACTGCTTGGCGGACTCGCCGGTGAAGAAGGCGTAATCGGGCGTGCCCGCCGCGCCGGTCAGAGAGGGTTGAACGTGGTAGACGTGCCCCAGGACGTCGAGGATTGGACGGATCCACTCCTGCTCCAGAGCTGCTTCATTGTAGTGGGGCAACGCGCCGGCCTGCCGGTCGTACAGTTTGGCGATGGCCTTTAACGCCTCCCTGGCCCCGGCCTCCGCTTCACGCCAGGCTGCCTGGCGGGGCAGCACCTCGTTGAGGTAATGGTCTGAGAAGAGAAAGTGGTTGCGGTGGGTTTCCAGGGGAGGAGCAAGTTGGCGAACATCCTCGGACATGGCAGCCTCGCTGTGATCCATACAACAACACGTAAGATAGCTGCGTTTTCCATAACGCAAAAGTCCCTCGCGATATAGAAATCGCGGCTACAATACCTACCGGCTTTAGGAGTACACCGCTGCTACGGGCTATTTTAAGACAGCGGGCAAGTAAATAAGGCGCTCATCCGGTTCCGGTAAAGCAATGCCAAAAAGTGAATCGCTCTGGTCCCACCCTACGTGCCCCGCTTTGTCCATGGCTTCCACTTTTACGAGGGCCTGGCCCGTTTCGCTGCCGGGGGTAGTCCACGGATAAGAGCCGGTATTTGCTACGCCGCTGGCAACGATCTCCCACGATGAACCACCATCCAGAGAGTAGAGAATCGTGACTGGACCAGCCGACAGGTTGGCGTCGGAGACCGACCAGGTGACAAAGTACGTCTTGTTGGTGACCCATGACTCGTCCCCGTTGGGAGAGACGACCGTCACGGCCGGAGCCGAGTTGTCAATTGTTGTGGTCGCTCCCAGGTTGAGGACCTGTCCCATCCCATCGTCCAGACTGGCCACATTGGAGACGGTGGCTCCCTCGGGCATGGAGTCATTCAACTGCAACCGGTAGGTAATCAGCACCGATTGACCGATTGCCATGGCCCCTGACCAGGTCACAACTCTGTCTGCGTAGGCCGCATGTCCTCCTCCCGTCCAGGTGAGACCGCCAACCCAGGTCGCGCTCATAGGTAGAGTGTCTGTCAGCTTTGCTCCGCTGGCGTCAAGCTGACCGCTGTTTACGAGCCTGAGCGTATAGGTCAGTATTTCGCCCGCTGAGGCCGCTTCTTTGCTCACCTCCTTGCTCGACGTGGACAGGTCAGGAGCAATGGTGCGGAAACTCCAGACGGGGCCGGTTGACGTGATGGAGCCATCTGTGGCTGCGATCTGCCAGTGATACATGGCTCCTATTTGCAGGTCACCGGGCGGATCGTAAGCCGCAGCCGTCGCGCCGGTCGCTACCAGCGGCGGGTTAAAGTCGGTACCAAAGTGGATCGTATAGGTCACTACGTCGCCATCGGGGTCGCCACCAGACCAGGCAAGAGTAGTGGCCAACGGCTGGCCTGAGGCCCCATCGGCCGGGCCTGGATCGGTGGGCACAAAAGGAGACCGGTTGGCCGTACTGAACTGCCACACCGAGCCAGAGGTAACAGACAACCCGTCGCTGGCCACGATCTGCCAATAATAGGTCGTGTGGCCTTGCAGGCTGCCGGGTTTGTAGGTCGTGTCAGTGATACCCGTCGCCACTTGCGGGGGAGATAGATCTGTACCCAGGTAGACGGTGTAGGTCACCACCTGCCCGTTGGGATCGCCGCCTTTCCATTTCAACGGTATGGCCAGATCGGGATCGGAAGAAGTCAGCTCCGTAGCGCCATCCTGCGGCGTGGGGTGGCTGGGCACGTTGGGCGGCCGGTTGACCACGGTCACTGTAACAGGTACATCTTGATTCACGTCGGTCGAAACGACGGCGATCGTACCACCGTACACTCCGGGGAGCAAGCCCGTTCGGGTGACGGTGACAGTGACGACGTCGTCTTCCACAGAAGTGCTGCCCGAGTTTGGTGCGACCCCCAGCCAGGGTTGGCCGGTTTCCAGGGTCCAATGAAGCACACCTGTGCCGGGGTTGGTGATAGTGAGCGGCATCGAGGTCTCGACGGCGCCAAGGTCCAGGCCAGCCGGTTCGACGTGCAATAAAGGCACCGAGCCTCCGACACGCCGTCCCAGAATGTCCCAGTCGCTGCCGTTGCCATAGTAGTCATATTCCCATACGGCCAGATACTCGTTGGCGGCAGGGTTGTAGGCCAGGTGAGGTTTCAACTCGTCCCGGCCAACGAGCCCGCCGATAAAGTAGGCCTTGCCCTGTTTTTGACCGCTGGCGGCCAGGCGCTGCCCGACGACGTCCCAATCGCTGCCGTCGCCGTAGAAATCGTATTCCCATATCACGAGGTAGCCGTTGGCCGCCCCGTTGTAGGCGATCTGGGGCCTTAGTTCGTGACGATTTATCCAACCGCCGACAAAGAAGGCGCCTCCGGTGAGCGCTCCGGCAGCTGTGACCCTTTGCCCGATACAGTCATAGTCGCTGCCGTCGCCGTTGTAGTCAAACTCGAACACCACCAGATATTCATCCCCGGCGCTGTTGTAGGCCAGTTGTGGCTTGAGTTCGTCGTATATCAAGCTACTGACGACGATGTAGCCCTCGGAGAGCGTCCCATCGGCCTGAACTCGTTGACCAAGAATGATATAGTTACTGCCATTGCCGTTAAGGTCAAACTCAAACACCACCAGATATTCATTACCGGCGCTGTTGTAGGCCAGTTGCGGCTTGAGTTCGTCGTATATAAAGTAACCGACAGGGAAGGCATTTCTAGAGAACACTCCATCGGCCGGGACCAGTTGACCGAAGATCATGTAGCTGCTAATTTCACCGTCGTCGTAGTCGTACTCCCACACGACCAGGTAATCGTTGGCCGTGCTGTTGTAAGCCAACCGAGGCTTGCACTCGTCACGGACGTACCCGCCAACAAAGAAGGTACCGCCAAAGAGTGTGCCACTGGCTGACACCCGTTGACCGACGATGTCATAGTCGCTGTCGTCGCCATAGTAGTCGTACTCCCACACCACCAGGTATTCGTCGGCCTCGCTGTTGTAGGCCACGTCGGGCCGGCGATCGTGATAGCTCCATCCGGCAACGACCAGTATTGGGGTGATTACCGTCCCGTCGGCCTGCACTCGCGCGGCCCGGATGTCGTAGTTGCTGCCGTCGCCGTTGGCATCGTACTCCCACACCACCAGGTATTCGTTGGCCGTGGTATTATGAGCCACCCGGGGCTTGTACTCCGAGCGGTCCAGGGCACTGATGGCAATGACCGGGCCGACCAGATCCACGCCGGTCATGAAAGCAACCGGACCGGCCGGTTCCACCTCCGGATCTT
>CAYNKW010000094.1:3503-14350 GCA_964397845.1 uncultured Anaerolineae bacterium
AGATCCACGCCGGTCATGAAAGCAACCGGACCGGCCGGTTCCACCTCCGGATCTTCGTAGCTATCGTCGTACACCGCTGTCATGGCATAGTAGTAAGCCGTATCTGAGACTACTGTCCTATCGGTGAAGGTGACGACCTGGCTATCGTCTATAGACTGATCGATGGGCGTCAGCCCGGCCACAGTCGTGGTGATGGGGGTCTCTTCTCGATAGATGTTAAAGTGATTGAAGTCATTGCCGGCATCCACGAAGGGATGCCAACTGAGAACGATGCCGTTGTCTCCCGAGACAGCGGTCAGGCCGGTGACGATGTTTTTGCCTTCGCCGTCCAGGTTCACGGTGAGCGTCCCTTCGTCCGGATCATCACTCTGCACAGTCAACAAGCCAGAGTACGCTCCACGGCCAGGTGGGGTAAAGGTGACGGCGAAATCGGCGCTTTCCCCCAGGGGGATAACCACAGCGGCGGTAAAATCCACACCGAAGGCCGGGTTGTCTGAAGAAATGTTGTTGACCGTGAGGCCGGCCGCCCCCTGGTTGAACACCGTCAGGGTCATGGTCGAGGAATCGCCATACTGCACCCGGCCAAAGTCCAGCGCATCCGGCATCAAGGCGATGTCGGGGGGACTGTCGCCGACGCCGTTGACCACCCGCGCCAGGCGGTTCAGCTCGTCATAGTCGTAGCTCAACGAGGTGTCGTTGGGTAGATCCGCCGAGACCAGGTTGCCCATGTCGTCGTAGGCATAGTCTGTGGTCTCACCGTCGGCATCGGTCACCTTGATCAGGTTGTCGCGCGCGTCGTAATCGAATTCGGTGGGCGGGTTGCCGTTGGCGTCGGTCACGGAGGCCAGGTTGTTGTTGCCGTCGTAGGCATAGTGCACCGTTCCGGCGTCGGTGGCGATGGCGGCCACATTGTCGGCGTCGTCGTAGCCGAGAGAGACTGATTGCCCCGCGCCGTTGCTGACCTGAGTCAGGCGGGAGAGGCTGTCGTATTGCAAGTCAGTGCTCAGGCCGCTGGCTTCTGCGACGGCAGTCACCACGCCGTTGGCATCGTAGTCAAACTGGCGCGTGTTCCCCTCCGCATCGATGGTGGAGACCAGGTTGCCGCTGCCGTCGTAGGTCAGCGTGGCGACGTTGTTGGGATCGTAATAATAGCTGACCAGGTCGCCGTTGCCGTCAAAGACCAGGGAGACCTCGTGATAAACGGTCGTCAGGTTGTTGTTGGCATCGTAGCCAAAGGCAGTCGCCACTCCCCGCGCATCCTGTGCGGCGATCAGATTGTCGCTGGCATTGTAGTACAGGCTGGTCAGATTTCCCTGATCGTCCAGGATGGCAGCGACGTTGCCCCGGACGTCGTAAAAGTACTGGGTGCGAGCGCCCTGGGTATCGGTGATCACGCCGGGACCCAGGTCTCCGGCGTAGGAAACGGCCAGCGTGTTGCTCAGCGGATCGGTACTGGACAGCAGGCGATACCTGGAATCAAAGGAGCGACGGGTGTGATTGCCGTTGGGATCGGTGATTATGGTCTGCTGGCTGTTGAGATCGTAGGCCCGGTCAAAGCCGGCCGTGCCGCCAAAGGTCTGCTCGGTCGCCCGGCCATAGACGTCGAAAGTCTGGTCAAAGATCACGTTGCCCTGGTTGTCCACGGCCCGGATCAGATACCCTTCCGCGTCGTAGGTGTAGGTAATGGTCTGGCCAGCGGCAACGTTGGTGGCCGTGACCAGGTTGCCAGCAGCGTCATAGGTATAGGCTATCGTGCGTCCCCCCGGACCGGCGGCCTGGGTGACGTGCCCCTGCCCGTCGTAGGACAAATCGATCTGCCGGCCGCCCGGCTGAGAAATGCGCACCAGGTGGCCACCGCTGTAGGTATAGATCACCTGGTTGCCGTTGCCGTCGGTGATGGAGACGAGTTGGCCCGTGGCATCGAAGCGAATCTGGGTCTCGTCCTGTTTGGTCAGGGTAAAGGTGCCGTCGTCGTTGTCACGCAAGAGTTCGGCCGAGCCCGGGCGGGCATAGATAGCCCGATCGTCACCGTCGAGGCCCAACAGGGAGTAGACGTCCTCCCGGCCGGCGGGGCGCTCGATGACGGTTATTTGAGCGTGCAATTCTTTGCTGATGGTGCTGCCAAAGGTGAAGGTTTGCTCGTAGTCAGGGAAGCTAATCTGGTAGGGTGTTCCGGCCCAACCATTGCCAAAGCCGGAGGGCTCGTCGTAGAACGAGTTATAGTAGCGGGTCAGATCCAGGGAGAGGTTACCCTCGATCGGGAAAGCCATGTCGGTCTGGGGCAGGGTAAAGTTGCCGTCTTTGCGGCTGCGGGCCAGCGACTGGGCGACGGCGGTGAGATCCTCGCCGTTAGCAGCAATCCCTATTGCCTGGGCCTCTGGCGGTGGGCTAAAGCTCCACATGAATTCCACCTCGCTGGGCCGCTTCTCCAGGGCGGCGTCGCTCATGCCGCCGGTCAGCGGATCGCCTGGATCGTCGGCCATGTACTCGTTGGGCGGGCGATAGGTGACGCCGCCGGTCATGGTGATGTGACAGGTGCCAGAGCTGCCTTCGACTGTGGTCTCGGGCGTGTGAGCCGGCGTACCGTAAAAGGCGACGAGATAGTTGTCCAGAAAAGAGACGTCCATTGGGATGTTGTTGTCGCGGATCCACTTGACCACGGCCACGATCTTGCCCAGGCGCTTGAGTTCCCTGAGGATGGGGTACTCCTGGGCAAAGTCGTCGTAATGTTCGGTAAAGTGGGCGGCAAAAGCCTCGGACTCGGGGTCGCCCACCACCCCACCCTCAAACTTGCTCTCGGTCAGGACCTCCATGCTGACCGCGTCAAAGACCATCGAGACGCCGTCTTCCGAACGCACCAGGCGCACTTCTTTGGGCCGGAACCACATGCGGTTGGAGGATTCGCCGGGCGTACATTCGCCCGACTCGAGCTCGCGCTGCAACATGCTCTTGTAGCCGGGGACGCTGGAGGTCACGGGCTGGTCGGTGATGTTGTCTTTGCCCAGGCTGAGGATCTTGAGCACGCGGTCGGACTCGAACATCACCCAGCCGAAATAGGTCTCGACGGTCTGCCCGTCGTAACGCACTTTCATCTCGTCGGGGACTTCCGACGGCTCGGTGCCGATGCTCACGCCGGGGTCTTGCCCGCCGTAGACGGATTGGATGGCTACGCTCAGGTCGTCCATTTCCATAGGCGGCAGGGTGACGTCTTCCTGGCCAAAGAAGACGATCTGGCCGGTCTTGGGGTCGTAGGTGGCACCGGCGATGTCTTCGATGTTGAGTAGCAGGTCGGCGGTTTTATCTAGCGCCACGCCTCCAAAGGCTCCGCCGCTGCCTGGAGGTGGGGGAGGAGGCCAAAACGAATATTTGCGGCTATCCCAGCTCGGCAAATAACCCCCAAGCATACTGTCGTCCCGCCGGCCGGAAGGTGGAGTCCAGTAATCACCAGAAATATCAGAAGGAGATGGCTTGTTGATAATCAAGCGGCCCTCGCTCAACAGATCGTCTGTAGGCCTGCCACTTCTACCCATGCGATTATTGTGCAGATCCATAATCAGCTCATCAAAGGGTTGTCCCTGGAATACGTTTTCAATCTCGTGTCCCCATCCAGCAACAAAGGCTGTTGGCCACCCGAGCTCTTGGGTCATTCTTCGGCTCCCCTCGGCGTGCCTCCATGCGTCTCCAGCACCATTGTGTAGAGAATCCCATGAGAAGTCTCCTTTTGCAGCTTTCCTTTTAGCTTCTCTTATAACCTCTTCAGCGATCTCTCTTGCTCTTTTCAGATGCAGGAATAGCCCTAGAGGATCGCTCAAGTTGACAGGATTGTTATGTGCATAAACATAGGGATTTTTGCTCTGCGGTTCCACCAGGAACCCTACAAAAGGATCCTGAGTTACAAACCGTCCTAACGTCGGATCGTAGTACCGATTGCGCAGATAGATCAAACCAGTCTCCGGGTCATACTGCTCACCATCGTACAGGTAATTGCCACTGCCGGTGACAGCCTCCATTGGCGCGCCAAAAACGTCATAGTCATAGCTGGCCATCAGTACCCCCGCCGCGTCGGCCAGGGCAGTGACGCTGCGCAGTGGGCTATCATACAGATAGAACGACGGGTCTCCAGACCAGTCCATCTGGTTAATGCGATCCAGGCCCAGCGTGTAACTCCTATCCACATACCATCCGGCATCCGCCTCCATCAGCACCTGGGTCAGCCAGCCGTTGACGTCATTGACATAGTTGATCCGCTCGCCGTCCACGATCTTGGCCGCGCGGCTGCCGTCGCCGTCGTAGACAAACTCGACCACCGTCTCGCCATCGTCGTATCGCACCAGGTGGTTTTCGTAATCATAGGCGTACTGAATCGTGCGCCTGGGCGAGGAGCGCTGAATGGTGTTGCCGTTGGCGTCGTACAAAAAGACCTCGTCGCCGGCCTGCAACAGCCGGTTGCCGGCGTCGTAGGTATAGTGGATGACGCCGTCCACGGTATCGGTCATCGCCAGGCGGTTGCCCAGGGCACCGTACTCGTAGGTTACGTTCCGACCGTCGGGGTAGGTCACTTCCGCCAGGCGGTTTAGCTCGTCGTAGGTATAGTTCGTCGTCCGAGTATCGCCGGGGGTCTGCTCTTCCACAGCGGTGCGGTTGCCGTTGGCGTCCAGGGTATAGTGGTAGGACGAGATCAGGCTGTCGCCGGCCTGCCGGTTGACCACATCGGTCAGCCGCCCATCGGTGTCATAATCGTAAGTCGTATAGATGCCATTGGGCAGGGTCTTGGTGATCAGCTCCCCACTGTCGGGGTCGTAGCCGTAGGTCGTTGTGCCTGAGGCATCGGCCACGCTGACCAGCCGGTTGTCGGCATCGTAGCCATAGTCCACCGCCTGGCCATTGGGGTAGACGATGCGGGTCAGATTGTCCGCCTCGTCGTATTGATACTGCACCGGGTTGATGTCCGGAAAGAACACCGCCGTCAAGCGGTTGAACTCGTCGTAGGCGTAATAGGTCGTACCCCAGGTGTCGGTCATGACCGTGCGGTTGCCGTTGGCGTCGTAGGCATAAGCTACAGAGGTATCGTCAGGGTAAGAGACACGCGTCAACCGGTTCAGGGAATCGTACTCGTAGTCAATCACGCTCCCGTCGGGTTTGACCTGGCGCTGCAAATTGCCCGCCGAACTGTAGCTGTAAAGTGTACTGAGGCCGCCGGTGAGGTCAATGAAAAGCTGAACGTGCACCCATTCTCCATCCGAGGGATTGCTCACGTTATCCACGGCAATGATGCCACTGTGGGGGCTGCCCGCCGCCGAGAGGCCGCCCGTGTTGATAGAAACCACAACCTCGTCGCTCTCCCCGGCCTCTACAGAGCCTGACGTCGAACTCAGCGACAGCCAGGGGATGTCTTCCGCCAGCGCGTAGCTCAGCGTGCCGGCACCTTTGTTGCCCAGGTGCAACGTCTGGCTGCCAGGGTTCGGCCCACCCTGTTGGCCAGCGAAATTGAGGTATTCAGGGCTGACGGCCAGCAGTGGCTCGGTGGCCTGAACTGCCGCGGCTGCCTGGATCGATGGCCTGGATGCTGGCGTATAGTCCACAGACGCTTCGCTCCGCCAGCGAGGGACAGGCTCGTTGGGGACGGTCCTGATCGCGGCGTCCAGAGGTTGTAGTGGGCTGATCGTCACCTGGGGCCAGCCCTCCGCCTGAGCAGCAGCATTGGTTGTAGCTTTTGCAGATGGGTAAAGCGCATCAACGTCCACCGCCTCATTTCTCAGTACAGACGCTCTGGAGGGAGTGGGCGGCACAGCCTCCTGGGGCGCGAGGGCAGCGCGTACGTCGTGCCCATTCAGACTTGTGTCATCTATCCTCGGCAGCATATTCAGTTCAGCAGACTGAAACTGTGCCCCTGCTCGAAGGTCGATCCCTTCCGTACGCCGAGAAGTGACGTCGAATAGTCTGTCAGGAGAGATCGGCAGAGGGCTTGATTTGACGGTGCCTGTGATCGCGGATCCGGGCAGCGGACTATTGCTTTGTGGGGAGGGCGCATCAACATTCCACGGCATTCGCTCCCCTGCCGATGGCGCTGTCAAGGCCATTCGCGCATCAGAGCCAGGTGGCTGCAACAGAAGGAGGCCCAACAGCATGGCCCCAATGGTCAGAGACGACAACACTTTGTACAAAGCATTTCTAAAAGTGCCCCCTGATATCTTCATTTTAGAACTCCTTCCCTCCTCCAACAAAAGCCAACTCGTAGACACCTATATGATCTAGCGTGTCTTTCCCCGCCTGCTCTTTCAACGGCTCTTTCCGCCGTCTTTTTCGTCAAGCAACGAACGGCAACCGCACCGGGTCATGCCGGTACCCGGCACGGTTGCCGTCTATCCCTGATTGCACCGACTGCAGAGTCTCCGCCACCGTCATGGCGTCACCCCCTCGCTCCCATTCTATCACAAGCGGGTAGGTTCGTCAACCCCCCACTGCCTTGAAGAGCAGTGTAGCATAACTGCCCCGTGGGAGGAAAAAACGCACCGTCAATTTGCGCCGGCCGGGAAAACGTTCGTCGGCCTTGACCTCTCCCCAGGCCAGGTCTTGAGGCAAGAGCAGCAGCGCGCGGGGGGAGCCTTTGCCCAGGTACGCTTTCTTGAGCACCCGCGCTTTCATATCGCGCGCCCGGAAGCCCTCTTCGCGGAGAATCGCCTCGACCAACGAAGCAACCATCGGGTCATCGGGCTGGACGCGGTGGTGTAGCAGCGGCAGCTTTACGCCCCTCAGAGAGGCAAGAAGATGCTCCGGCAACGGGCCGTAGCCCGGCAACGCCTGGCCAGCGATCTCTATCGTTGAGAATGGAACGCCCCCAGTCTCCAGCCTGGCCTGGAGATAACGCCCCGCCAGCCGGTTCCACAAGAAGCTCTGATAAGCCGACAGGTACAGCGACAACACGCGCGGCGTGACCAGGTTCAACGCCCGGCGATAGTCGTCCGGGTGATGGCGCAGGTAGGTGAGCACGCTGCGGTAATTGGACGGCTTTGGCGCGCGCTCAAAAATAGCCTCCCAATCGCCCCAGTGCCCGGCGGCGAAAGCCTTGAAAGCGCGCACCTCCGGCGGGTCACCGGCCTGCCGCCCGGCCAGGTGTGCCCGCAGCGCGCCCGCCTCGTCCCGCCGCAGGATCAACCGGCCGGGGAACTCGCCGCCGGCCAGCCGCGAGCCGAACCGCTGTTCGTCAAAGTAGTTGGGCAGCCCCCAGCGAGCCATCTCTGCCAGCCGGGCCGTCACGCGCGCCGCCTCGTCCGGGCCCAGGTCGCGCAACGTCGCCGAGAAGCGATTGCCAGACACGTCGCCCGGCGACAGCCGCCGATCCAGCCAGCCAGCGCGCTCGGCAGTGAAACCCTGCCCTTTCACAGCCGGCGGTCCCGGCCCGCGCACTGTGCCGAACTGCACAGTCACAGCCTGCCGGTCCTTCAGCGCCGGGAACGCCACCGCCGAAGGAGGCAAACCCAGCGCCGCTGCCAGCCGGTTCTGGAGTTGAAGGGTCGTGATCGCCCGCTTCCGTGTGCGGTAGACGGCGTAGCGACCGCCTTCGGCCAGCGGCACGGCCAGCACCTCTTTGACGACAAAATCCTCTGGAAGTACCTTGATGCGCATGGCGCCGCCCAGTATACCAGACTTTTTCCGGCCGGACAACCTCTTGCGCTCACTTTTCCTTTTGTCCTACTTGTGGTACAATCCAGCGAAGCAATTCGCCCCGCGTTTGGACAGGAGGAATCCCCGTCCAGAAACGGATTCACCCGGAGGGAAACCATGAACAAGAAACCTCTCTCTTACATAGACTGTATCCGTCGCGTGTTGCAGGCCGCGCCAGCCCCCATCACCATGGACGACCTGATCCAGAAGGTGGGCGAGATGCGTCCCCTCACCGCCAAAAACATCCGTTCCACCATGCACAACGCCATCAACCAGTCCCCCCTTTGTACCAGCCTGGGCGACGGGCGGTACTGGTGGATGCCCCACTTGTTGAAGGAAAACCATTTCCGTCTGCATCTTTCAGCCGAGGATCTGCGGCAGGGCCAACTGGTCATCACCAGTGAAGCCAGGTTGGGCCTCTGGCCCAGCTTCTACGGCCCCCAGTCACGGCGTCGTGACCCGTTGGTCCAGGGAAAACTGGCCGACGGCCCTGTGCTGGAACAACCAGTCGAGTTTCTGGGAATTGCCACCTGGGGGTTCAAACCCTGCCCAGAACTGTCCCAATGGTACAAAGCCCGGCGCGCTCGTCCCGGCGACGACCTCATCCTGACGGTGATAGATGCCGATGCCTCGCTCCGCCGCTACCGACTGGAACACCAGCCGGCCCGCCAGCGTGACGAGGATCGCATCAAAGCTCGCAACCTGCAACTGGCCGACGCAGCTTATTCACTGATCCGTAGAGGGCGCTCAGAACCTCTCTCCCGCATGGTGCCTAAACTGGCAGCGCGGGGCCTGTACTACGATCCCTGTCCCCCCGATCTCCTGGAAGAAGTGCTGGACAGCGACGGTCGCTTCCGGGATGCTGGCCTGAGCAGCTATGCCCGCGCCGACGACCCGGACTACGTCCCCAGTCCATTCGAGACAATGCTCGGCCGCCCCCCAACCATGAAAGACATTCTGAGCATGATCCATGACGAACCCGAGTCGGACTTTTTCGAGCCGCCCGCCGACCAAGAGATAGACGACATCATCCAACGTCTGCTGACCACGCCCCTGACCGAGGACGAGGCTGAAGAAGTCGAACGTCTGAGCATGGCCGAAGACAAAGCCGTGCCCCGTCTGATGCGCTTTGTCGCTTCACGGGACCGGGAACAGCACCGGCGGGCCTGCCAGGTTTTGGTCATGCTGGACAGCGACCTGGCAGCCGAACCGCTGCGCCGCAAGCTGCGCGATCCAGAAGTGATTGACGACTACAAAATGGACATTGTCACTGCTCTCATCGGCCTGGACAGCCTCGCTCCCGGCGAGAACCCCTTTGAATACCTGCGCGACGCCGAAGGCGCTATACGACGGTCGCAGCAAGAATTTCTGGCTCGGATGCAAGACCCCTTGCAGCTCAGTAACTTTCTCGATGCGGACCTCCAGGTTCTCCCCATCTTGCAATCTCCTGACGCCCTGCAACGCTTTGCCGAGACCGGCGGGCCGGAAACGTTTTCTCTGTTGTTGTGCCTACTGCACACCCCCCAGGACCGATTGATCACGGCCGCCATCAAGGCTCTGGAGACTCTTGGACTGTCCGAAGCCGTGCCCTACCTGGAAGAACGATTCTCTCATGACAGCAGTCGCAGAGTGCGTCAGGCGGCTAAACGGGCGGCTGAGTGTTTGACCGGCCAGGTGGGACGGCACGCTGAAAAGCCCGCTCCTCCAGACGAGTCGCTACTGGGCTGTCTCATTACTAGCATTGACGGCAATGGTGGCCAGATCCTTCTCATCGCCCGTCAAACGGCCGAGGGCCATTGCAAATTCCTCAACGTGATGTTCAACGACCACGAGGGAATCAAAGATTGCTACGGTGGCCTGAGCCCGACCCTGGACGAAGTAGAAGAGCTGATCAGCGGCGGTCTCGGCGCCATGGGCATCGAATTGGTCGAGATCAGCCTTGAAAAGGCCAGAGAAGAACTGAGCCGTGGGATCCGAACCACGCAAGAGGCCCATCGCCGGCTGCCGGTGGGATTCATGGCCTGGCGTCACTGGGCGCTGGGCGAGGCCCCGGACTCGCCGGAGACATTCCCCCTGCCCGACATTCCTCCCACCGAACGGGAAGCCCTGCTGGCCCAGTGTGACGAACTCTTCGACCTGGATGAATTCGGGAGTTGGTTCTTCAATGTCCCAGACCTGCACGGCCTGGATCGCCAATACCGCCGCCTGCAGCGCCGAGGCCAGGTCAATGCAGCCAAAGAAGAGGCCCTGATCACCCAGGGGGTCCGGCGCGTCGTAGACCTGGCGCGCCGCCAGCGATTGCGCGATCGGCTTCGACGCCAGGCCTGGCTGCTGGCGCAAATCTACGAAGACAGTGGCATCCCTATAATGACCCTGGTTGCCGCCGACGCCCTGGAAGATGATTCGCCTTTCCCGCCCGAAGAACACCCCTTGCTGCGCAGGATGATGCACCACAGCTTTCTCAACGCCGTAGTAGGGGAACTAGATCAGTCACGACAGGGAGGTTGAAAATGGAGACACAAATGACCCTCAAGCTGGTAGCCATCGAAAAACCTGACGACATGAACTTTGTCCTCGGTCAGACGCATTTCATCAAATCGGTGGAGGACATCCACGAGGCCATGGTCAATGCTGTGCCGGGCGCCAAATTCGGCCTGGCTTTTTGCGAAGCCTCCGGCCCCTGCCTGGTGCGCGCCAGCGGCACCAAAGACAGCCTGGTGGAATTGGCGGCCAGGAACGCCCTGGCCCTTTCCGCCGGGCACAGCTTTATCGTCATGCTGGGCGAAGGGCTCTACCCTATCAACTTTCTCAACGCCATCAAGGCCGTGCCAGAGGTCTGCCGCATCTTTTGCGCCACCGCCAATCCCACCCAGGTTATCCTGGTCGAGACCGAACAGGGCCGGGGCATCCTCGGCGTGGTGGATGGATTCTTGACCAAAGGGATCGAGACGGAAAAAGACGCAGAGGATCGCAAAGGCTTTTTGCGCATGATCGGCTACAAGTTATAGTCTAGCCACATCGATCCCGGTCACACTCGAGTACTATCCACAAGAGCGTGTATGAAAATGCACATGGTCAGACCTCCGAGGTCTAGAGAATGGAGACCTCGGAGGTCTAAAGCGAAAATTCCGGATGAAATCCAGGATCTCTGTCAAGCCTTCCTTCGCGGCCTCAACTCTGCA
>CAYNKW010000095.1:0-14158 GCA_964397845.1 uncultured Anaerolineae bacterium
GCCGCCGATCAACTGCAAAAAGCCCTCGTCCGACATCCTGAGTGTGGTGGTGGGACTGCTTCGGGCTCTTCTTGCGGTCCGCTAAGCATAGCCATCAAGGCCGCATTGGCATCAGGATATTCCTGCCCACCATCGAGGCTGTCAATCCTGGCCCAGTTTTTATGAATCTCTTCCAGGGTAGGCACTTGTTGGCCGTCGCCGAGCAGGACGCCGCGACCAGAGACCACCGCCGCCCGGCTAAAGAACCCGCCGCCGGCGTTCAGAATCAGGCCGCTCGCGGTGCACGCTTCCGAGCAGAGGTAAAGGACGAGAGGGGCGACGAACTCGGGCTTGAGCTTCTCGAACAGGTCGGGCGGAAGAAAGTCCTGAGTGAGCCGGGTGGCAGCGATGGGAGCCACGGTGTTGACCTTGATGTCATACTTGGTCCCTTCCAACTTGAGAGTGTTCATCAGACCCACCAGCCCCATCTTGGCCGCGCTGTAGTTGCTCTGCCCAAAGTTGCCAAAGAGCCCGGAAGCAGAGGTGGTCATGACGATACGACCGTACTTTTTCTGGCGCATGGCGATGAAGGCCGGGCGGGTGACGTTGTAGGCCCCTTGCAGGTGCACGGCCAGCACAGCGTCCCACATCTCCGGCGTCATCCTGGGGAAGCTCTTGTCACGCAGGATGCCGGCGTTGTTGATGAGAATGTCCACGCCGCCAAAGCGGTCGAGGGCAGACTGGACGATGTTCTCGCCCCCCTCCACGCTGGCCACCGAGTCATAGTTGGCCACCGCCTCCCCACCGGCCTCGGTGATCTCTTGGACGACGGCGTCGGCGGGGCGGGTGGATGCACCGCTGCCGTCGGTAGCGCCCCCCAGGTCGCTGACGACCACCCTGGCGCCGCGCTTGGCCAGCTCCAGGGCATAGACGCGGCCCAGGCCGCCGCCCGCGCCGGTGACGATAGCCACCTGACCGTCGAAGCGGATCGGCCTCCTGAGCCCTTCGGCAGAGTTTATCCTGAGCCCTTTGCCCTTGGTCCTCAGGCCCAAGCCCCTGGTACTTTGGCCCAGGGACAAAGTGGACTGAGGGTCCCTGGGACAAAGCCCTGGGTCCTTGAGCCCCAGGATCAAGGGGCCCAGGGGCGGAGTCGAAGGGCCCAGGACAGGCATGTCGAAAAGCTCAGCATTTTCCTCCTCTTCGGCCTGTGCTGCGATGACCTGGGGAACGGCCTTCCAGAAATAGCCGGTGAAGCCACGCTCATCGCCGGTGATATGCTTGCGGAAGACCATCTTGACAGGCAAGCCCACTTTGAGGTCAGACAGTTCACAGTCTGTGAGGTCGGCCATGAGCCGGCCACCGCCCTCGAACTGCACCATGCCATAAATGGCGGGCGGATCCACCGACACGGCCAGCATGTCGCCGGTGAAGCTCTTGAGCGTGGCCGGTACGTCGGCAAATTCGTAATCTTTTTGGCAGTGAAGCGCGCCACACTCGGGATTGACGCAGATGTCCGTTTTGGGGAACTGCGGGGTGCCACATTCTTTGCATTTGCCACCCACCAGACCCAGGATCATCTTGCGCTTGCGCCAGAGGGTCGTCATGGCCGTCTGGGTAGGCCCTTCGGCGCGAATGCCCGTTTCCGTCACGATCAGGTCTCGGAACTTGAGGAACTTGAGATATTTGTCGGTCGTCCGCTTGTTCGACAGCGAGCCTCTGATGCCGTTCAAAGAGGGCAAGCGGTGGATGTTTTCCGTGACCTCGAAACAGAGGGCGTCGCAGCCCTGGCCAAATCCGGCCACCAGGATACGGTCGCCCGGCTGAGCCTCTTCCAGGGTGTGGACGAACATCACCAGAGGGTGGGCGGTGCCTGTTTCGCCGCAAACCTCGTGCAGATTATCGGCCACTTTTTCCGGGGCCGCACCGATGGTCCGGGCGATCCTGGCGTGTTCCCGCTTAAAGAAGCAGGGATAGACAACCTTGTCCACATCGTCTATCGAAAGGCCCAACTTGTCCAACAGGCCATTGATGGCTTGCGGGATGATTTTGGCATAGCCTTCGTCCCGAACCCACCTTCCTTCCCAGGTATAGTCGAAGCGGCTTTGCGCTCCCCGGTAGTGGCTCACAAAGTCGTAGGATAGCGAGTGAGCGCCTTTGAATCGGGCGATCACGTCCTCCTTGCCCAGGAGCAGGGACGCTGCGCCGTCACCGAACCACATCTCGTAGAAGGAGGCGGCCTTGGCTTCTCGCCTGTCTGAGGCCGTGACCAGGATCTTTTTCTTATCCCCGCTCTTGACGGCCTCCAGAGCCGTGATCAGGGCCGATGTACCGGCCTTCAGGGACGAGGTAAAATCGGCGGTCAGAATGTCGTCCCGCAGATTCAAGGCCGTGGCCACAATGCTGGCGTTGAGCCGGTCAGCAAAAGGCAGGGTGGTCGAAGCCAGGTATAGAGCGTCCACCTCTGACTTTTTCACGCCGCCCAGGCAGTCCCGCGACGCTGCCATGGCCATGGTCAGGCTGTCCTCGTCCCAGTTGCAAAAGGATCGCTCTCCTTGAGCCACCATGACGATGGCCGGGGCCAGCCAACCGATGTTCTGCACGATGCTCATGCGGTTAAGTCTCGGCCGGGGAATGTAACCACCGTAAGAGATAATGCCGATCATCCTGTCCTCCGGTCTTGAAAAGAGACATCGTTTCATCGTTTCGCCTCTTTTCGTTGTCTACAAAGGATCACCTGAAAGCTCACCTGCGCTGTGGCAGAAGGACATTGGACACTCCAGAAAAGAAAAGCCCATCCGCTTGCAGTGGATGGGCCAACGCAGTATAATCCCTGTTACCTGGGTGACCCAACCATCCTGGTCAGTGCCTCGGGCCTGGGAGAAGCAGTAGTTTGGGACTCAGACGCACGTCCGGGAACAGGTGTGGAGAACACCGTGGCATAGACCCCCTTGCTCAGCTCACCACTCACGCACTGAACTGGATTGACTCACGCCGGCGTCGCCTGCAACTGGCCCGCCGGCAGGCAGGGACATTATAATACAAAAGACGGCCGTTGTAAAGCTCAACTTGACATCGCATGGAGGAAAGTGAATCACGACCGAGCCGCCGAGGAGGAAAAGACGAGGATCGGATCGTAGCCGGTTGGCCTTGCTTCTATCCCTTGCGCCACTTTGCTACCAGGCCAAGCAAAACCCCAAGGATACTTGCAACAAAGAAAACAAAAAAGGCGTACGGCATCCAGCCAAGCCGTTCCGAAAAGAGACGCTGGCTATCGTGCACCGATGTGGGAGTAGGGACTGTGGCTTGTGCTTCTGGTGTCTGTGTTGCCCCCAGCGACGTCGATGTTGGCGAAGCAATAGCGATTGGCAGCGAAACCGCGGTAGAAGTGGCAGTAGCTGCTGCCCGTCCGCCACCACAAAGTCGGGCCGGCGAGCCAGACTCAAATCCACGATATGCTGGTCGAGCTCAATAGGGCTATGCGATAAGCTGTGCTTACCATAGATGTTGACCGGTGCATGATATAGATCGTTGGGCAACAGCCCAATCAGATTCTTCATTCCCAAAGTCACGCCGGCGATGAAATGATTTTTCAGCACAGGGACGCTGATGAGCACATCAGCATTCAGCACGATGTTAGGCAACCAATACTCCTTGCGGATCAAGCCCGTAGGCACGACTACCCGCGTCACTCACACACTTAGAATGGTGCGCCCACCCAGCCCAACATCGGATTGGAAAACCAGCCACGAGTGCCTACCCGCTCAGGAATCCTTAGCCAGAGCAAGAGTACCTGCAAGCTGGCACCAACGAGCACGCCAACCAGAAAGTGGAATGTCACATGCCCCCTCATCCCCACACTCAATATCAGCACACTCCCCAACTGCATCAGCGCAAATTGCATCCCAAACGCCCCTGCCGTCAACAAAAGCAGTTGAGGGTTCATCAACGACGAGGCCAGGACAAATGCCGACGCTGCGCCAGCCGGCAGTCCCTTAGCTCGTAAGCGCATCACGACCGGTACCACGCCCGTTGTTGGCAGTGGTGAAACGACGCCTATCAGACAGGCCAGGGGTGTGACCAGCGGACGCGGCATCCGAGATGGCACAATCCAGGATCGCCCTTGGATGATCCATGACAACAGGGTCGCCACAATGATTCCGCTCACGACATACGGTCCCAGCCGTTCCACCATGTCAGCAGCATTGAGCATAATCAGTACAAGAACAGACCACAGGTCAATCGGCATAGCAATCCAAGATTCCTCTCATTGTATCAGCCGGATGTCGTCGACATAGATCCACCCCGACCCTTGGCCACCGTGGCCCACGAAAAAGCCGTAATAACTAACTGCGTCGAGGTCAATCCTGCCATTCTCCTCGGCTGACCAGTCGGCCCACTGAAAGGCATCCTCGTTGAACAGAAGGCAGAAGTCTTTGACATCAAAGGTCGAGAGATCCGTCCGGTAACGCCACACCTCGCCGCTGGCTTCGCCGAACTGGATAACCAGGTCCATTTCCATTCCACCACCCTCCCTTTTGATCCAGACGCAAAGGCCACTGTAGCCACGCCAATCCTGAGCATCAAAAGTCCGCTGAAAGCCAGCGTAGTCGTTGTCATCTTGACCACTGATCTGGTAGTAGAAAGCAGCACCCCGGTTACCGCTGGAGACATCTGGCTGTGAGGTCAGTCCAAGCTCTCCGACATTAGGTGTATAACTAATAACATTGTAGACCTCCACCAGGGCCGCGTCGTTGTCATAGCTCTCAAAACCATCAATGATTAGAGCAAGCGGCGAGGCGTTCAGTGGCGTCTCCCAGGTTTTGTCCTCATAAAAGACATAGACCTTGCCGTCGTTGCCCATCCACATAAATCCGTGTTCGAAAACCTGCCAGTAGGCGTAATAGCCTTCTTCGGCCGTCTCCGCCAAGCCAATGGCCGCATTGAGACCACCCAACTGGTGGCACCAGATCTCTCCAAAGCCCCGTTTGGGCGTAGGAGGTGTATAGGGTCCGGCGCCGGGACACGAGTATTCATCCATGCCTTCCTGCCAGGTGCCAACATAGTCCTGCCATTGTCCATCGTCTGTCAATGCATAGATCTGGTCCGTGTCGGATCGCCAAAACATGGTACCGTGTTGAAAGTCTTGCTGAGCACCATAGATTTCGTCCTCCTCTCCTACGGCCCAGCCCAGCGTCCGGTGGAGTTGACCCTCACGCCAGGCTTGTCCGAAAGCGCCGACCGGCTCGGACATGCCCGGAGGGGGATGAGCTGACACGACTTGTATCAGAATCGAGTGCTCAGCTTCACCTCCATGTCCATCTCTTACGGTGACGATAATTGTCTGGCTGCCGGGACTGCCTGGCGCGTAATAGATTACCGAATCGCCTACGCCGCCGATGGAGCCGTCACTTGCTTCCCAATCATACGTCAACACATCTTGATTAGGATCAGAAGCCCAACAAGTCAGCCTCATGCTGTCCCACATCTCAATGGACGTTGAGGCTGCTTGTATCTCTTGAATACTGGGTGGGTGGTTGATGGGCATAGGTGGTTCCTCGACTTTAGGGAGATTCTGACAATTGATGTTGGCCGTGGTGGCTTGAACAGCGATCCATCCAAGCCAACCCAGGTGATCTGTCTGATACCATGCCCTGTCCTTTGAGCAGCCCAATACGCGCAACCTGTACCCTTGGTGGACTTGACCCAGCACTCCATAGCCTTCCCCCGGCCCGTCGTAGACGTTCACTCGATCTTCGCTCACCGTTAGGTAAGGCAGAGGAGTTGATGTGGGCGATGGCGCTGGCGTCGGTGTAGAAGACGGTGTAGAGGATGGCGATGGCGTTGGTGAAGGGGTGGGAGAGGAAGTGGGTCCGAGTGTGAAGGTTGGGGTCGCTGTTGGCGGGAGGGGCGTTGGCGTGAAAGTAGGCGTGGGAGTGACAGCCGAGAGTAGGTCATCCCCCGAAATCGCGTGCTGAGGCGTGCTGAAAGTAGGCGTCGTTGTGGGTAGCGTTCTCAGCGGCAGCTTTCCCCAAGTAACCAGAACCAAACCAATTGTGAACAGCAGCAGAAGTGGAGCAACAATGACGAGCAGAACCAGCAGCCTCCGGGCTAAAGCCCCGCAGGGCTGGTCTTTGGGTTTGCGTCGTCCAAGCCATTCGTACGCCTTCTGCACGTCGGCGTCAGCGGCATCTTTCAGACTCAGGTGTAGGATCGGGTGGGGAGAGAGACCCCTTTCAGCATGGCGATAGACCCACAGCTCCCGTCCGTTACACAAGGCCCCCACACCGGGCTGTGGCTCGGCAGCGTATCGCTGCTCCAGGCGCGCCAGCCCTTCGTCCACAGACTGCTCAGGGAGTATGAACTCGATGACAGCCATCACATGATGGTCCAGGGTGTACAGCACCACACTGCCTGACTCCCACTCCAACAGCTCCTCCTTGCCCGGTTCGCCATAGCCCAGGGCTGTGAACAGACCCGCCCACTCGAAAGCGTAGGTCAACATTTGCTGTTCGACTATGGCGGGATTGTCCTCACAGTACTGACCGAGTTGGCGCAGTGCCTCCCGTAGTGTAGCCAGATGAGACGGCAGGGGATACAATGCCGCTGTGAATGCCTCTGCCAGTGCCCCAGCCGAGCGATACCGCTGCTGCGGGTCTGAGTGCATGGCCTGCTTGACCACTGGCCGGACACCAGGCGGCAGGGGACGGCCCAGTCGCACAAAGAGGCCCTCCCCCCGTAGCTTCCGCTTTGGCAACTCGCCCGTCAGCATCTGGTATAGAATGATGCCCAGGGTATACACGTCGGAGAAGGGGCCAGTGTCGCCGTCAAGAGGCTGCTCGGGAGCTGTGTAGATCGGGTCGCTCGTATCGACCTTAATCCCACTGGTCTCCTGGAGCAGGCTGGCGAGGCCAAAGTCCGCTATCAGGGCATTGCCTTGCTCATCGAAAAGGATGTTGGAAGGCTTGAGATCGAGATGGAGTACGCCCTCACGATGAGCGTAATCGAGGGCGTCACAAACCTGTTTCAAGATGGGCTCAGCCTCATCAGCGTCCAGAGGTTTGGCTTTGAGCCGGTCGGCCAAGGTGCCGCCACCTGCCAGCGGCATCACCAGGTAGACCAGCGTCTGGCCGTTGATGGTCTGGATGCCCTGGTCGTACACGATCAGGATGTGAGGGTGTTTGAGTCTGGCGATGACGCATAGCTCACGGAAAAGATGGTCAGTGGCACCAGGGGTAAAGCGAAACCGGGGCAGGAGGATCTTGACCACGACTCGACGGTCAAGTGTGTGGTCATGGGCAGTGAAGACCTGCACCAGCCCACCCTCCCCCAGCAACTCGCGAATCTCGTATCTCCCTCCTAGAACTAGACCAATGAAATCATTGCGCATAGATTCCTCCAGTACACTGCCGTGGCTCAGAAGTGGGGAACCTTTACCGGGGGTTCCCGATTAACATTGCGCTGTCAAAATAGGCAGCGTGGTGGGAGGCAGGAGAGAGTGACTCAGCGTAGAGACAAATGGTCACGCGCCCTGCGGGCCCCACCACGACATCAGGCGAGACCACTTGTACTACCCCATCTTCTTGATTGATCATCCAGGGATCACCCCAGTGGGCACGACTGCAATTCTTGTCACCGTCGGGATCAACACCAGCAGCCAACTTGATATCACCACCGTCGGAAAAAGCGCCGGCTGAAGCCTGAAAGCGCACCGTCGTTGAAGGAGGCACGGCAACAACCTGAAAGACATGAACCTTAAACTTTACGTTTGTTGTTCCATCCATTTGTAGTGTTGGCCCATTGATTGCACGGTTGTCGGCCTGCTTCAAGAACGGTGTGTCAAAGCTGGTATTGGGGTCATAGTCTTCGCCGTTGTAATTATCTTCGGGCGCCAAAGTCCAACCGGGGATTCCATAATCTCCAACGCGCTCAAAATCAGGGTTTTGCAGGCTAAGCAGTGTGTTCGGCCTGAGCGGGGTTGGTGTCTCACCCCCTGATTTGGTTGGAATGGCTGTAGGCGTAGGAGGAGCCTGAATCACAGGAAGGAGAGTGAGATCAATTCTCGGATCCGGTTGGACGCGAATCCAGCCCTCGTTGCCGAAATAATACACTTGCAACCATGCACCATCCTCCGATCGGCCTCGCAGAGGCAGTTGATCGCCCCGGCGAACCCCATCTAGCACATCATAGTTCTCTCCTGGTCCAGTGTAGATGCGTGCCCCGTCGAGGCTCACCATGATAAAGGGTGTGGGTAATGGCGTCGGCGTCAAAGATGGTGTGTTTGTAGGGGAAGGGAACGGAGAGAGAGTGGGGGTAGGTGTAGCGGTTGCCATCTGTGTGGGGGTGGAGGAAGGGGAAGGAGAGGGAGTAAAGGTAGTTGTGACGGTTGCCGCCGGGGTGAGGGTAGGACTAAGGGATGGAGACGGACTGACAGTGAAAGCTGCAAGTGTAGGCACGAAGGCTCCCCCTACCGACAAAAATCTTGATCCAATCAGGACCAGTCCGGCCACGAACACCAGCAACGCCAGTAGAACCCAGATGCGCCTTAACCGCGAGCGCCACGGTGACAGGCCTTCTTCCACCGGTGGGGCGCCGATGGGTTCTTCCGAGGGAGGTGGGGGCAGCTTGACCTGCAGGGCCTCTGTGAAAGCCTGAGCCAGTTCTCCAGCGGTGCGATAGCGTTGCTCCGGTTCCGATTGTGTAGCCCGCTTGATCACGGATAGAATCCCGGATGATACGGACTGCTCCAATCGAGGGGCAAATGGTGGACTTGGCTCTCGTTCCGGTGCTTTACCTGTTAACATCTGGTAGAGGGTGATACCCAGAGCATAGACATCGGAGAAGGATCCCGCGTCAGTGCCGAGGAACTGTTCTGGTGGCATGTAGGGTGGTGTGCCACGACCAGTATCGGCCTTGACGCGGCTGGCCTCCCTAAGCAGCTTAGCCAAGCCGAAATCGGCCACCAACGCATGGCCATGTTGGTCAAACAGTATATTGGCCGGCTTGAGGTCGAGATGGAGTACGCCCTCACGGTGAGCGTAATCGAGGGCATCACACACCTGTTTCAAGATGCGCTCAGCCTCATCGAGCGCCAAAGCCCCTTCTTTTAGCCGGTCGGCCAAGGTGCTGCCACATGCCAGTTGTATGACCAAGTATACCAGTCTTTGACCATCGATGGCTTGGATGCCCTGGTCGTATATACTCAGAATGTGCAGATGTTCCACTTGGGCAACGAGGCGGGCCTCATTGATGAAAGTATCACGGATTTCAGAATTGAGGGCGTCCTCAGGCTTGACGAACTTCACAGCTACCGGACGGTCCATGTTTTCGTCATGAGCCTTGAAGACAAGAGCCATACCTCCGCTGCCCAGAAACTCCTGGATCTCGTATCTATCTTTGAGTCTCAAGCCGATGAAACGGTCAGGCATGATTATCTCCCGCCCACTGGCATCGCTCAGTCGATAGTGGCCAAAGCTTGAACTACCCGTCCCAGATTTCGATATCGCTTCTTTGGCTCGAAAGCACACATACAGGCTATCACTTTATCAACCTTGGGGGACAGATGCGGATTGACCTGCGTGGGCCGTCTGGGCAGTCCACCTGCAGCAACAACCTCTCTTGGTTTTTCATAAGGTGGCCGTCCGGTCAGCAACTCAAAGAGAATCACCCCCACTGCGTACTGATCCGAGGCAGGTGACGCAGCCCCACAGTCTCCCCACACTTCGGGAGCGGCGTAACGCTGATCCAACTGACGGCCCACCCACGAAGAGATGGTTTCCAGATCAACTTGGGTGTACGATAGCCATTGTGTTCCTCTCTCCATTTTCCTCTATAAAGGGATAACATCAGTCTTTCATCGTGTCCAGACGGGATCTACATCCTCGCCCGGGTGGTGGGTCAAGTTAACCAGATTGCTTCCGTCGGCTCCCACGACCCAAACATCAAAGCTGCCACTGCGGTCAAGCATGATGTTACTCGGCTTGATGTCACGGTGCAAGATTCCCTGTTGATGGGCGAAATGCAACGCCCCGCCGACTTGGTAGAGAATGTGAGTGGCCTCGCTCAGGGGGAGCGGCTCGCCCTGACGCTCTTCCAGCAACTGGGCGACACTTTGTCCCTCGATGTAGTCCATGACCAGGAAAGGGGCCTCGGCTTTGGTGATCAGTTCATAGAAGCGGACGATGTGGGGATGCTCCAGTCGAGCGAGGGATTCTGCTTCGCGGCGGAAGCGTTTGAAGGTCGCCGGGTCATCCAGGTGGTGCGCTTTCAAGACCTTGACAGCCACCAGGCAGCCGCGCACGCGGTCTCCGGCACGATAGACCGAGGCCATGCTCCCCTCGCCTAGTTTGGTCAAGAGGTGGTATCGTTTAGCCAGTGTCTTTCCTACCAGATTCGGCATCGCTCCCCCGGCCAAAAGATCAATCCACCGGATGGCCGCGTCTCTCACTCAGTATGTACAAACAAGACACCTCGAAGCACGCCATTCTCATCCATCGGTTCCGTCGCCATGCTAATAGCGCGAATCGCTATCTTTAGGGATTTCCCATGCCAACATCCTCGTTCTCCATAGGAGACTCGCCTTCACCGACAGGCTCGGCTGCCTCTTCCAAACTCTCTCCGGCCTCTGCCTCCCCCTCAACCGCCGCCACTGGCTCCGGCTCTTCCACCCGCGTCCCACACTCCGGGCAGAACACTGCACCTTCGACCAGCGGTGTTCCGCAACTGGCACAGACTCGGACGGGCGCAGGGGCTTCTGGTAACGTCGGTAGAAGAACGTCAGCCGCCGGGCCTCCGCAGCGTGGACAAAACTGCGCTTCATCTGGCAGCCGGATTTTGCACCTGGGGCAGATGTGGCCGTAGATGGCGGGTTCTGGCTCTTCGGGGAGCGTTTCCTGCCGGATAGCCTCAATCTTTGCTTCTTTTTCCGCCACCTGTTGGCGCAGAGCCGCGATCTGTTCGCAAATTTCCAACAACTCGGGCTGCGTCAACTGATCCGCATCGAAGAGCTCTAGCGCCTTTATGCCCAGCGATTGCCCGTTCTGCTTCACCTGCCCCTTGAGTGCGTTGATTTCAAAGCGCACACTTGCTATTCGCCGGAGTCTTTCTGCTTCGAAAGCTGCCCTGTCGGCCCCTTTCTTTAGCCTATCAAGGAATCCTGCCATTTCTCCCTCCTTACACTAAAGTGCTACATGTGTGTTTTTTTGTTGAAGCCATAGCCTGCAGGCTTCACTGAATCATGCCGACAGTTCTTTGCCCCACGAGATACAGAACTTGCTGCCGGCCGGGTTGCTGGCACCACAATGTGTGCAATAGAGCCGACAATTAACATAAATCGGCGTTTTCGGCGCTCATCTGCGTCCCAATGTAGAATCTGACAGCCAACCAGACACAAGTCAGTCAATGCTCAAGAGTATCTCGTAGAAGTAGGTGTCTGCGCTGCCATAATCCCCTCCCTCATCCATCACCAAGATGTAGTAACGCCCTGTGGCACTCAAGGTATAGGTGAGTTGAGAATCAGATCCAGCACCACTGTCTTCGTCGTATGTCAACAAACCCAACGTCACATCAAAAAGAAACACTAGTGGGTCAAGCTCTGAGCCAATTGACTCAGCGTACACGTCTATAGTAACGGTATCATCAGCCTGACCATTAAAGTAGTAGGTATTCCCATACGCCTCCCAATCGAAGGTTTCCACGTGAAGGGCGGAATTGCTGGTGATGGTGTCGCGAGTTCGGGAATCTGGCTGAAGGAGTTGAGCATCGGCAAAGCCAGGATCACCCACTCCCTCTCGTACAGTGAGAGAGTACGTTGCCTCCTCGGCAGAGCCGTAACCTCCGAGCATGAGGAAATAGAGCCCAGTCTGGTCAATTGACACCGTCAAGCGTGGATCGTCTCCCGATGGCCCATCATCGTTGTAACTCAACTGAAGACCTTCACGGTCATAGAAAGTCAGTTCAAAGTCATACCTTTGGGCTTCCGGCGTGTCCACGTCAAAGGTAATCACATCCCCCTCTCGTGCACTAAAGCGGTAACACCTCTCTTCGCCAGCCTCTACTTCGCCAGCCTCTACTTTGCCTTCCACTGTCGCTCCCACCTGAACGGCCGGCGCTCCGGGGCAGAAACTCGTTCCGCTCCTCACACTTTGCCAACGTATTGAATCGAATGGGTGCAAGTCATCCCAACGCACATCTGCCAAAAAGGCTTCTCTATACAACACCTCGTACTTGTCGCTCCCGTCGGCCGGCACCTGGCAGACGTCCACGTCATCGGGGTCGCTCCCAGTCTCCGCAGTATAGAGCACCGCCTTGCCATTGGCCGTAAAGACCGCATTGCGGAACCCTTTGTTGTCATCATCCAACTCAATAGGATGAGCGCCATCTTTGACGGCCACGCTGTAGAGGATGGAATCATCTCCCCTATCCTCTTGTCCCCAAAAGACTAACTGGCGACCGCCCTTGGGCCGATTCAGCAACGTTACCTGGTACCATTCATCCAGCAGACGGAATCCGTCGGCCTTGTCCGCCGGTGTGGCAAACAAAGTCGTACCGTCCTCCTCGCTCACCAAAAGGTAAAGCGTTGACTCGTCTGCAACGTAATGAACACCCGCCAGGGTTATACCATCCTCGTTGTACAATTCGACCAGGTTGCTGCCACTCGTGTCCGCGCTGTGCAAAGTGATCTCGTCCTCTTCTGTCTCCAGGATGAGTATCCGAGGGGGAGATGGGATGACATCATATTGAAGGTTATTCCCGGTCAACAGTTTGACGTCCTCGCCTCCCGTCATGGGGTGGACATAGACGGTCTTCTCGCCGTCTTTGTCCCCCACCATATAGACCAAATGCTTGCCTTCAGGACCGGCGGTGGCACCGAGGGTCACCCCTTCGGCTATGGCGGTCGCGTTGTCCGAGGTGTAGAGCCCCAGCATCCCCTCGTCGTTTTCGGCAATGTAGAACAGTGTGTCGCTGCCGGGCAGGAACCCGTACTCAAGGATGCCGAACAGTTCCGCGCTCGCCTCTACCTTCGTGCCACTGCTCCGCTCGACCAGGTACAGTTGCTGGCCCTCGTCGGTCTGCTGAAGGTAAGCAACGTGAGAGGCATCGTTGGAGACTCTGGTTGACTCGACGTCTTCAACCTCATCCAGCACCACGGTCTCATTCTCCCCATCCATGCCGACCGTTGATAGGGTGGTCTCGTCATCGTCGAGTTCTGTAAGGTACACCGTGGAGCCATTCAACGAAAACCAGCACCAGTCTCCCTTGGCCAAACGTTCAGCTTCCTGGCCGGGCCTGGCGGCGTAACAGCGGTATTGACCGTCTCTAGTCTCTCGCAGAAACAGGGTGCCCGAGTCGTCAAAAACCGCGCCGTAGAGAGGGAGGGCTTTGCTGTCCATGATTTCGCTGGCTTCCTCATCGCCAATAGCTATCTCCCGTACCACCACCTCATCATCATCGTCCTGGTACCAGAAGAGCACCCGCTTCGAGTTGGGGATAAAGCCACCGTATTCACCCCCTATCCGGCTCCAGACCTGCTCTTTTTCAAAAAAATAGAACCAAGCTGGGGAAGCTTCTATCGCATCTTCAGCAATGCGCACCCCTTCGTCTTCCTCCTGCCCCAGCTTTAGCAGATAGAGGTCGGCCTCGCCGCTCCGGCTTGGAAAAGCAAGCAGCACTTGTTCACCCTGGGGCAGGAACTGGGGCAACAAGAACACCCCGGCGACGACGGCAGCCAGTAACACGACTATCACCCCACCCATGGCCAGGAACAAGCCGAGCCGGTTCTTCCGCCTTTTCGGCCCGGTGGGAGGAAGAGCTTCTGCACCCGCCGGGATTGCAGCCAGCAAATCTGCCCCACATTTCTGGCAGAACTTGGCTGTATCTGGATTCTCTGTGCCGCAATTTGGACAGAACATGATAACCTCCTTGTTGGGTGTCTGTTGATTTGAGTCAAAACGCCTGACAGATTCAGATCAAGATCCTGTCAGTAATACATTTCCCGCACCACACTACATGCAAAACATCGCATCTCCTCCTCTCGCGCTCCCGAGTTTTTTCGAAAAGCTCAATCCACGGTTCTGGCTGGCTGTAGACTGTGCCCCGCACTATCCCCGTCAAATCGACTCATGGACCTCGGATATTTACCCAAAAAGTTGCACCAGTAGGTAATGTGTAGAATTGACCTCCT
>CAYNKW010000096.1:0-8049 GCA_964397845.1 uncultured Anaerolineae bacterium
GTGTGGAGTTTGTGCAGTTGCGAGAAGGAGCCTACCTGTTGTGGGAAGGCTCCAACTTGTCTCACGACAGCCAGATGTCGTTGTGATATTTAGACGATCAGAGGCTTTTGCACCTGGCATCTCAGTTGTTCACTGCTCATACCCAAGGGGGGTTCAGGCGGGCCTGGTCTGACGTCAGCAGATACTTCTGGTTTCACGTTCACGCTTCCTTTTTCTGCTGGTGCGTCAGCCGTTGGACGAGCTCATCGGAGAGGCTGTAGGCTACCGGCACGATGATCAGTGTGAGGAAGGTGCTGGTGAGTAGTCCACCGATGACGACTGTGGCCAGTTCGGCGGCGATGAGCGCACCCTCGGTAAGACCCATCGCCAGTGGGACGAGAGCCAGCACGGCAGCCAGCGCCGTCATCCAGATGGGACGCAGCCGCGTGCGGCCGCCCTCTATCAGTGCATCGTAGACCTTCATCCCGCGCCATTTACGGTTCTGCTGCACCCGCTCCAGCAGCACGATGGCGTTGGTCACCACCACGCCCACCAGCATCATCAGGCCAATCATGGCCGAGATGCCCAGCACGCGGTCGGTGGTCGCCAGGCCCAGCGCCGCGCCGACGACGGCCAGCGGCAGGCTGAACAGAATGGTGAATGGGTGGATGAGTGAGCGGAAGGTGAGGGCCATCACAAAGTAGACAACGATGATCGAGATGACCAGCGCCCTCGCCATGTCGGCAAAACCTTTGGTCTGCTCGCCGGTCTCAAAGCCCTCGGTGATGCCAATGCCAGCCGGCAGATCCAGCGCCGCCACGGCTTGTTTGCCCTGGGCGGTCGCGCCCATCGTGTCTCGCGTCTCCAGTTCAGCAGAATAATTGACAGCCCGCTGGCCATCAACGCGGATGATCGTCTCGCCGGCCGTCAGATTGCTGGAGACGTTGGCCAACCCTTCGATCTCACTCAGCGCGGCGATCACCTGGTCATCGACTGCTGCCAGGTCATCAAGGTTGCCGGTGAGCACCAGACTAAAGCCACCAAAGCCAGCCGAAGCGATGTCGGCCCCAGAGGCGGTCACATTCTCCGCGCCAAAGATCCGCCCTGCCTCGACGCGCACCAAGGACGTCAGCCGTTCCAGGTCGTCCTTGGATTCAAGAGAAATCCTCAAGCTCGCTGCGCCCTGGTCAATGCCACTGCTAAAGAAAGCGGCCATAGACATGCCGCTGCCTGACCCGATCTCGGTTTCATAGACCTTAATACCCTCCAGCGAGGCGAGGTAGACTTCCAGTTCTCTTGCCAGGGCGTCGGTTTCGGCCATGGTAGTGCCGTTGGGCAGGTCTATGGTGACGTTGATGGTCGGCTCACCCAGGGCCGGGATAAAAGCCTGGGGCCGCTGCGCCATCAGCCACAGGCTGCCCAGAAAGAGAGCCGAGGCGACAACGAGCGTCCAGAAGCGGTGCCCCAGCGCCCATTTGAGCAACGGCGTGTAGGCCCGCTGCATCCAGGTTTCTTTGCCTTCTGGCATGTGTTCCTGGCGGACAAAGAGGTAGGCCAGCACCGGCACTACCGTGATGGCCACAATAAAGCTGGCGCTCAGCGCATAGGTCACGGTCAGGCCAAAGGGCAGGAAGAACTCGCCCACCAGTCCGCCGATGAGACCCAGCGGCAGGAAGACGATAACGGTCGTCACCGTGCTCGCAAAGATGGCGATAGCCACGTCGCGTGTGCCGTTCGCCACGGCCTTCCACCGCTCGTCGCCCCGCTGGATGCGACGGTAGATGTTCTCCAGCACGACGATCGAGTCGTCTACCACGCGGCCCACGGCCACCGTCATGCCACTGAGGGTCATGATGTTTAGCGTCATGCTTTCGGGGAACATGCGCGCAACCATCAGGGCAATGGCCCCCAGCACCGGTACACCGGACAAGCTGTCGGCCAGCGATTTGAAGGCCGGATGCAGGGCCGGCGACCAGCGCATTGCGGCAAAGCCGATCAAAACCGACAGCGGGATGCTCACTCCTGTCACCAGCGTGCTGCGCCAACTGAGCACGTATTTGCCGTTGACAAAGCCGCTGAGAAAGATGAGTATCACGACGACGGCAAAGACCGCACCCAAGACACCTTCGCGGGATACGCCGCTGATGCTCTCCTCAATAAAGCTGCTCTGCTCAAAGGCGACCTCAAAGTGGAGGCCGCCATTGTCCTTCTCTAGCTCTTCCAGCTTGTCAAAGATGGCGTGGGCCACGACGACAGTGTTCTCTGCACCCCCTTTGAAAAGGATGAGTGACAGACTGGGGTTGCTGTTAGTGCGGTTGATCGTGTTCTCCGGGAGGAAAACCGTCACGGTTCCGGCGGCGATGCCTTCCAATTCCTCGCGCAGTTCTGGGTCAAGCGTCGCCAGGAATTCCTCGGGCAGCACGGCCAGTACCTCCGGCGAGAACAGTCGCAACGTGCCAGGGTTCAGGCCGGACAGGAATTCCGGGTCTTGGTCGGCCAGCCAGAAGACGATCTTTGGCGTCAAGTCTCCCATCAGTTCCGGCGCGTTAGGCATGGCGCCCATCTCGACAAGCAGGTTCAACAACTCGGCGGCGGAGACGCCGAAGGGGTTCTTGAGCAAATCGGCGGCCGTCTCAAGCAAGATTTCCACCGGCGAATCGCTTTCCGGCGGTTGCCGCCACGACTCTGGCAGGAGCGGCGCTTCGGCAGACAGTTGGGCAGCTTCTTCGGCCTCTTTTCTCGCCGCTGCCCCCAGGCCGCCGGCAGGGGCGGCCAGTTCTTCCAGTTCGATCCGCAGGTCGGCCGGTAATTCCTCGATCAAGTCTTCCGGCAGCCAGGCCAACACCTCCGGAGCCAGGCTCTTTAGATGGTGCGGCGTGAGCATGTCCAGTGCCTCGGGCGCAAAGCCGACGATTCCGCGCAGGACTTCCACCGTGATATCCGATGCCTTCTCCAGGCTGATGCCCTGCTGCTGCCCGGCCATGCGCCACAGGTCTGGCAACAGATCGGGATCGGCAATTGGCTCGGCGGTGCTCACCACAGGCGGTTCGAGTTCTGGCTCTGCCTGAGTGACGTACGCTTTGGCCCTGGCGACCAGTTCAGCCACCTCATCGGCAATCTCGGGGTCTACGAATTCTAGCGCCGATTCGGGCACGGCGGCCAGCACCTCCGGCGCTAGCGCCTGCCATATCTCCAGAGCCATCATTTCAAGGCCCTGGGGCTGGAACCGGATGAGCATTCCCATGATCTCGGGGGTGATGTCGGCGGTTGTCTCCATCGTCACGCCCATCGCTTTAGCGCCCTGTACCCATTCCTCCGGCAGCGGCACCGGCTCGGCGGTGGGCCACGGTTCGACGGTGCTCACCGCAGGCGGTTCGACGGCTGTTACCGTTGGTGTGGGCTCCATCTCGACTGTAGGCGTGGGGGATGGCGTCGGCGTGTCGGTTGGTTGGGGTGTCGGGGTAGGTGTCGGTGGCTCGGTGGGTGGAGGCTCTGTCGGCAACTCCTGGCCGCCGCTGACCGAGACATTTTCCACACCGGGGATGGTTTCCAGTTCAGGGACGATGGAGGACTCGACCAACTCTTTGAGCTCTGGCAGCGAAAGGCTGCCCGAGGACACGCTGGCCACCACCACCGGGATGTCTCCCAGGCTAAAGCTGAGTAGCTCAGGGGGGGCAACGTCGTCCGGTATGTGAGCGCCGTTCAAGGCATTTGTGATCTCTTGTTTGAGTGCCTCCTGATCCAGGCCAAACTCGGTGCGCAGACTGATAGCCGAGAAGCCCTGGCCGGTGCGGCTCTCGACGTTGACGATTCCTTCCAGGTCTTTGACCGCGTCTTCCTGGGGAATGGTCACCTCTTCCAGCATATCCTCAGTCGTTGTCCCTTGCCAAAAGGTCACGGCCACCATAGCCGGGAACTCGATGGGGGGCAAAAGCTCCTGGTTGAGCTGCGTCAGGGCGACAACGCCCACGACCAATGCTGCTACCGATAGCAAAAGCGTGATCCAACGTAACTTGAGAGAAATTTGGGTGATACTGTCAAAGAGTTTGGTAACCATGTTGATTCCTATGAATGTGGTGTTATTGTCCGTTCTCTACCCCGGCCGGCAGTTCTTGAGTCAGAGGTTGGTAATCGGGATGTGCCTCCAGGTGGTAAAGACCGACGTGTCCAGGCCGATGGCAAAGTGCGTGACTACCCGGTGCGAAACAAAAACTTCCGCCTTCTGCAAGCAGAAGCTTCACACCCCAGGAAGCTCCCGCCCGATCCTAATCAAGTACCCCTGGCAGGAGTCGAACCTGCGACAAACGGTTTAGGAAACCGCTGCTCTATCCTGCTGAGCTACAGGGGCACGGCAGTTGCAATATGATTATAGCACAAGAGAAAGGCAGGGGCAAATGTAGCGTTTACCCCTGCTTGACTTTCGCCGCCGGCTTGCTATCTTGTTACCACCCAAGGTGGCTTACCTGATCCCACTGGCCCACTTTGGTAAACACAATGCCGCCGACGAACCCTTGCAGGCGATAGGCTTGGCCCTCGAATTCCACATCTCCTTCAGCGGTGAGCGGCGCACCAAGGCCATGCTGGCGAGCGTAGCGGGGGAACCCTGCGTCCGGGTTGTAGGCGACGGCCATCTCGTTCCAGGCCTTGTTACGGACAGCCTCCTCGACCGTGTCAAAGTGCCTCTCTTTGTCAATCGGAATCGGCCCAATCTCGGCTTCTATCTTGCGATCCACCGTCACCAGACTGGCTTTTGTCTCCGTGGCAGAACCAGCAGGCCCACTGACGGTGAGCGAGACAGTGTAGCTGCCCACTACCTCATAGGTGTGCTGCGGGCTGCGTGTGATGCTGGTGTGCCCATCGCCAAAATCCCACCGCCAGCCCGTCACCTGACCAGTGGACTGGTCGCTGAAATGGACCGTGAGCGGGGCTGTCCCGGACGTTGGAGTGGCAGAGAAGGTAGCCACCACCGTTGCCGGGGCCGCCGACCGCACCTGGATGAGTGACTCCTGTGCCTTGACGCCCTCTCCCCCAGGACCATAGGCTTTGAGCGTGACGGCATAAGTTCCTGGTTCCCGGTAAACGTGCGTCGGGTGCCGTTCGCTGCTTCGACCACCGTCGCCAAAGTCCCAGCGCCAGAGTCTGACCTCGCCCGCCGACTTGTCGGTGAATCGGACAGTCAACGGCGCACGGCCTGTAGCTACAGAGGCCTCAAAGCCCACCGTGGATGCGGGGGGCAGCGAAGCCACGTATTTTTTCAGCTCCTTCACCTGCGGGTCTCCGCCGGAGCGAATGGTTTCACCTACGATCCAGATGCTGGTACCTTTCACCTCCGGGTAGTTGTCCAAAAGCTGGAACCAGCGCGCCCAGTTTTGGGGATGCCCACCGATGCCGAGCTCTGTGATCCAGATGTCCATCGGCTTGGGGAGGAACCTGGCATACTGAACAAAGCGTAGACCCGACCATAGTTCGTACATCTGATGTTCCACGTCGTTGATGACGTAAATGTGGGCCAGGTACTCGTCGGATCGCTTTAGCGCTTCGTAGCAGGGGCCGCTCCTGATGGCCGCCCGGATCTCCTCTGGAGCGGGGTTCTCCTTGGCCGCCTCCGGACCGTGCATGTAGTAGGGCACGTTTTCTGGGTCGGTGCGAAAGTAAGCGTCCCGGTTGCCGGGCGTCAGGGCCGGAAAGGCGATCTTCCACGTGGGGTTCACTGCCTTGAGTTCATCGTAAGCAATGCAGAACCAGCGGTTGAAACGCTCTATGTCCCCCACGGAGGGGCCGAATCCCTCCCACTGGGAATCGCGTGGCATGTTCTGCTCGTTAAAGATCTGCAAGTGCCGCTGTCCCTCCGGGATAAATTCCCAGTTGCCCGGCGCGATGTCGGCTTTGACGCCCTTGAGATAGTTACGAAAGTCTTTCTCCTGATCGCTGGGAGGATAATAGGGGCGCATAAAAATGTGGCATTGAGGTGAGATTTCCAGGATCCTGCGGATATCGTCCCCACTGATGAACAAGCCGCTGCTAAAGGTGACACTCACCGGCGGGACAGCACGGATCACGCTCCAATCACCATCTCTCATCGGTTCGGCCCTACCTAAATGCCAACCTACTTTGTGCATGGCTTTCCTCCTTTACTCATTCACTCGAAGCCCAACGCCCGCCATTCAGCCAGTTACATAGTATCATATTTCAACCTGGATGTCAATAATAAGAGAATCGTAAAGTGCTCCACTTATAACCTTGAAAATTGGAGCAAAAGCTGATATAATGTGGGACATCAGATCCAGAGTAATGGTCCTGCTGAGATAGCCTTTTGCCAGGACCGCCGATATCAGCCTGCCGTCTCACACGTCTTACAGGAGGGGAATCTGACATGAGCGAGCAAACGATGAAAGAACTAATGATCACCGACATACTAAAAGTCCACCTGATGGATAGTATGCAAACCATTTACTCGCAGCTCTCTGAGCAACCGGACCGGTTTGTAGTGGTGTTAGACGATGAGAAAGTGCCGCTATACGTCATCACTGCCGATGAGATGAAACGCAAGATGCCCCGCAGTCTCGACTGGCCCAGCGTGAGGGATTTTGCAGCCCGCTTGCCTGAGGCGCTTCTCGTTGACGAGAAGGTGGCGCTGGGTCGGGCGATGGTTTTCTTCCACATGATGGAAACATCACCCAGGCCGCCAGGTCTGGTCGTTGTGCGGGACAAAGAGGTAGTCGGCGTTCTGCCCTACGATGTTCTGGCGGATTATTTCAACAAAGTAACTGTCCCCGAATTGGAGGTAAAAGGGCAGACGGTACGGAAGAGCCAGCCCGTAGACGTCCCTAACGCCGTTTTCCGATGCCGTCGCTATCCCAGATGTTCCTATAAGAAGACCGTCTCACAGGTGGATGAGTCACTGTTGTGCAAAATCCCGGCCCACGGTCGCATGGTCCTGGTTCAGTAGGACTCGCCTAAAAGCAAAAGGAGACGCCCCATGTTCAGCACCGTCCTCAAAGAGATCACCGGCTACTTTGGCAAGTCGTTTTTCATATCGGTCTTTTTCCCCAGCCTCTTTTTCTGGATGCTCAACCTGGCACTGGGCGTGCTGACGGTTGGGCTGGAAAAGAGCCTGAAATGGTGGGAAGAAGGGCTCAACGGGCAGGTGCAGACGTTCCTGACGGTGGCCTTTGTCATCTGGGTGTTCTTTGCCGCCTACGTCTTGCACATCTTTATGGGTGAACTGACCAAACTCTACGAAGGTCGCTGGGGCTTTCTGAAATTCATCCCGGCCGCCTTGCAGAAGCGCAGCGAGAAGAAATGGAAGGCACTTCGCACGCGCGATGAGGAACTGGGCGAGCAGATCCGCGCTCTCAAAGCACGCCAGGAAGCCCTCGAAAAACTCCTCGACCGGGACGTGCCGCCCCTGCCCTACGGCACGCGGGTGGACGTGCCACTCATGGCTCAGGAAGCGTCGGCGCTCTACGACCAGGTGCGCGACTGGACGACCTACGATTACCTGGACGACGACCAGTGGAAGGAGATGGAGAAGCAACTGAGTTCTCTCCAGGCACGCATCCTGGGCCTCTCCGAGGAGGAGCTGGATCAACACAGGGCCGAACTCGGCCCCGGCAGCAAAGCCGACCTGGCCTTTCGCGCGCCCTACGAATTCCTCAAGAGCCTCATCGGCCAGTTGGAGCAGGACCGGCTGGCGGTCTACGAGGAATGGTCGGTGGCCTTTCCGGCGCGGCTCAGTTGGGTGAGGCCGACCCAACTGGGCAACCACCTGCGCGCCGCCGAGACCTATTCCTTCCTGCGCTACAACCTGGGCGCGACCGCCATCTGGCCTCGCCTGCGAGAGACACTCCCGGAAAAGTTTGCCGGCCGCCTGGGCGAAGCCAAGATGAACATGGATCTGATGCTGGTGCTGACCACCCTGGCCCTCATCTTTGGCATTACCTGGGGCGTGATCTTTTTCATTGTGCCCAACGACTGGTTAGCTGCCCTCATCACCTTACTGGTCAGCCTGGGGATCGCTCGCGTGGCTTACCTCAACGCTGCCGAGAGCGCCCTGTCCTACGGTGAACT
>CAYNKW010000096.1:8149-10329 GCA_964397845.1 uncultured Anaerolineae bacterium
TCGCTCGCGTGGCTTACCTCAACGCTGCCGAGAGCGCCCTGTCCTACGGTGAACTATTCAAAAGCGCCTTCGACCTCTACCGCTGGGATGTCCTCAAGGCCCTCCACCTCGACCTGCCCGCCGACCTGGAGAGTGAAAAGAAGCTGTGGGACGAAATCGGCGGCCTGCTGTATCGCAACTATCCCATAAAGACGCCCTGGAAACACTGACGGAAGGGAGAGATTTTATGGCAACGGAACGTTCGGCGACAGTTCCGCAGCCCTCAGAACGGGGCACAGAAGGCCAGCTAACGCTAGAGATCGCTGGACTTTTCCCGCCCCAGGGGCAGTGGACGGAGGAAGATTACTTTGCCCTGCCCGACAGCAATCGCTACATCGAACTCTCTGATGGAGTGTTTATCATGCCCCCTCATCCTACAAACACGCACCAACGGACGGTTGGCCGACTGTTCCGTTCTCTAGAGGATTTTGTTCTGTCACACGGTTTGGGCCTGGTGCGCCTGGCGCCACTCCCCGTGCGCCTGTGGCCGGGAAAGATCCGGGAGCCAGACGTGTTGTTTGTCGCCCACGAGCACCAGGATCGCGTTGGAGAGCAGGCCTTCGGCCCCCCTGATCTGGTGATGGAAGTCACCTCCCCCGGCACCCGCCGCACCGATCGCGTGGAAAAGTTCACCGAGTACACTCGTGCCGGTATCCTGGAATACTGGATCGTGGATCCCGATGCTGAAACCGTCGAGGTCTTTACCCTGCGCGAAGGCGCCTACGAACTCCTGGGCAAGTGGCGAACCGGAGAAACTGCCCGCTCTGGCCTCCTGGAGGGTTTTCAGGTCAGCGTGGACGAAATCTTGATGCCCTGATCGTGTGGCAAAAGCTTGCCCTGGAGACAGGCCGGAAACATCAGGGGGAAAACGGGCGAAAGGGAGCACTGTGGCGCCAGGCCTCCTATGAGCGCAGCAGCGCTCGCGCCAGGCGAGGCTGGCGCAATTCCACCGCGCTGGAGGGGCACATCTCGTGGCAACAGTAGCAGCGAATACAGTCATCCAGGCTGATATGCGCCCGCCCGTTGACTATTGTCACCGCGCCAACGGGGCAATGTTGTTGGCACACGCCACAACCAGTGCACGCCGGCCCGGCCACCGGACTCGCCACCATCACCCGCCTGGCCCAACGGCGGAGGAAACCGGGCAGGCGGCTCACGTCTGGCCCCGCTGCCGGCGGGCGAAAACCCTCGACGCACGCCACCTCGAAACTACGGCCCACGAACTCCAGGTCAGCCAGTTGGAGCGTCGTCAACCCTCGCCGGGCAGCCGCTCGCAGCGCAGGGACGCTGGACGGTGCCATACCAACCAGGCTGACTGCCGCCACGTCCACGGCCACCGCGTCTGGGCTGGCCAGGATAACGCCCGTGGGGAAGGGATCGCCGCCGGAAGGCCCGTCACCGTCCATGCCGACGATGCCGTCCATCACGGTCAGCGCCGGCCGCACGAGCGTCAAAACGTCTACGAGCATCTCCGAAAAGCTCTCGGCGTCGTGATGCTTGGCATGATAGGACGCCTTTTGCAAGCCGGGTAACACGCCAAAAAGATTCTTGATCGCACCGGTGAAACGCACAAAGCTATGCGTTTTGAGTTTGGGCAGCGAAATGACGACGTTGGCCCGCGTTGCGAAGCGGCACACTTCAAACCGCCTGGCAGTCACGCCCTCGGGATGGGGCAGGGCCACAATGCCCGTGTCTTTGTTGAGCGTCAGGCCAGTTTCGTCGGCCATGGCCCGCAAGCCGCTCTCGCGGTAGACACGGCGCAACGTGCCGGCGGAGAACCTCCCGCCGGGGCTGTCGGCGACGACCACCTCCCCACCAGCTTCCCGCGCCAGCAACGCTACGGCCTGTACCACCTCTGGATGGGTCACGATGGCTCGATCGGGATGGCTCGCCCACAGCAGGTTGACCTTAATCAACACCCGTTGGCCAGGCTGCACGAAACGCGACATGCCGCCGAGCAAGCCGATGGCCTGGGCAACAGCGGCTTCTACCTGCGGCCGTTCGTATGCATGGCAGCGAATGAGCGAAACTTGAGACATGGATCCTGGCTGACTTGTTCCCGCGAGCGTTCTCAAAAGTCGAGGGGCAGATCATCCCCCGTCAACCTGTGACCTATGTCCTGGCCTTCGTCTGGCGGGAGG
>CAYNKW010000096.1:10429-14114 GCA_964397845.1 uncultured Anaerolineae bacterium
CAGATCATCCCCCGTCAACCTGTGACCTATGTCCTGGCCTTCGTCTGGCGGGAGGTCTGCGTTGGTCAACACGCCTATACCTACCGAAAAGCGGGACACCGCCGAACCACCCCCTCTGGCAAACCACCGGAGGGCGCGTGGCAGCCGGGCCACGATCTCCTCTCGCAGCGCCTCCACCCGGGCAGGTGATGTCACCAGCACAAAGTCAGCCTCGTTGAGGTGACCCACAAAATCTTTGTCGCCGCCCAATTCGGTCACGACCCCGTCAAGTGTCTTGGCCACTGTCCGTAGCGCCTCGTCGCTGGTCGGGAAGCTACGGGCCTCGCCGATAGATTCAAGGTTCTGCAACCGAAGAAGCAGCACCGCCCACTCACCCTGGCCCACCAGGGAGCGCAACCGTTCTTCCATCTCCCGGCCAATCGGCAGGCTGGTGACAAGGCTGACCATCGGCGATGGCTCTGCCCAGAGCAGCGCGTTTCGCACCCGCAAGGACAACTCTTCCAGGTCAAAGGGCTTGGTAATATAGTCCACCGCACCCAGTTGCAGGCCCGTTATCTTGTCATCACGGCCTTGTTGCTTGGTCAAAAAGATCACCGGCGTGTTCTGGGTGCGAATTTGCCGCCGTAGCCGGGCGTAGACTTCGTACCCGTCTATATCCGGCAGTCGGACGTCCAGCACGATCAAGTCTGGCGGATCTTCTCGACATTGTGCGATGGCTTCTTCTCCCCAGGCGGCCACGCGCACCTCGTAGCCCTGGAGGCCAAAGTACTCCTGCAACATCGCACTAGTGTCGGCTTCATCCTCCACGATCAAGAGCTGATGCGGTGTGCCCACTGTCACCTCCTGCCCCCCCGAAAGGTTGTGGGGTAGTGCTCCTAGTTTACCACACAAGCGCCAGGTGCGCCAGTTGGCATAAGAGTAAGCGATCATCCTCCTGGGGGCTGCGGCGACATTTTGGCACAGAAACGCACCCCCAGCCCGGCCTTGACCCGCTTTGGGGTAGTTTTAAGCCTGCGGGAGAGTGGCTGAACAGATGCGGCACATGAGACACGCAGGGTAAAAAGAAGGCTACGTGGAAAGCTTGAGGATCACACCGTCGGCAAGGGAGAGGATGCCATCCTCTAAGGGATAGACCCGACGGCAGAGCGGACATTGCCACGAAGTGACTACTTTCTGCAAGAACACACCTGAACAATGGGGGCAGAGAAGGACGTCGGACAGAGCCAGGTCGCCATTCCCATTGGCAGAGATGCATCCCGCCTTACGCGCCCAGACCTGGTCGTAAAAGACCTGCCAACGGCGCACTTTTGTCTGTAAGGGAAGACTATTGAGGATGGCACGTAGTTGCTTCGGGGAGAGCGCCTTGCCGGGCAGCAATTTTGCCTCCCACCCGACGCGGTTGGTGGTCAGCAACACACCGCCGGGCCGCAGCACCCGAACCATCTCGCGGAGAGAGCGCGCCGGACTGGGTAAGAACTCTAACGCCTCCAAGCAGGCTACGACGTCAAAAATCTCATCGGGAAAAGGAAGCCGCATGGCGTCCTGACGAAGGAGCGTCACGCGGTCATCAAAAGGGGCCAGCTTTTCGTGGGCCAGGCGCAGCATCCTGCGTGAGAGGTCCAGGGCAACGATCCGGCCATCGAAGTGGAGCCGGCGCAGCAGGGCCAGAGGGAGTCGCGCTGTGCCGGTGGCCACGTCGAGCACGAGTGGGTGGCGCACAGATCGGATCGTCCGCCACAGGGGAAGCCCCGCGCACCAGTCCTCCTCCTTATCGCTAAACTGCTTGATGCGGTCGTACCGCCGTGCACTGAGGTCGTAGAGCCACACGACAAAGCGCGCGCCAAAGTAGGTCCCTTCGGAGATGACGATGGCCCAATAGAGGAACAGGGAAAGAAGTATGAGAATGGCAGCCAGGGTGAGCCAGGTTAGCATGGTTTTGCCAGTGAGCAAGTCTGCAAGCGAGTATACTGCGGATTAAATGCAATACCATTTGATCAAGAGCCCAGAGTCGAGGCTTTAGCCGGGTTTTTCCGCCTGAAGGCTCCACTCCGACCGCTTATCTAAACAGCATTGGGACTAGATAGCGAGAGCGGCCAGGAGCATGACAAGCATGACGAAGGGCTGTGCGCGGTGGAGATACCAGCGGGCATCGCCGTCGCGGTGCAGGTAGGCTTGCAGGTAGAGCTGGGACAACAGCAGTAGGGTGACGAGAACCGCCGAGAGAGGATGTCCCTCGGCGACGATGAGGACGATGGCTGCCCCTTGCCCGCCATTGTGCCAGGCCAGTGGTCGGTGATAGTCAGTGACCAGCGCCAGCGCTGCGCCATAACTGAGGGCAAAAGCCGCAGCCAGTACCACCGACGGCCACGTCAACTCGCCCAGCACAGCGTGACCCAGTAACCAGGCCAGTCCCCCCTCGACGATGGCCTGCAACTCGGCCGGCGGTGTGCCTGCGCCGCGATCCACCAGCAAGGCCAGCGTCGCCAGCGCCCAGACAGCCACCGTCAGCACGAGAGCCGGGCGGCCCACGATCAACGCCACACCCAGAGACAGCGGCAGCGCCACGATCAGTTCCACGATCTCCGGGCCGTGGCGAGGCCAGAGCCGCTCTCGCCACCAGGCTCTCGCACGGCCCAGTCCGTCAGCCAGACGCCCGGCGGGCGAACCTGGCCCGGTATAGGGCAACAGCGTTACCCAGGGGCCAGGTGTTGCCCACGCACTGGCAGAGAAAGGGGTGAACCAATCGGCGGCGGCCACCGCCTGCCACACCGTGCCCCACATTAGCCCTGCCAGAAAGAGCGCAAACCCCGCCGCAAGGGCCACATTTGCGTCCAGCTTTAGGCCGCCGGAGGCGACCAGCCCGCACAGAGCAGCCCACAATGACCCGCCACCAGCCAGCGGCCGCCCCGGCCAAAGGCGAAGGTCTATCCAGCGATTGTTGAGCCTCTGATCCTTTGCCATGGGAAGGATATTATACCGCACTTCCCTGGGGCAAGCAAAAGCCAGTAGGACGGGTTGACTGTAGTTGCTCGTAGGGTTATACCCCTACGAGCAACTACAGTCGTCCAGGTCGAAGGGAAGGCCAAACTCGCCGATGAGCGTCGGGATGCCGCCCATCTGCTCGGTCGCCATCCCCTTTATGGTGGCCAGTTGCTCGACACAGGCCTGGCGCACCGCCTCGGCCCCGCTGACGAATTGACGGGTAAAGAAGTTGAGCGTCATCTCGAGATTGTAATGCTTGGTCAAAAGCGTCAATGCGTCGTACCAGTGGGCCGCGTTGACTGCGTTGGGTGGGTCATCTGCCCTCCAGTGGGGATGGCCGCCGCCGGGAACGCCTTCCAGAAACAGGAATGCCTCCGGGTGAACTGAGTGCATTTCGGTGATGAAGCGCTTGATGAAGGGCTTGAGGTGGTCGTTCTCAAAGTCAACCTTGTGCCCGCTCACCTGGGTGAAATGGTCGGGCCGTAGCAGGCGGGGTTCGCCGCCTTCATCGGTCCAGACGTCATGCGGATCAACAAACCCAGGTGAGTGACTGTAGAAGTAGAGAGGGGCAGACGAATTACACGAATAATTAATATAAAATTTGTGCATTCGTGATTGGGATAATTTAAATTCTGGAACTCCCTTACTACGAGTTCCAAATGCGTTTACATTATACCATGTTCTGCGCGGATTATCAAGCCGT
>CAYNKW010000097.1:0-13853 GCA_964397845.1 uncultured Anaerolineae bacterium
CCGCCTTCGCCACTGGTGTTCCTCCCGATATCTACGCATTTCACCACTACACCGGAAATTCCACTCCCCTCTTCCGCCCTCAAGTCTGGCAGTATTGAATGACCCCTCCCAGTTGAGCCGGGAGATTTCACATCCAACTTACCAGACCGCCTACACGCGCTTTACGCCCAGTAAATCCGGATAACGCTCGCCTCCTACGTTTTACCGCGGCTGCTGGCACGTAGTTAGCCGAGGCTTATTCCTGGGGTACCGTCCTTCCTCTTCCCCCAGAAAAGAGCTTTACAACCCGAAGGCCTTCATCGCTCACGCGGCGTTGCTGCCTCAGACTTTCGTCCATTGGGCAATATTCCTCACTGCTGCCTCCCGTAGGAGTCTGGCCCGTGTCTCAGTGCCAGTGTGGCTGATCGTCCTCTCAGACCAGCTACCCGTCATAGCCTTGGTAGGCCATTACCCTACCAACAAGCTGATAGGCCATGAGCCCCTCCCAAAGCGCCGGAGCTTTAATCACGAGGCCTCTAACCCTCGTGACCTCATGGGGTATTAGCCACCGTTTCCAGTGGTTATCCCCCTCTTCAGGGCAGGTCACCCACGTATTACTCACCCGTTCGCCACTAACCTTCTATCGAAGGGCTATAGCAAGCTATTTCCCTTCAACGAAGGTTCGTTCGACTTGCATGTGTTAGGCACGCCGCTAGCGTTCATCCTGAGCCAGGATCAAACTCTCCGTAAAACTTTGTTCAACGGTTGACCCAAAGCGTTCAAGACACTTCCTGTCACTCTTCAGTTGTTAAGGTTCGTCTCTTTCGGAGCAGACAAGATTCTATCACGTCTCAAAAGATTTGTCAAATCGGCTCTTGGCCGTTCCTCGGCCTTTCTAAACCAAAAACACCGACGCCATGCATCGGTGAAGGCAAAAGGTATCCTGCGGTGTTAATTGTGACGTTGTCCTTTTGCCTCTCCTCCTCAGTTTTTGGATCTTTTCACTCAAGTGAACGAGATCAATTACCCGATTGCGTAGTTATTCTACCATAGGTTACCCGATTTGTCAAGGGATTTGGTAAAACCGCCGCTTTTTTTAAGGTTGGCAGTGCCCAACCTATTTCCCTGCCACGCGGTTCTGCTGCTATCCCGTGGAGGCGACTTGTGTCTTTATCTGCGCCCGACTCCGAACCAGGTAAGCGACCAAGCCAATAGCCGAAAGTACAGAACCAACCGCCGCAGCCCCGATGAAAATCTCGCGCCGATAGCCTCGCGCCGTCCGCACCGTTTTTCCGTTGTCGGCCATAGCCAGTTGCCGGGCCAGACTCTTGACGAACGTCAGCGAAGGCCGCACCGGCACCAAAGCCCACTTGATCCGCTCTGTCAAGCGCAACAGAGCCTCTAACTCATCGCGCCGACCTGGAACTTGCCTCAGATAGATCTCTCGATTGACTGCCCCTTTTTGCAAATCATCGGCGTAAGCCATCAACACTTCCGCCAACACTCTATCGGTCATCGCTCGACGCTCCTCTCCTGACGGCAACAACACTTGCCACTGCCGCCTTTGCGTCAGGGTTCAGATTCAAATTTTGTAAGCAAACACGCCCACGACCCCCGGGCCGCCGTGCACAGCCAGCGAAGCAACCAGTTCAGCAAACAACGTCTCGCGGCAATTGAGCGCGGCTTTGAGTCGCTCCAACAGCCTATGGCCTTCCTCCAGAGCACGGGCGTGCACCACAGCCACGTTGACCGGATCGCGTGGTCCCACCGCCTCCACCAATGACTCGACTAGCCGATCCAATGCTCGGGAGCGGGTTCGGACGTTCTCAAATGCCTCCAACACACCGTCCTGCACCTTGATGATCGGTTTCAACTGGAGTACTGAGGCCAGAGCACGCTGTAACTTGCCCACTCGCCCGCTCATCTGAAGATATTTGAGTGTAGACGGCGTAAGAAAAAGATACATCCTTTCACGGATCTGCCGCAAGCGGACCAGTATTCGCTCCAGGCCCCACCCTTTCTCCACAGCCCGCGCCGCCTCTAACACCATGTAGCCCGTGCCCAGAGAGATGGAGGCCGAATCAAATACCTCTACCTGGGCGTCCGGCACCAGCGAGCGAGCCAGGATGGCAGACTGGTAAGTGCCGCTGTGTTTGGATGTGATGTGTATGGACAGAATCTCGTGCCCAGCCGCAGCGAGATCCCGGTACACCTCGGTGAATCGGCCAGTTGCCGGTTGAGAGCTAGTGGGAACGATGCCCATCTCCTCGATCTTGCGGTAGAACGTGTCGTGGTCTATGTCCACGTCTTCCTCATAAGTCTCGAGGCCAAATTGAATGGCAATCGGCACTTTGCGAATGTCATAACGCGCCAGGCTCTCGTCCGATAGGTTTACCGTGCTGTCAGTCACAATCTTGATCATTGAATCCCTCAATATCCTTTATCACAAGCTACCGTCTATGCCGCTTCTGAGACCTCTAAAACTGAGAGGTCATCTCCTTGCGCAGGGCAAGGAGAGTCCGATGGTAGAGTGATTTAATAGCTCCCTCACTACGCCCCATAATCTGTCCTATTCCCTCATTGCTCATGCCTTCCACAAACTTGAGGACGAGCAATTGTTGGCGATCCGCTGGCAACCGACGAATGACCTTCAGCAACTCTCTTTTTTCCTCGTTCTGCTCCACAAGCCCCTCCGGTGATTGATGCCGTTGGTGGTATAGCACCAACTCATCCAAGGCGATCACCTTGCGTCGGCTCCGGCCCCTGTGCCAATTGGCCATCACGTTGTGGGCGATGCGATAAAGCCACGCAGAGAACGGCACCCCCCGCTGCTCGTAGTGAGGAATGTGTTTCATTGCTCGCTGAAACGTCTTGGCCGTCAAATCCTCGGCATCGTGGTGGCTGCCAGTACGGTAGTAGATGTAGTTGTAGATCCTTTGCACGTACCTCTCGTAGAGCAAACCAAAGGCTTCTGCATCGCTCTTGGCCTGCTCTACCAACAGCAATTCGTCTCGAGCTTCTGGCTCGTTTGCAACATTCTCTTCTATCACGGGACCGCCTCTGCCGGATGCGTGGCCCCGTGTTCCATTCACTCTCTGCCCACTAGAACACCAAAGGGCCACAATGGTTGCGACCCAACTGACCAAATAGCCAGTCGCCACCGTGGCCCAAGTATAGCAGAGATGTAACAGATGGTCAATTTATGCGCCAAGTCAATTTACGGTATAGACCCCGACGCCGAGAACGCCCGGCCCCGTATGCGTGCCAATGACAGGCCCAATCTGACTCACGTAACACTCGGTGCAACCCAGGCGCTGCTTCAGTTTCTTGACTAACGCCTCAGCCTCATCCGGCACCAGCGCGTGGGTCACGCCAATCTTGCCGATAGGTTGATCCCCCACCCTTTCCTCGACGATGTCCAGCAGCTTGGCCGCCGCTTTGCGCTTGCTGCGCACCTTACCCCAGGGCCCAATTTTGCCGTCTTTTAGAAGCAGAATGGGTTTAATTTGAAGCACGGTTCCCAGCAAGGCCGACGCGCCACCGATCCGCCCTCCCTTGTGGAGGTATTCCAAAGTGTCCACTACAAAGTAGATGCGCAACTGCTGGCTCAATTGCTCCAGCAAAGCGACGATTTCACCGCGTGACTGGCCAGCCTCAATGGCATCCAGCATCGCCCGCACCAGCAACTCCAACCCCATAGAGGCAGATAGTGAGTCCACCACGCTGACGCGATCTGGCTGCGGCAGCATTTCCCGCGTCGCCAACGCCGAGTCCACTGTGCCACTGATCCCGCTGGAGATGTGGATCGAGATCACCTCGTGTCCCGCTTCCACCAATTCCGAATAAACGGCCAAAAAGTCGCCGACCGCCGGCTGCGAGGTCGTAGGCAGCTCATCCGCCTCGGCCAGCATGTGGTAGAACCGTTCGTAGTCGAGGTCAATACCCTCGTGGTAGCTTTTCGGCCCAAACAAGACATTGAGTGGTACGACACGAATGTCGTGCTGTTCAATGAGATCCTGAGGCAAATAAGCTGTGGAATCTGTGACAACCTTGATCATGACTCTCCCTCCTTGTGAGCTCTCCCAAAAAACCAAAATACTGCAGACAATAAAACCGGTTCAGGCTGTCCAAGGCTGGAGCCAACCGGCCCATTCCATTCTCTACAACACCGTAGAGCAGGAAAAGTGACGCGCCATCCGCTCAACTTTTATGGCGGCGAAAGAACATCTGCCTGCGCCTCGGCGCGCTGAAAGACAGCCAGCGCCTCCTGCAGGAAATCGGTCAACCGGTGCTTGTTCTCCTCACTCAACTGCGACAAGTGATCCTGGTAGCGGTGTATCGAGGTCAACAGTCGGTTGGTCAGAGACGACTCACCCACGGCCATCAGCATGGAACCTAAGCTCAGTCCAGCCAACGTTCCCAGGCCGGTCTCACCTGCCGTGAGCAGGCTGCCCAAGGAACGCAAGGGGTTACGTTCCGACACCCTTTCTTTGAGCAAGTCAAGATTCATAAGCAGTGCAACAATCATCTCGGCGCAATACTCCAACGGCGCGCGCAGGTTGGGCAAATGAGAAAGAAAGTCTGCTAACTTTTCCCGGTAGTCAACGTCGCGGGCTTCCCGCAACTCCTTCAACAACCGCTGCTTGAACCGCAACCAGTCCTCATCGCTCTCGGTAGCCTGGTCTTCCCGGCTATTGGAAACCGTAGGGTAGAAAACAACCCGGGAACGACCTGGCCCGCGCCGCCCGGCTGACAACAGATACTCCGAACCCGCCACGCCCTTCTGCACCAGCACGCGTAGCATGTCATAAGCCGAGAACTTGCTGACGCCCAATCGCTCTGCTATCGTAGAATAGTGAACCGGCCTGCGCCGCTCACGATACAAATCGCGCAGTTTATCCAAAAACGCCCGCTGTCGTGGCGTGAGCTTGATCATGGCTTCTACCTCCCTCCACGAATCCACCTGGACCGAACAAGTCCACACAAGTTCTTTTCATTTTAGCACATCCGCAACTAGCAATTCGTTCGCAACTTGATTGTACATCGCTCTCCAAGTTTTGTCAATCCCCCACGCGCGCCCTTGTCATTCTATCGCTTTTGTGATAAACTTAGGCTCGTCATTCCAAGGGTAAAGGAGTCTACATGACCCGCAAGTTGCTCTTTGTGCTGTTTCTGTTGGGGACTATCACCTTCCAACCTTTTATTCCCTCTCTGCTCGCCGCACCTCCGAGTCAAGAGCAAGTCATCATCAGCTCACCTCGCGATGGCGCGGTGGTGCGCGGCGTTGTTTCCATCATCGGCACAGCCACACACGCGGAGTTTTGGAAATACGAAGTCTATTACGCACCGGAGCCCAACCCCACCGACAATTGGGTCTTTATCGGCACGGTGCACGAAACGATCGTAGTGGATGGCCTTCTGGAAACGTGGAACACCAACTTTATCGCGGACGGCGTCTACGCTTTACGCCTGCGCGTAGTGCGGCGCGATGGAAATTATGTCGAGTACACGGTGCACAACATCAGCGTGGCCAACACCAAACCAACCGAGACGCCCACGCTAGAGGCCACACCCACGCCAGAGAACACACCCACACCGCTACTACCAACTCCCACACCAGAGATTGTGCAGCCGCCCACTTTGACGCCGCATCCTTCGCCCACTCCCATCCGTGCTACCGCGACGCCTGAGGACGAGAATCCACTCCCCAAAGTGGAGGTCAATGCCAGCAACCTCGGCAAGGCCTTTTGCTATGGAGCCGGAGGCACGGTGGCGATCTTTGGCCTGCTGGTCACCTATGCCGCCATTCGTGGCACCGTCGCCTGGTTCTGGTCGCTCATCTGGGATCGCTCTCGGCAGCGTGACCAGGAGATCTAGCGGAGAAAATCAAATACCAGGAGGAAAAAAACATGGACGCTATGGAAGCCATTCTTTCTCGAAGAAGTATCCGCCAATACACCGCACAACCTGTACCCGACGAGCTCATAACCGAACTGCTAAAAGCGGCGATGAGTGCGCCGTCCTCAGGCAACCGGCAGCCCTGGCAATTTGTCGTCATTAACGAGCGTCAGATTCTGGACGAGATCCCCAGGTTTCACCCCTACTCCAAGATGCTCAAAGAGGCACCCGTGGCCATTTTGGTTTGTGGCGATGAACGGTTGGCAGCGCGCAAGGGGGGGTGGGTTCAAGACTGCTCGGCGGCCACGGAGAACATTCTCATCGCCGCTCACGCCAAAGGGTTAGGCGCCGTCTGGCTGGGCGTTTACCCCGTAGAAGAGCGAGTTGTCGGGCTCCGACAACTGCTTGGCCTGCCAGAGCACATTTTCCCTCTGGCCCTGATTTCCATTGGCTATCCCGCAGAGACAAAGCCGCCAGCCAATCGGTATGACGCTGCCAGGGTTCGCTACAACCGGTGGTAATAGAATCTGACCCATCTCCGTAACTTCTCAGAGACTGGCTGTCCCCAGGATGATTTTAACAGGCCCGTTCAGCAAACAGGCGATTTGCCACTTGGATCTTGACGCCTGAGGAACTGGCTAGGGTTACGTCGAGGCCGATAGTCTCTGCAACCGGTTATGTCATTAATGGACTTGCGTCAACTCCTTCGCCATCTCCGTCTTGACTCCCAATTCACGCGCAACGTCACCGCCTGGCAGCGGCTGCCGGCGCGGCGCGCCTGCTACGCCGATTTTCCGCCGGGGTTGGACGCGCGCCTGATCGCTGCCCTCCGCGCACGGGGCATCGAGCGGCTTTACACCCATCAGGCCCAGGCTGTGGAGGCCGCGCTGCGCGGCGAGAGCGTCGTCGTCGTCACGCCCACGGCCTCCGGCAAGACCCTGTGCTACAACCTGCCAGCCCTGCATGCCCTCCTCGACAACCCCAACGCCCGCGCGCTGTACCTCTTTCCCACCAAAGCCCTGGCCCAGGACCAGCTTCACGAGTTGGGTGAATTCATCGCCGCGCTGAAGGCTCGTATCCTCGCTCACACCTACGACGGCGACACGCCAACCACCCACCGTCCGCTGGTTCGCCGTGACGCCCGAATCATCGTCACCAACCCGGATATGCTGCACACCGGCATCTTGCCCCACCACACGCGGTGGACAGAGACCTTCGAGAACCTGCGCTACGTCGTAATTGACGAGATTCACGCCTATCGTGGCGTCTTTGGCAGCCACGTGGCCAACGTCCTGCGGCGGCTGTCGCGCGTCTGTGCCTTCTACGGTTCGCGGCTGCAATTCCTCTGCACCTCGGCTACGATTGCCAACCCTGCCGAGCACGCGGAGCGGCTTATCGAGGCCCCAATGACGCTGGTGGAAGACAACGGCGCGCCCGCCGGGGAAAAGTACTTCATCTTTTACAACCCGCCGGTAGTGGACCCACAACTGGGCATCCGGCGCAGTGCCGTGCTGGAGGCACAGGCCGTGGCCCGTCGCTTCCTGGCAGAGGACGTGCAGACCGTCGTTTTTGCGCGGGCGCGGCTCACCGTCGAGGTGCTGTTGACCTACTTGCGGGATTTCATCATCGGCGAGGGCCGCCTGTCAGAATCGGTGAGGGGCTATCGGGGCGGCTACCTGCCCAACGAGCGCCGCGCCATCGAGGGGGGCCTGCGCGACGGCGCGGTGCGCGGCGTGGTAGCCACCAACGCCCTGGAACTCGGCATGGACATCGGCCAGCTTTCCGCCTGTGTGATGACGGGCTACCCCGGCACGATTGCCAGTACCTGGCAGCAGGCCGGCCGCGCCGGTCGCACGACTGACGTGTCAGCGGCAGTGCTCGTGGCTGGCGGCTCGCCACTGGATCAGTACATCGTCACTCACCCTCGCTTCTTCTTCGAGCGTTCACCGGAGCACGCGCTGATCAATCCCGACAACCTGGTCGTTCTCCTCAATCACCTGCGTTGCGCTGTTTTCGAGCTGCCCTTCGTCGAAGAAAAAGGCTTTGGCCGCTTTGCCGACGCTGACGCGCTGCTGACCTTCCTGGAAGAAGAGGGCATGCTGGTCAAGGCGGGCCAGAGCTGGCACTGGATGAGCGAAGGCTACCCCGCCGCCGAGGTGAGCCTGCGCACCGGCACAGCGGACAACTTTGTCGTCGTGACCCACGACGAGTACGGTGAGGCGCGCGCCATCGGCCAGGTAGATTTTTACAGCGCGCCGACCCTCATTCACGGGGAGGCGATCTACATTCACGAGGGGCAGCAATATCAGGTAGAACGGCTCGACTGGGAAGGCCGGCTGGCTGAGGTCCGCCCGGTGGGTGTGGACTATTACACCATTGCCAGCACATCCACCGACGTGCAGGTCATTGAAGTGTTTGAGGAGGCGGCTGCCGGGACAACGCGCAAGGCCTACGGCGAAGTGCAGGTGATCACCAAAGCCACCGGCTTTAAAAAAGTCAAACTCTACACCCACGAAACGCTGGGTCGAGACGAGATTGACTTGCCGGAGCAGACAATAGAGACCACCGGCTACTGGTTCAGCCTGACGGAGGCGGTAGTGGGGCAGTTGGAAAGCGAGGGGCTGCTGCGGTTCGACACCGGCGACCGGGGTCCAAACTGGGCCGAACAGCGCGACAAGGCCCGGCAGCGGGACAACTTTTGCTGCCAGCATTGTAGCGCACCAGAACGGCCCGGCCGGCAGCACGACGTCCATCACCTGCGACCGTTTCGGGAGTTTGGCTACATGCCGGGGCAGAACACCCGCTACCTCGAGGCCAACCGCCTGGAGAACCTGATCACCCTCTGCCCGGCGTGTCACCGGCGAGCCGAAGCGAGGCAGCGGGTGCGGAGCGCGCTGGCCGGGTTGGCCTACGTGTTGCGGCACGTTGCGCCACTGTATCTGATGTGCGATCCCCGAGACATTGGCGTCTTCAGCGAGGTGCGCTGGCGCTTCACCCAGGCGCCCACGGTCTGCATCTACGACAACGTGCCGGGCGGCATCGGCTTCAGCGAGCGCCTGTTCGAGTTGCACGACGCGCTGCTGGCCGCGGCCAGAGAAGTAGTCGTTGACTGCGCCTGCCGGAGTGGGTGCCCGTCGTGCGTCGGACCAGCAGCGGAAGGGGGAGAGACCACCAAACAAAACGTCTTGCGGCTGACAGAGATGATTTTGACTTGTGCTACTTTGCCTGCCACCAGAAAATGGCGATCATGATAACTCCGACGACGAGTTGCACGGCCGTCGAGACCAGCCGGCCAACGACCCAGCCGCCGCTGGCCTTAAGAGCCTGTCGCCAGTCTTTGGCGCGAAACAGTTCCACGACGACTAGGCCCACCAACGATCCGATGAGAGCCCCCGGCAGGTTAAAGAGGAAAAAGCCGAAGACGCCCCCCAGCAGGCTGGCTACGATGGACCAAAAGGATGCACCGCCTACTTTGGCCCCCAGGCTGCTCACCCAGATGTCGGCGGTGATGCCGGGGATGGCGATGAGACTGAGGACGACCATTGTGATCGGGTCTACGTTTTGAAAGCCCTCAGCGATGGCGTAAATCAGGGCTGTGATCCAGATCAGGCCCACGCCGGGGATCAAGGGCAGCAGCACGCCCAGCAGACCAATGAACATGACGGTCAGGGCCACCGCCAGCCAGAATCCGCTCACAGGTCTTTCCCTCCGGTGGCGGAGGCCACAGCGACGATCTCCGGTTGGACCACGTGGCAAAGCTCCTGAGGAGTCAGGCGCACCAGCGCCTGGATACCGCCACCGCCAGCATAGACCATCGGCTGCTCCAGTACGGCGGGCTCCATGAGAGTCGGCAGTGGGGCACGGTGTCCAAAGGGTGGCACCGCCCCAACCGGATAGCCGGTCAGTTCCAGCACCTTTTCAGCCGAGGCCAGCTTGACCCGCCTTTTGCCCAGGCCCCAATGGGCGCTCAGTTTGCCGCGATCTACTTTGGTCAGACCGTTGGCAATGACCAGGTGGGGCCGGCCGTCGGCCAGAAAGACCAGCGATTTAAGGATCGCCTCCGGCGGCACACTCGCCGCAATGGCAGCAGCCTGTACCGTGGGCGTCCCCACCGGCAGGTAAACCACCTCGGCGGCCACACCGTTCTCAGCGATCCAGCGAGCGAGGTCTTGATCGTTTCGCACGGTTGATTGGTTCCTTTCGCGACGGGTCTGAGTCCAGGCGGCGGCAAACTCGGCGCCCATCACCAGGATGACGGCGGCAATGTAGGTAAACATCAAAAAGACAATGATAGCTGTCACCGAGCCGTATACCAGTTCGTAAGGGTCAAAGTGTCTCACATAGAGGTTGAAGCCAGCTTTGGCGATTTGCCAGGCCGTGCCGGCGACCAATGCGCCGGGCAGTGCCTCTCGCCAGCAGACGCGGGCGACCGGTAGGAGACGGTAAAGCATCAGGAACACAATGTAATCCAGCAGCATCGGCCCCAGAAGAGGTAACAGGCGCTGCCCCAGATGGCTGTTGAATGGCTCAATACCCAGCCAGGGCAGGTGGATGTCCTTCAACAGGTTGTAGATGGTCGTCGTCAGGGTAGAGATGAGGAAGAGCAGCCCAATGCCGATCACGATGGACAGCGCCAGTGCTTGCTGTTGCCAGAACGGGCGACGCGCTGTCGCGCCCCATACACGATTCACCGCGCGGTCCACAATGGCGAATACGCTGGAAGCAGACCAGAGAAGCCCCAGTGCAGCCAATACTACGACGGCGACTCGGCTGCGCAAAACGGCGTCCACGTTGCCTCGCACCAGGTCGCCAGCAGTGGGCAAGAAGCTCTCGACAAAGATCACCACCTGCTCCTCGGTCGAGTTGACCAGCAAGCTGCTGCTGACAGCCAGCAGGAGAAGAACTAATGGGAAGAACGAAAAGAGCGCACGGTAGGCAATAGCGGCTGCCAGGGCAGGGCCGTCGTCTTGTCCAAAGGAGACGATGGTGCGCTGGATGATGCGGAGCAGTCCCCCTGTGTGTTGGTCCAGTTTCTGATAGATTTGTCGCCAGCGTACTTGCAAGGCATTCATGTTACTTCATACGGCTTTCGTAGCCCGCCGGTTGCTCCGGCGATCTCAGCCCTACTATACCACAACTGGAGAGGAGGCGCAAGGGACAGGGTGGAGAATGTAGAATGTAGAATGGAGAATGGAGAATGCGGGCAGGGCCATCCACTCATTTTTCTTGGAGACAGCCTGGCAGCAAGGCTGTGACTTGCCGGGCGACCTGGAGGGCGGCGTCCGGGCGGGCCAGGTGACGGGCAGCGGCGGCCATATGGGCCAGCGTCTCGTCGCCCGGTTGCAGCCGCTGCGCCAGCCACACAGCAATTCCCAGCGGGTCTGTCTCGGCGACGCCCGCGCCATGCGAGACCACGTAGCCTATGTTGGGCGTTTCCTGGCCCGGGATTGCGCCGCTGAGGACGAGGGGCAACCCGGCGATAAATGCCTCGCTGAGAGCGCCCGGACCGGCCTTAGTGACCAGTACATCGGCGGCGGCCATCCACTGTGGCACGTTGGCCACAAAGCCTGTGATGCGGCTGGGAATCTCCCAGGCGATGGCCTCCAGCCGGCACCGCAGCTTTTCATTCCGCCCGACGACGACGACCATCTGCGCCGGGAGACATGCCCCAGCGATTGCCCTGGCAACCTCGTAGAGGCGTCCCACACCCTCGCCGCCGCCCATCAGCAAAACAACCGGCCGGTCGGGGTGCAGGCCCAACTGGGCGCGGGCCTGCTGCTTTTCAGGTTGGTGTTGGGAGAACTTGAGGCTCACCGGCAGGCCGACGACTTGCGTCTTCTCCGCCGGCACGCCAGTGCGGAGGGCATCCTGGCGCGCTTCTTCGGTGGCCGTCAGGCAGAGATCCACCTGGGGACAGAGCCAAAAAGGGTGGGCCCGCACCAGATCGGTGACGACGGTGACAAAGGGGAGTTGCCAACCCACCTGCCGCAGTGTCCACAGGCCCAGGTGATTGAAGGCAGGATGCACCGAAACAACGGCGTCCGGCTGGCTGGTCAGGAACAGCCGGCGCAACGCCGGCCCCACCCAGGAGCGCAGGACGGCAAAGAGTTGTCGCGTGCGTTGGGGGCTATCGGTGAGCCGCCAAAGCAACCGCCACAGCCAGGGCGTGTGGCTGACAAGCGGAGCATACAGGCGACCAACTCGATTCCAGGGAAAGGGCGTGTGGTGCACCAAGGCATCGGCTATCTCGGTCTGAATCGCATCGCCGTAGAGATGGGCTGCGGCTTCAGCGATGGCCTCAGCGGCGCTGCGATGGCCGCCGCCAGTGTCGGACATGAGGATGAGCAGTTTTTCTCGGCAGCCCATCATGGCCCAGACGCGGGCTGGTCGCTGGCCGGTGTGATAGACTTGACTCGTTTGGCCAGCTTCTGCCGGGGGATGAGAATGCGCCGTTGGCAGGTGAGACAACGGATGCCGATGTCGGCTCCCAGGCGGACGACCTGCCATTCATAGCCGCCGCAGGGATGTGGTTTTCGCAGGCGCAAAACGTCGCCCAGTTGGAAGTTTATCGGCGCAGGCATGGTGGCGTATCCTCCACAGTAAAACGTGATCCGTGATCCAGGTGCCACGCTGCTTTTCACGCATCACGTTTCATTATAGCACAGGACGCCCGTTTCGCCTAGTTTGGGCTTTTATGCTATAATAACAGGCCCACTGGAGGTCGGGGCGGGGAAAGCAGGTACCGATTCTCGGCCTTTTTGTGCGCTTCGCAGTTGGAAGTGGAGGTTGGGTTGTTTGGTAACAATGTGCTGGATATGGTGTCGATCCTCTTTGCCTTGGTGATCGGCATTACGATACACGAGTTTTCTCATGCGTGGGTTGCCGACGCGCTGGGCGATCCGACGGCGCGGCACCTGGGCCGCCTGACACTGAATCCGGCAGCGCATTTTGACCCCCTGGGCGCGCTGATGATCCTGTACAGCGTTGTCGCGAGATTGGGATTCGGCTGGGGGAAACCGGTGCCGGTGAACCCGCGTTACCTGCGCTATGGACCGCGAGTGGGCATGGCGCTGACGTCGGTGGCTGGCCCGCTATCTAATTTACTGATCGCGGTCGTGGCGGCGACGCCGTTTCGGCTGGGGGTGCGATTGCCGGGCTTGTTGGACCCATTAATGCTGAGGGTTGTTTTTGTCAACGTGGGGTTGGCTCTGTTCAACATGCTGCCCATCCCGCCGCTGGACGGCTATAGCGTGCTGAGCGGCGTGCTCTCCACGGTACGGGCCAAGTGGGCCTACGATGCCATCACGTGGTTAGACCGCCTGCAGGTTTATGGTCCAACACTGTTCTTGTTGGTCATCATGGCCGATTGGGTGCTGCCTTTCAATATCCTGGGAACGCTGTTGGGTGAGCCAGCGTGGTGGATTTCAAGCACCTTACTGGGCGGGTAGCACTAGATGTACCGGGCACAGCAATTCTTCCGGGCGCTGGGGGCAGGGATGGGGCCAGCAGCCTGGGCTGAGGTGGAGGCACTGCTGACACCCGCACAGATGGCTCTCTTTCGGCAGATGCCCCGCTACGATCAGCGGCACAGCCTCAACGTCGTGCGTACGCTGCGCACCTCCGGTTACGATCACCCACACTTGCTGATCGCAGCGTTGCTGCACGACGTGGCCAAGTCGGTTGGCTCGATTCGGTTGTGGCACCGGGTGACGATTGTGTTGCTCGAGGCTTTTGCACCTCGGTGGCTGGACTGGCTGGCGCGGGAGGTGGAACCGGGCCACTGGCGGCATGCTTTTTACATGCACCGCGTTCATCCAGAGATCGGCGCCCGGTGGGCAGAGGGAGCGGGTTGCTCCTCGTTGGCGGTGTGGCTGATCGCCCATCACCAGTCGCTGGCCGATCAGGACGACGACTATTGGGAGGACAATAGAGGCCGTCTGCTGGCGGCGCTTCGGTGGGCGGACGATCAAAATTGA
>CAYNKW010000098.1:0-12308 GCA_964397845.1 uncultured Anaerolineae bacterium
GCTATTATACTCGATTCGTCCAGAATGGCTATAGTCATGCTGAATGACCCACTAGAACCGCGGCTGCACTCGCATTCAGACTTGGCAAAAACGTCACCTAAGGCGGCATACACGACGCTTCGCTCAATGCCCTGCCCTCGGTCGGGCAGTGCGTGTATATGGTACTTCATTCAGCAATTAGTAGTAGAATGGAGCGTATGATGTCCGGATATCAACATTGGCTTTTGACTGAAGAAGCCCATGTCGCAACGCTGACTCTCAATCGTCCAGATGCCGGGAATAGCCTGACCGCAGAGATATTGTACGAGTTGCGCGACATCACTGCCTATTTGAGCACAAGAAAAAATCTTTGGGTGGTCATTCTTCAGGGCCGGGGCAAGCACTTTTCGATTGGCATAGACCCCAACATGATCAAGGAAGGGCTTGACCAATCAGAACAAGCCAATCGTGAACACCTGTTGGGTCTTCAACGGTGTTTCGATGAGTTTGAAGCGTTGGAAAAGCCAACGATTGCCAGGTTGCACGGTTTTTGCATCGGCGGCGGTTTGATCCTGGCCTTGTGCTGTGACTTTCGCGTTGCGAGCCAGCGCACGGTTTTCAGCCTGCCTGAAGTCAGACTTGGCATCGGGGTCATCATGGGCACACAGCGCCTGACCCGCGTGGCCGGAATAGCGGCCACGAAGGAAATGATCTTGTTGGGCAAACGTTTCAATGCCCGTGTGGCACAGACTTATGGGCTACTCCACAAGGTCGTGCCGCCGGACGAACTCGACACAACCGTCGCCGCGCTGGCGAAAAAGTTTCAAAAATTGCCCCCGCCCACGGTAGGGATCGCCAAACGCATCATCAATTCAGGCTACAATCTATCAATTCGCGACAGTCAGAACCTGGAGATTGACGCTCAGCTCGAATTGCTGGACAGTCCTGACTTGCGGGAAGCCGTCGAGAGTTTCTTCGAGAAACGCCAACCACAATTTACCGGAGAGTAAGGTGGCGGCCCGGCATTTGTTTCCAGACTGAAAACTGAATAGCCGCTGACAAAAGGGCTTGCTCCTCATCTCAACTTGTGATACAATGAAGAGAGAAAAAATTGAAGCCTCTTTCATAAGGACGGATTGAAAGTTGTACGAAACATCAATGCCAGTGGAAGTGACCTATGAGCAACCCTGATCCCTTCAGGACGTACCTGCAAAAACTTTGGAAGAACCTCTCGACGGGAGCAGCGACCGAGCACAGCCACCGCCCGGCCTTGCAGGAACTCCTCGAGGCAGTGGCCGACGGAGTCTCGGTAATCAATGAGCCCAGGCGGGTGGCGTGCGGCGCACCCGATTACGTCATCACCCACGCTCATACGCCCATCGGCTACGTCGAAGCCAAGGACGTGGGCGCAAATCTGGACGCCGCCGAGCGGTCCGAGCAGGTGCGCCGCTACCGCGCTTCGCTCAATAACCTGATCCTCACCGACTACCTGGAGTTCCGCTGGTACGTGGAAGGCGAGCACCGGGAGACCGCCCGGCTGGCCACTGTGACCGGGGACGGGGAGGTCAAGAGATCCAGAGGCGGCACTCAGGCTGTCGCCGACCTGCTTCAGAAGTTCTTCGTCCAGGAGATGCCTTCCCAGGGTCGGCCCAGGGAGTTGGCCCGGCGCATGGCCGCCCTGGCCCGCATGATTCGTGATCTCATCGAGGAGACCTTCAGGCGGGAGGCGGGGCAGGGGATGCTGCACGCCCAACTGAAAGCCTTCCGCGAGACGCTGATTCCCTTCCTCACACCGGCACAGTTTGCCGACATGTATGCTCAGACGATCACGTATGGCCTCTTTGCCGCCCGCGTCCGTGTGGCGAACGGCCAGAACTTTACCCGCGAGAAGGCGGCCTGGAACCTGCCCAGGACCAGCCCCTTCCTGCGCGATCTTTTCAACGAGATCGCCGGCCCGGGCCTGGATGACCGCATTGCCTGGCTGGTGGACGATCTTGCCTGCCTGCTGGCCCGGGCGGACATGGCGGAGATTCTGCGCGACTTTGGAAGACGCACGCGCCAGGAAGACCCGGTAGTCCACTTCTACGAGACGTTCTTGACTGCGTATGACCCGCAGATGCGGCAGACTCGCGGCGTCTACTATACCCCCGAGCCGGTGGTTTCTTATATCGTCCATTCCCTCGATCACATCGTCAAGACCTGCTTTGACCGTCCCCTCGGTCTGGCCGACACGGACACGCTCATCCTCGACCCGGCGGCCGGCACGGCGACGTTCCTCTATTTTGTCATCCAGCAAATCCACGAGACTTTGGTCACGATGGGACAAGCCGGTACCTGGAGCGATTACGTCGAAGACCATCTCCTGCCCCGCGTCTTTGGCTTCGAGTTGCTGATGGCGCCCTACGCCGTGGCCCACATAAAGTTGGGCATCCTGCTCCAGGAGACGGGCTATGACTTTTCCGGCGACCGGCGGTTGGGCATCTACCTGACCAACTCGCTGGAGGAGGCAATCACCCGCGCCGAGACGCTGGGCTTTGCCCGGTTCATCACCGATGAGGCCAACGCTGCGGCGGAGGTCAAGCGGGATAAGCCTATCATGGTGGTGCTGGGCAATCCGCCCTATTCGGTCAGTTCGGCCAACAGGGGGGATCACATTGAGCAATTGATGGAACGCTACAAAGCTGCCGTCCGTGACGAACAGAACATCCAGCCCTTGTCCGACGACTACATCAAGTTCATTCGTTTCGCTCACGACCGCATCGAGCGCACCGGCTACGGTGTCATCGGTATGATCACCAATCATGCCTATCTCTCCGGCCTGATCCATCGGGGCATAAGAGAGGAGTTAGTAAAGACCTTCGATGAAATCTACGTGCTGAATCTGCACGGCAACGCCTTGATAGGGGAGACTGCGCCAGATGGCGGTCCAGACAAGAACGTCTTTGACATCAGGCAGGGAGTGGCGATTTCCCTCTTTGTGAAGAAGCGGGATGGCGAGGGCCTGGTCCAGGTGAAATACGCCGATCTGTGGGGGCTGCGGGAGGGCAAATACCGCTACCTGCTGGAGAACGATGTTAGTACCACCGATTGGCAGGAGCTTGAGCCGACTGTGCCATATTTTTTCTTTGTGCCGAAGGAATTCGATTTGCTAGATGAGTACGAAAAAGGATGGAGTATCCCGGATATTTCCTCTGTGAACTCTGGCGGCATCAAGACCCACCGTGATAGCTTCGTCATGGATTTCAAGGAAGAAAGCTTGCGAGCACGGATTGCTACCTTCCGAGACAAAGTTCTACCCGACAATGAGGTAAAGGAGCAATTCGGGCTAAGGGATACTGGCAGATGGACCCTTGCTGACGCCCGGAAAGCGCTACAGAGTGACAGCGAGTGGGAAAGCAAATTTCACGAGTGTCTCTATCGTCCTTTTGACATTCGATCTATTTTCTACTGCGGAGATGTGATCGACCGTCCCCGTCCGGAAGTCATGCATCATATGTTGCGAGACAATGTGGCACTCTTGACGATGCGAAGAATCCGAACCAAGGTTTATGAACATTTCTTAGTTGCGAGACTGCTCGTTGGCAAAGATGCTGTCTCAATAACAGATAGTTGCACAGTCTTTCCCCTCTATCTCTACACTACCCCCGAAGACACCGGGGGCACGCTTTTCGCCACCGAAGAAGTCACCCGCGAACCCAACCTCTCACCCAAGTTCATCACTGCTGTCAAGGAGAAACTGAGCCTGGGCTTCGTGCCCGATGGCAAAGGTGACCTCCAGACCACTTTCGGCCCGGAAGACGTCTTCTACTACGCCTACGCCGTCTTCCATTCGCCCACCTACCGGGAACGCTACGCCGAATTCCTCAAGATTGACTTCCCCCGCCTGCCCCTCACCTCGGACCGGGCGCTGTTCAAATCCCTGGCGGAGAGGGGTGAGGAACTGGTGGCCCTGCACCTGATGGAATCGCCGGCGCTGAACAATCTTATCACCGGCTTCCCTGTGGCTGGCTCCGATAAGGTGGAAAAAGTCCGCTATGTGGAGCAGGTCACGGAGGAAGAGGAGGCCCCCGCCGCCCCCTCGTCGGCGCGGGCGGTCAACTACAAGTTGTCGCTTACCTTCGACAATAAAGTGCGGGGCAAGATCCAGCCCGAGGCAAAGCCCAAGCCCAGGGGCCGGGTATACATCAACAAGACACAGTACTTCGAAGGGATTGAGCCGGATGTGTGGAAGTTTCAAATCGGCGGCTACCAGGTGCTGCACAAGTGGCTCAAGGACCGCAAGCGGCGCAAGTTATCGTTTGATGACCTTTTCCACTACCAAAAGATCGTCGTGGCTCTGAAAGAGACGATGCGTTTGATTGAAGAAATAGATGGGCTGATACTTGCATGGCCTATTGAATAACGGCGCTGTCACGGCCGGCGCCCCGGTTGGCTGCGAGTCAGACTTCCAAAGTCGCCAGGCAGTTGGCCGAGGTCGAAGCTCAGGTGGACGAGGCAGCGGCAAGGTTGTGAGGCATCACGGACAAGGAGTTGCGGGAGGTACGGCAGTCCCCGAATGAATTCGCGGCCTGCTATGAGAAACACGTTAAAACGTGTTAAAAATCATCATTGCACCTGTTTTAACAGGTTTTCTATATTAACCGTTGAATTCAATGGCTTACCCCACGAATCCGCGAAGAACCGTTTTTATTTGACCCCAGAATCCCGAGCATCCAAAACCAACCCAGCGCACAACCCAGGATATAGTGCGGAAAATCCCACCAGGAGAAGGTGGTGCCGATCAACGCTCGCCCCAAGAAGGTTGAGCGAATTTGTTCCAGCATCCAGGGATGCCACAGTTGTAGCACTTCCAGAAGGCTGGTGACGAGGAGCACGCCCATTGCAATCTTGGCCGTACATTCCCTGCCAGGCCAAAAGAAAAGCAGGGCCAGGCACCAAAAGATCTCATACAGCACGCCGGCGGCATAGTTGTTAACCCAGTTCTGGGCGGGACCGGCATATAGTTTGAAGGCGAATCCCAGCGGTGTGATGACCAACAGGGAGACAAGAATCCGTTTTCGGGCCAGACTCTTGTCACTTGGGGCCAGCTGTTCTTTGACCATTCTGGGCTCAGACTCCTAGACCCCTAGACCTGACAGGTTTCTGAAACCTGTCAGGTCTTCATGCCAAAGATGTATTCCTTGAACTCGGAGGCATCCATCTTGCCGCGCAGGATGTCAGCCGCGGCGAAGAGGTGGCGTTTGAGTTGGGGTAGGGTCAGTTTGGGCATAGCAAGTTATCCCTCCAGGCGTGCGAGCAGTTGTTTGACGCTCTGTGCTTCGCTCTCCATCCCGAGTTTGGTAAACTGCTCTAAAGCAGGTCTGCCGAAACGACATGCTTCCACTGATTCCCCTTTCTTTTCAGCAACTAAAGTCAAGCCATAATTGATCCATGCCATATCTTTTGGCCCGGCGCTAGCCACTGCTTGGATAAAGATTTTTTCTATTGACGCAACATCGTCGTCTAGCTTAATACTGACGAGGCCTAAACGTGAGAGTGCAGGAGCAAGACCCTCTCCAGTTGATTGTCTCAGTTTCAACTCGTACTCGTACAACTCTTTTGCGCGGACAAGATCCTGTTCCAAGTAACTCAGAGTTCCTGCCGTACTAGCTACCCGAGATGCGATTAGTCGCTGTAGTCGACTTCCCTGCTCAATTACCGAATCCAAATTTACCTGCCCGAGAGCAGATTCAATTCTTTGTGATGCAGTACTCATATCGCCCTTTGCGGAGTACAAACTAGCTTCAAAAACATCGGCCAATATTAAAGCATCTGTCAGGCCGAACTGGCGTGCCAACGATCTTCCCTTCTTGAGGGCGCTAATGCACTCCGAAAACTGTTGTCGTGTGCACAATACGAAGCCAATGCCATCAATCCATAGCCAGGCCTCAGAAGAATCCCCTAACCTATTGGCCGCTTGACACATTTCACGACAAAGCTCCAAGCGCTCATCCCACAATCCCCAAGCATTCAGGAGGTGCACAACGGGAAGAAACAAATCCAGGGCTGCACTGTAGTGATGTTCGTCCAACGCCCGGCGAATGATATGAGACAGATTACCCCATTCTTGTTCCAGGCTTTGAATTCTAGCGTAATTGAGCACACCATCCCAATACGGGACGCCCACCCGCACCTCTGGTGGGGGTGTCACCAGTTGTTTGTAATGCGCCAATATCCTCTCAAAAGCGGACTGCTCAAATTCGGGCATCCGCTCCAACTCGTGCGCCAGATAGGCACGTGTCAGAGGCAACAACGAGAAACGACCCGCTTGTCTGTTTAGCAGAGACAGTTTCTCCAGCGCCACCAGCCCCTCATCACGGTCCAACTCGGCCAGGTCAGCCACATAGCCCAACGCCTCCCGGCTGGCGTCGGTGGCGAACAGGGAGAGGGCCATCGCAAGCTTGTGAGCGTCGGTGCCACGGATGCGCTCCATTACCCCCTCGAAACAGAAGCGGCTGATGTCCACGCCCGGCCGGCCCAGGCGGCGCAATACCGCTTCCACGCCGTGGCCATACCCCATCTGGGCCACGCTCCACACAATCGCCAGCGGCACCCCACCGGTACGGTCGTACAGCCTTTGCGCTTCGGCATCGGTCAGCGTCACGCCCTTCTTGGCGCACTCTTGGGCTATGAGAGCCAGCCCGTCCTCTTTGGGCATCCCTGCCAGGCGCACCGGGTAGGCCACGTCAACCCGGTGACGAGTCGTGACGATGGCCTTGGTCGGGGCGGGCAACTCGCGCAAGAAGGCGTTCACCCGCTCGTCGTCCACCGTCTCCAGGTTGTCCACGACGAGCAGGGTGCGTTGTTGGGTCAGCGCCCTGGTCACCAGTCCGTCCTGCTCCTCGGGCCGGGCGCGGGTGATGTCCTCGCGCTCCAGCGCCAGTGCGATGGTGGTATAGATGTCGGCCAGCGTGCGGGTGATTTGCCGGCGAGGCTCAATACCGTCGGCCGTCAGCACAGACGCCTTGGCCGAGGTCCATACGATGGCCTCGAAACGCTCCTCCGGGGGCAGGCGGTCGTAGTTGTGCAGGTAGTGGTGGGCCACTTCCAGCGCCAGCGCGCTCTTGCCGATGCCGCCGATGCCGTCAACGGTGACCAGCGCGTGCTGCGAATGGGGATAGGGCTGCAAGATGCGATGCACCTGGGCCAGTTCTTTCTCGCGGCCAATAAAGGTGCCATAGTCGGGATTGGGCAGGTTGTGGTAAACTTGAGGCGGCGCAGGGAGAGCAGGTGTCTCGCGGCCGGGGAGAAGCTTCTCCTGGGCCATGGCGCCGGTCAATTGCAGCAACGCCTGGCGGACGTCGGTGCTCAAACCAACGGTGGCCTGGAGTTGAGCCTTCTGCAACTCGACCTGCTGGCGGGTCGCTTCGGCCGTCATGCGCTGGAACTGAAGGGAATAGATGCCTTGTAGTTCCGGCAACGCCCACAGCTCTTCGGCCAGGCACTTGAGAAAGGCCGTCACGGCGCGGTCCACCCGCCCCCGGTGCTTGCGCCCAGGCAGCACGGTCTCGAAGGATTGGAGCACCGTCTCGCGCTCGCCTTCAAGGTAGATGCCTGGTCTTTTGATGATGGCCAGCAGCGCCTTCTGAACCTGCTCGTTCTGGAAGAAACGTTCATCGGCGGCAATGGCCGCCACCAGGTCCTCGTCTTCGGTCTCGTATTCCTGGACAAAGCGATCGGCCGCGCGTCGTAAACCTTCCTGGAACGCCTGCACAAAGGCCGCGTCGGACCTCAGCTTCTTGAGCTTTTCAGCGACTTGATCGCCCAGGAATTTCTCGGCCTGCCCCGACACGAAATCAACGAGGGAATCCACAATTTCTTGCTGAAGGCCTTGTGGGATCAGATTGAGGATATCGAAAAGAGACATGGAAGCACCTTATTTCGTTTGGTCAAAATACAAAAACCGCCCCTGACTTGCCAGGGCAGTGACTTTGTACTACAATATTTGTAAGCGTCCAGACCTCCGAGGTTTTGACCTCAGATTGGGGTGTATCCTGGCAAAAGAGACCGATCAGAAGTCGCACAATGAGCACACCAAGGAAACCTCGGAGGTCTTTGGGATGAACGCTTACCAATCTTTGTGCCGTTGGCCTGGGCAGCCAGGAGCGTCCCTTGTTTTTCGCCTGGCAACGATTGCCGTTCGATTTCTGAGATGAGGTGGGTATCTGTTCTGATAGACATATTATAGCACATCTGCCCCCTTTGGCAACGTTAGGCTGCCTTCCGGGTAGGGCAATCGCATTTAGGGCTATCACATTCTATGCTCTGTGCTCGTAGCGCCCGTCCCGGGGGCGTCTCAGGCAGCGAATATTGGCTCTGGACGCAACATTTCCGCCGCGCCGCCCTCGAGGACGAGAGCTGAAGAGCATTGCTCCAAGAGAATGCAATTGCCCTAATCCCCAATGTCATTAAGATAAGGAGGCCATCGCAGACCTGACAGGTTTCACAGGCCACTTTTTGGCGTAAATGCGCCCTCGATCAGGTCGAATCTGGCTCAAAACAGCACCTTTGGAAACCTGTCAGGTCTTAACTTAATGACATTGCCCTAATCCCAGATATGGTTGGATTTGTCAAGAGAGGCATTGTCTGGTAAGATCGTGCGGCGGAGTGTAGAAGCTCTGTAGTAGTTGCGGGGAGTACGTTCTGCCGAGGAGGTGGTAACGCCGCACGCGGCTTGCTGGGGGAACGCGGGTAGATACAATGAGAGCTTTTGCCAAGTTTCACGATCTCCTTCTCACCCTCGCCGGTCTGATCCTGTCCATCGCCGGCTATTGGGGGCCATGGGTGGATCATTTTACAGCCGCGCTGGTGATCCCCGGCTTTGACATGGCCGAGTATGTCAAGTTTCTACCGGAGGTGCGCGCCGGGACGGTGCCAGTGACCCGCGAACTGTTTTACCTGCCCGCGCCAGCGGCCGGCCTCTGCCTGGCGCTGACCGTCGGCCAGTTGCGCCGCCGCCTGCCGACGTGGGTCACGGCGTCGTTGGCGGTTCTGGCTGTGACACTGGCCCTCATCGTTGCCCCACCGCCTGATTTTATCCTTCGCTTTTCTCGAGACGCAGCCCTGCGCGCCGAGTGGGGGCCACAGGCAGTCCTGGCCACAGGGGCTTTTCTGGCCGTCGTCGCCGCGCTGACGTGGGCGGGCCGTCTGCCTCGCTGGGTTCCGCCGATCTTTACCACACTGATCGCCGGGGTGGGCACAGCAGTTCCGTTGTGGCAGTTCTTTGCCGTCCGTCCGGCCATTGACCGGGTGTACAACAAGCCAGTGCGGTTGGGCTGGGGGCTGTGGCTGACGCCACTGGGTTTTTTCCTGGTCGTTGCTGCTGCCTGGTGGCAAGCATTTTCACCTTTAGAGACGAGACAAAGCGTAAAACGCAAAGGGTGTTAAGCGTCGGCCGGCGCTTCTGCTGCCTCTTTGGGCTCTTCCTGGCCGGCCTTAGTCAGCCACTCCTCTTTGGCTTTCATAGCTGCCTCGCGCCCTTCGGTCCAGGCTTCCTCAGCCCGCTTCCTGGCATCGGCTATGATCTCTTCCGCCCGCCTCTTCGCGTCGGCGGTGATGGCCTCAGCCCGCTCCCGGGCTTGCTGGCCCAGGTCCTCGGCTCGCGTTTTCAATTCGATCCCTTTCTCGCGAATCTGGGTCCGCGTCTCCTCCCCGGAATGCGGCGCCAGCACCAGGGCAACGGCCGCCCCCACCAACCCGCCGATGATGAATCCTGCCACAAAGGCTCCTCCTTCATTGTTACTTGCCATTTCCGCTCTCCTTTCTCTTGATCCGGGTCTCTGCTGCCTCGAATTTGTCTAACCCTCTGAGTCGTTTATGGGGGCGTCGTCGCCTGAAGATGGCTCTCAACCCCCCTTGTACTGCCGATACGGTGCTTACCGCTTTGATCAGCGGCGAAACAACTACGTCACTGACAAAGGTGGTTGTCTGTTTGACCGTGCTCACCGTTTCGTTAGTCGAGTTGAGAATCGGTAACACCTCTTCTCGAAGCAACTTGGTCAGGTTGATGAGTTGGACGATCAGCACGATGAGCAATATGCCAATCGCCAGGGACTCGACGGCCATGAGGATGATAAAGATATCGCGGAGCACCTCGGCCCAGTCAGGATGGACAAAGAGTCCGTAGCCACCGAATCCCAGGGCAACGACCACTACCACCGCCACGGCGACCGCGATGACCTTCGCCCACGGTCGTCGTCCCCGGTCGGCCTCGACCACCTCGACCACCTCGACTACCTCGACTTTGCTCACGGGACTTTCGGTGTGCTCGGCCATACCCCCTGCCCCCTTCTCTGCGATGTAAAACGGCTTTATTGTACGGCAAGGATTATATCACATCTTGTGGGTCGGGTCAAAACATTCTGATGTAAGGGAGTTGTAGGTGAGGACTTGGACGGTGTCGTCTGTCTCGCCCGTCAGCTTTTTCAGGGGAGCGAAGGAGAGCCGGTGAACCGGAGAAGGCCCCAGCAAGGCCAAAGCCTGCCGGTGCTGGCGCGTGCCGTATCCCTTATGTTGAGCAAAGCCATAGCCACCGTATCGGGCGTCGAGGGAGACCATCATCCGGTCGCGGGTCACTTTGGCCATGATGGAGGCAGCGGCAACGGAAAGTGAGCGAGCATCCCCTTTGGTCAGCGGGTATTGGGGCAACGGCAGATCGGGCAACTGCAGGAAGTCTATCAGCAGTGCGTCCAGGGTGACGTCCAACCGGTTCACAGCTTGAGCCATCGCCTGCCGGGTGGCCGGTAGGATGCCGATCTCGTCAATGCCGCCGGCCGGCACACAGCCCACCCCGACCGCCAGCGCCACCTCCCGGATACGGTCAAACAACTCGTCGCGCTGGCGGGGCGTGCATTGTTTGGAATCCCGCACGCCGCTGAGGGCCTGGGTCAGGTCAGGACGATCCAACGGCAACACAACCGCCGCCGCCATCACCGGGCCGGCCCATGCCCCCCGCCCGGCCTCGTCCAGTCCGGCGATGTGTGCCAGGCCTTGCGCCTGGAGTGCTCGCTCTTCTCGGAGATCGGGCCACTGGCTCATTTCCACCTCATTCTCAGCGTAACACAAGTGCAGACCTGGCTTTGTGCCCTCGCCTTGTCCAATTCCGTGTGGCTCGCCACCACGAATGAAAAGGCGGACGCCCCGGCTTGCCGGGGATGGGTAAAGCGGCCGAGGTTTCCATAGCTGCGTCTGGACGCTTCCGTCGGCGATGATGCCGGCCAGCGTTTTGGCGTAGGGAGCAAAGTTAAGTTGGTCCTCGTCGGCCGGCTGGTCGGAGAGGATAGACAGGCGCGGCGAATTTGGCGGTGATTCGGGCCTCATGGCAGCCTCCCCTGGTCGAGGGCGCAAAAGCGCGAAAAGAGAAGGGCGTAGGCCAACACCTACGCCCTTCACCAGTTTGAGCGATCAGCTTCGTTTCTCGCGCAGGCGGGCCGCCTTGCCCCGTCGTTTGCGCAAGTAGTAGAGCCTGGCCCGCCGCACGTGAGCGTGACGCAGCACCTCCACCTTCTCAAGGCGCGGCGAATGGAGCAAAAAAGTGCGCTCCACGCCAATGCCGTGAGAGGCAATGCGGCGCACGGTAAAGCTGGAATTGATGCCCCCCTTTTTCACCCGCAAAACGGTGCCTTGAAAGGTCTGTACTCGCTTTCGATCCCCTTCGATGATTTGCAAATGAACGCGCACCGTATCGCCGGCTCTGAGGGGCGGGATGTTGGGGTTGGGCTCCACGTATTGTACTGACTGCATCAAGCTCGACATAATCTTTACCATCCTCGTACCAACAGATTTCAAATTCAGGCGGCCACGACGTGGGAACGTAGGTGGCCGTGACAAGAAATTATAGCACGAAACGGATGAATTGGCAAATCAAAAGAGTGTGGCTAAAACAACCAGCCGAGTACTCGGCCAGCGTGTCGTCGCCCAGGCAGCCGGCCGTCTCGTTGCCGTCCAACGCGCCCACGGTGATGGCGTAGGGATCGTTGCCCGGCACGGCTATAGTCATTGGATCTGGCCCGTTGTTGCCTGCCGCCACCACGACGACGATGCCTGCCTGCCAGGCGGCCTCGACCGCCCGGTCCAGCGGGTCGGCCCAGTAGGGACAGGTCGCCCCGGCGTAAAGAGGCGCGGCGGCTGGGAGAGGAGTGTCGCGCCATCAGCCAGTCTATCAGCGCTTCCCTCGTCTGCCGCCGGGCGGCCGATTTTCTCGGCCGTCTGCGCAAAACGTAAAGAGAGGTCCCAGCCACAGGCTGGAACCTCTCTCCCAATTTCCCAGCTACCAGTTTCCCAACTCACCG
>CAYNKW010000098.1:12408-13681 GCA_964397845.1 uncultured Anaerolineae bacterium
CCACAGGCTGGAACCTCTCTCCCAATTTCCCAGCTACCAGTTTCCCAACTCACCGCATCGTCAGGGCCATTACTGCCTTTTGCACATGTAGCCGGTTCTCCGCCTCGTCATAGGCTGCTGAGAGCCAGGGGCGTTCTTTGGAACGCTCGGTGTTGTCAACCACCTCATCCGTCACCTCAAAGCCCCGATCGCAGGGCAGGCAGTGCATGTAAATACTATTGGGATCGGTGAGGCGCATCACATCGGCATCGCAGATCCAGTTTTTGTTGGCGTCAAAGATGGCCTGCGTCTCCTCCGGATCGTCCTTGCCCACCGGCGGTTTAAAGATCGGCACCGCGCACCAGGCTTTGGGATAGACAACGTGCGCCCCCTCAAAAGCCTCTTTCATGTCGTAGCTGACTTCGAAAGAACTGCCGTTCATTCGGGCGTAGCCCCGGCAGGCGTCCAGCACCTCGTCGTCCAACTCCATCCCCTTGGGGTGGGCCAGCACCACATCGCAGCCCATCATGGTGGCGGCGATGATGGCGCTCTGGGGCACGGCACGCGGTTTGTGGACGCTGGGTGAGTAGGCCCAACTCATGACGAACTTGGTCCCTTTGAACGTGCCAAATTTTTCCTTGATAGTGAGCACGTCGGCCAGAGCTTGAAACGGGTGGTACTTGTCGCATTCCATGTTCAGCACCGGGATGTCAGCCCAATAAGCAAAGTTCTGGATCATTTCATGGGCCCCGCCGTAGACCCAATCTACAGGATCGCCGTAGCAGCGAATGGCGATGCCGTCACCCATGCGGCTGAGGACGCGGGCCACGTCGGAGACGCGCTCGGTGGAGTAGGCCACTTCTTTGCCGGGCAGCGCGGGGGTATAGATCTTGCCGGGCTCCAAAAAATGGGCATGCCCGCCGAGCTGCGTCATGCCAGCTTCAAAGCTGTTGCGCGTGCGAAGGCTCTGATTGTAAAAAATCATGAACAGCGATTTGGCGGGCAGCAGGTTATTGTGCAACTCGCCTATGGCGTAGCGCCGCTTCACATCCAGCGCCACCTCCAGGATGGTTTCGATCTCCTCCTTGGTCCAGTCCAGCAGAGTGAGAAAATCCTTGCCTTTGAAAGCCTCTGTTTTCATGTTCCTCTCCTTTGCATTTCCTCGTAAAGCCTCAAACGCCTTGTTGGTTGCCGTCCTGAGCTCTTTACAATCCCAAAATCGTGCGGAGAGCCTTTGTTATTTCCTCCAGATGAGGCTCGTCCAAGTGCCCGAGAACCTTGATGATCCTACGTT
>CAYNKW010000099.1:0-13672 GCA_964397845.1 uncultured Anaerolineae bacterium
CGAGGCCTGCCCGTTTGATACCTGCCCGGACGGCTGCCTGCCACACCACCCGTGCTAGCAGCAGGGCAGTAAGCGGCACCAGACCCAGCAGATAGCGATCCCACACGCTGAAACTGAGCAGCCAGTGAGCCAGGAAAAAAAGCGCGCTGAAGCTAGCCAGGAGCCAATCGGCCCGAGCGGGGCACATATAGAAGCTGGGGGAATGCTGAGAGGGAGCAAGTCCAGCGCCGGCCGGGTAGGAGCGAAGCGACGTATCCGCTGGGTTGAGCCTGTCGAAACCGAGACCAAGCGAGTTGTCTGTAAAGCCGCTTGCTTGATTTCGATACGCTTCGCTACCCTTCCCGGCGGCGAGCACCGCCCGCCGGCCGTGCCACAGCAGGAGCGGCACGCCCAGCAGCACGATCGCGTTCAGCACTGGCGAACCAAAGACGTAGCCCAGCAGGTCCGACCAGCCAGCCAGACGTTCGCCCAACTTCCACCAGTTGACCAGGTGCAAAGAGCCGTGGCTGACGGCACTTTGCTCCCAAAAGCTGGCCCGCACCCGCCACCGCAGCGCGTCCCAGCCGGTGAGCAGGAGCATCACGCTCAGGAAGCCCAGCCCCATCCTGGCCACACCCCAGAACCTGGACGTCGCGGCTTGCCGCGTGGATGCCAGCAAGCCACACCGGGCAGCTATCCACCCTGTAGCCGCAACCAGCGGCGCAAACAGAACGCCCTGTTGCTTGGTCGCCACGGCCAGCCCCACCGTGACGCCAGCCCAACCCCACCGGCTGGCGGCGGCCAGATTCAACGCGGTCAGGATCAGGGCCACCATCAGCGGGTCGGTGAAGGCTGTCGGTGCAAAGAGGATGTTGAATGGCGAAAGAGCCATCACGACCGCTGCCAGCAAGGCCACCGGTCGCCCGTAGAGTCGCCGGCCTAGCTCATAGACCAGCCCCACCGCCGCCAGGCTGGCTACCTCACTGATCAGGCGGGCAGCAACCTCGGTTGGGCCGAGCAGCTCAAAGACTCCAGCCAGCAGGTAGATAAACAGCGGTGGCTTGTCCAGCGGCACTGAAAGCAACAATGGGTCCTGCCTGAAGGCGACCAACTGCGCCCAGTAGCCATAGATCGCCTCATCACCGTGGAAACGTTGCCCGGCGATGAGACTCAACCGCAGCACCGCTCCCCCCATCACCAACGCCCAGAGCAGGAGCCTGTCCCAAGCGATGCGCGATGCGCCATGCGCCATACGCCATACGCGATATGCGACTAGCCGAAAAAGCGGTACTTGAGCAGTATCCACAGCACCACGAACCCGTTTCTCCAGGAAATCTTTTTTCCTTCGTAGAACTCGCGCCCGGTGTAGGAAATGGGCACTTCGTAAATGCGGTAGCCCATCTTGAGGATCTGGGCCGTGATCTCGGGGTCAAAGCCCCAGCGGGGTGATCTCAGACGCAGCCTGTCAGCCACCTCTCGGGTAAAGACCTTGTAACAGGTTTCCATGTCGCTGAGGATGGTATTGTACAGGACGTTGGTCACCAGCGTCAGGAACTTGTTGCCCATCATGTGCCAGAAGAACATCGCTTTGTGAGGCCCGCCTCGGAAGCGAGAGCCATAGACCACCTGCGAGCGATCTTCCAGGATCGGCTTGAGCAAGTCGGAATATTCGCGAGGATCGTATTCCAAATCGGCGTCTTGCACCAACAGAATGTCGCCCGTGGCGTGTTGTAACGCCGTGCGCACGGCCGCGCCCTTGCCCTGATTCGCCTCGTGATAGATCACGATGGTGTCAACGGCGGACGCTTGCTGCTGCAGGATCTCTCGCGTGCCGTCGGTGGAACCATCGTCCACGACGACGATCTCGCGCTCCAGGCCGGTGTCTGCGGCCCGCACGCGACGCAGTATCTCAGCGATGGTGCCTGCTTCGTCGTACACCGGGATCAGGACAGATAGTTTCACGGGGCCTCCTTGGGTTACTGAGGTGAAGATTAGCACGCTATTGTGAGGCGCACAAGAGCGCATTATAGTGCAGACCGGCGTATCTGGCAAATTGCTCTTGGCGAATCAGTTGTTGCCGCCTGCTGCAAAGCATGGTGTAGTTCAGGTTCCGTTCGACAGGACATCTCAGGACAAACTCCGTGGAAAGGTGTATCGAAGCCAAGCGGCCTTGGAAAGTCAATCTCATACCTGTAAAAGCCACCTGGCTTCGATGGCCTTGTTGAAAAATGTGAAAGGGTCTGGGTGGAATTGCCAGGGGAGCACAGGTCAACGATACCCTTCAGCCTGCATGTTGAACAAAGTGGCGTAGACCCCACCCTGCTCGAGGAGTTGCTGGTGCGTGCCGTCTTCGATGACGTGGCCGTCATCGAGGACAATGATACGCTCGGCCATGCGCACGGTGCTGAACCGGTGGGAGATCAGGATGGCCGCCCGGCCGTGGGTCAACTCGGCGAACTGCTGAAAGATCTCGTACTCGGTGCGTGCGTCCAGGCTGGCTGTAGGCTCGTCGAGGATGAGCAAATCGGCGTCGCGCATGAAGGCCCGGGCCAGGGCGACCTTTTGCCACTCACCCAGGGAAAGCTGGTGGCCGTTGTCAAACCAGCGCCCCAGTGTCGTGTCGTAACCATCGGGTAAGGCGCTGATGACCTCGTGCGCGCCGCTTTTTCTCGCTGCTGCCTCGATGCGGGACTGATCGTCCATCATCTCTACCTGGCCAAAGCCAATGTTTTCTCGCGCCGTCAGGTAGTAGCGGGCAAAGTCCTGAAAGATGACCCCTATGCGCCGTTGCAGGCTGGCGGGGTCGTATTCGCACAGATCAATGCCATTCAGGGTGATGTAGCCGTCAGTCGGGTCGTACAGGCGACACAACAACTTGACCAACGTCGTCTTGCCGGCGCCGTTCTTCCCCACGAGGGCGAGCTTTTCCTGAGGACGGAGGCGCAAATTGACATTACGCAACACATCCTTCTCTGTGCCTGGGTAACGGAAGGAAACGTTGTGAAAGACGAATTCCTCCTGCCATGTCTCCGGTGGGCGGCGACCGTCCGTCGAAGGGGGGATCAAGGGGCGCAATTCCAGGAAGGCAAAGAGATTGCTGATAAACAGGGTGCTCTCGTAGATGGTGGACAGCCCATTCAGCAGGTTAGCGAGGGCGCCCTGAAGTTGTTGGAAAACCGAGGCGTACAGCGTCAGGTCGCCCAGGGTTACCTCGCCCACGACGGTCTGGCGGATGACGTAGACGTAGCAGCCGTAATAGCCGAGCGTAGAAAGCAGGGAGAGCAGCGCTGCAGACAAGTTGCGACGCACGGCCAACCCCCGGTTCTGACGGTAGAACCGGGCAAAGAGCGCCCGGTAGCGGTCGAATAGCAGCCGCCCCAGGTGAAAGAGTTTGATCTCTTTGGCCCATTGGTCTGAGGTCAGCAGGCGACTGTAGTAGGCCAGCCTGCGTGCCTCCGGAGCCCGCCAACTGAACAGGTGGAACGCCTGCCGACCGTAGCGCGCCTGGACGAACAGGGCAGGCAAGGCGGTGATCACCAGAACAAGCGCCACCGCGACGTTGAACCGCAGCAGCAGGGCCAACAGAGAGACGATGGTGATACTCGAACTGGCAATGGTCAGCGTTTGCGTGAGAAGCATCAGCGGGCGGAAACCGGCTTCCCTCTGGGCGCGCTGGAGCATGTCGTAGAAGCGGGGGTTTTCGTAGAAGGACAGGTCGAGGGTGAGCGCTTGTTCGATGATCGTCTCGTTGATGCGGTTGCTCAGCAGGTCGCGCAGCAGTTCCTGGGCCAGTTGTCCGCCGCGACCCAGCAGCGTGCCCAGCAACCCCAGGGCCAGGGCCAGGGCAACGGCCGGCAGAACACTGCGTAAGCCCAGGGTCGGGTCGCCGATGGCTTGCACCACGCTGTCAACGACGAGCTTGGCCACGTAGGCCGAGGCGGCCGGCAAGAGGCTCTGCGCCAGGGTGGCGAGGGCTGTTATCAGGGTCAGACCCGGGCTGCAGGCCCACACCAGCGGCAGGATTTGGACCGCGCCGGCGAAAAGGGTTCTTGGAGAGCGAAAGAGGGATTGGCCCTGTTCTTCATTCGCGTCAAGCGTCATGCTGGCTTATTCTCGTCCCCCCAGTACCTGCTGGTCTGGTAGTCCGGCATCCCGATAGCAAGCCCGCTTTTGTTCTTCGTTGTCGTCCGCCTGATTGAGGCAATCCACCCAGGCCTGAGCCTCTGCCTGCGCCTCAGCTAGCACGGCTGACGGGTCAGTGCCCTCTTCCAGGACTTCACGGAAGGCATCCTTGAGCCAATAGTAGGGAATCGCATCGGCCCACATGGGTAAAGAGCCACGAGGGGGCAGAGACTCTGACTCCAGGATAGTCAGATAAGCGGCCAGTGCCTCCTCTCCCATCCGCTCCTCAAGCATTGGGTCTTCCAGCGCCAACCATTGCACCGGCAGGTCGTCTATCAACTCTGGTTGAGTGGTGCTTAGAAACTTGATCCATTCCCAACAGGCCTGGGGCGATTCGGTTTCGGCAGAGATGTAAAATCCGCTCACGGATAAACCACCGTTCATTTTTTGAGGCCACGAAACGACGCCCACCTCAAAATCGAGCGGCGGCGCCATGTCGTAGAGGAACCACCAGGTTACCCACATGGCCACCTGGCCCGTGCCTACCTTGCCTGCATGACCTCCCCAAACCGCCTCGAAAACACCGCCCAGATCAACAGGGAGCGGATACATAGTCTCTTGAATCAGCGTCCTAAAGTGCTCCATCGCCTCGATCATGGGTGGGCTGTCTAGAAAGGGACGGACTGTTCCGCCGGAGGCATCTATCCAGGCTGTATTGTACCAACCATACAGAAACGCGAGGAACGCCTCAAGGCAGTCACTAGGAAAGGCCTGAAAGCCATAAATCCTATCTGTCTCATTCGCTTCGTCAGGGCTGCCCAGGGCAAGAGCCGCCGATACAAAGTCTTCGACCGTCCAGTCGGCTCTCGGTGTTTCTACTCCCGCTGCGGCAAACAAATCGCGGTTGTAGAACAGAAAAAGCGGATTGCTCCCGTAGGGCAGAGCCCACAGACTGCCCTGATCGGTACAACGCGCGAGGATAGCGGGTGGAAAATCGTCCAAGGAGAACGTACTATCTGCCTCAACAAAGGGGTCTAGCTGCAATATCCCCTCCGTTAGCGGGGAAGATATGATCATCTGAGAAAAGCAATCTGCTTCCTGCCTCAACTTTTGCAGGTAATTCGCCCAGGTCATATCGTCTTCCCATACAGGCGGTGACCCTATGCGCACCTCGATGTCGGGATGGGCCACTTTGAACTGTGAAGCCAATTTGTCATAGACCGCCCGCTGCCAGTCTCCCTTGGGGAAGAAGGTAATGTGAGTCTGGGAGGATTCTGGGGTGGGTTCAGGCGTGGCTACAGTCACCGGGAGCGACGAGACAGCCGAGGTTTCTAGAAACAGAGCCACCGCCTCTTCCTGGGCCAGGGACAACGCTTCGCCTGTTGGCTTTTCGTCCTCCAGCATGGCCTTTAAGGCCACTTCCAGCCCCTCGGCTGCCTCGTCGTTCGGAGTGGCTGTGTGGGTCAGGGTGTATTCTAGTGCTGCCCGATTCCCCCCGTCCAGTTCCTGCCAGAAAGACGACGCCGAGGCCATGGAATGCCGGGCAGGAACAAGATAGTATTGCTCAACCGGCTGTTCAGAGAGAAACTTGACCCAGCGCCAACTGGCCTGGGGATGCCAGGTGCCGGCGCTGATAAAGTAGCCGCGTGTCCACATGGGATGTGCCGCTTTGCCCATCTCCGGCAATGGAGCCATGCCTACGCAGAGATGTGGGTCGTGCCCGTAGCCGTCGTAGCTCGCGACGGCGTCTGCCCACATGGCTGCCTGCCTGTCCTTCACCATGACCTGTAGGCGGTCGTGTTCTGTCTTGACCGGGTTGGGCATTACCTCGTGGGTCGTAGCCAGCGCGACGTACCACTCTAGTGCCTCGGCTACCTTTGGGTCTTGGAGCCGGGGTACGGGGTGGGCTTCCCGCTCATCCCACAGCGCCCCGGCGCGTTGCAGAGCCAGAGATGCCAGCAGCGGCGTGCCCACCAGGTCTACGAAGCCGTACTGTGTGACCTCCTCTCCATTGCGCACCGTCAGTTGTTCGGCTGCCTGCACAAACTCGTCCCAGGTCCAGCCGGGCTGCGGATAGGACAGTCCCGCCGCGTCAAAGGCGTCCTTGTCGTAGTAGATGATGTCAATGTTCCCGCTGACCGGCAAGCCCCACAGGGCCTCCCCCAATTGCAGCCCTTCCAGCATGGTCGGATAAAAGTCGTCGAGGTTGAATTGGCGATCCTCTTGAATGAGGGGAGTGAGTTCCAACAAGGCACTCTGCTGCTGGCGCAAGTGGTACCGCCGGGGGACGGAGGTCAAAAAGGTGTCGGCAGTTTTGGCCAGGCGCGCCAACTCGGTGCCCGCCGTGGCATCTCTCGCTTCATCCGCAGAGATGACCCGGACGGTGACGTTGGGGTTTTGTACGTGGAATCTATCGGCCAGGTCGGCATACCGTCCGTGTAGATAGCTCATGCAGGCAAAGGTGATGACGGTCTCTTCTCCACTGCCCAAAACTCTCTCTGATGGCATAGCCGTGGAAGTCAGTCCTTTGGCTGAGGTGACGACGCTCTCCTTCGTGGACGGTGAGGATTGGCAGGATGCCAGCAGGTTGAGAAGCAGACAAACAAGGGTGACAACTCTAAAGCAGACAAGATTCTTCTTCCCGTTCATGATTGTCCTCACTCTACACTGGCCTGGACAAATCCCAAGCCGAAGCTCAGGGAGGGTTGCCGTCTTGTCGGCGGCAATGCTGTATGGTGATACTCGAACTGGCAATGGTCAGCGTTTGCGTGAGAAGCATCAGTGGGCGGAAACCGGCTTCCCTCTGGGCGCGCTGGAGCATGTCGTAGAAGCGGGGGTTTTCGTAGAAGGACAGGTCGAGGGTGAGCGCTTGTTCGATGATCGTCTCGTTGATGCGGTTGCTCAGCAGGTCGCGCAGCAGTTCCTGGGCCAGTTGTCCGCCGCGACCCAGCAGCGTGCCCAGCAACCCCAGGGCCAGGGCCAGGGCAACGGCCGGCAGAACACTGCGTAAGCCCAGGGTCGGGTCGCCGATGGCTTGCACCACGCTGTCAACGACGAGCTTGGCCACGTAGGCCGAGGCGGCCGGCAAGAGGCTCTGCGCCAGGGTGGCGAGGGCTGTTATCAGGGTCAGACCCGGGCTGCAGGCCCACACCAGCGGCAGGATTTGGACCGCGCTGGCGAAAAGGGTTCTTGGGGAGCGGAGGAGGGATTGGCCCCGTTCTTCACTCGCGTCAGGCGTCATCCTTGTTTATTCTCATCCTCACATGGTATGTTTTGGTAGTGAGCGGTACCAAACCGCCATCTGCTTGACTCATTGCCCTTCCACAGCCTGGAAACAAGTTTCCCACCGGGTTTCATCTTGCAAATCTGCACGCTGTCCCAGGCAATCTATGTATGTCTCGGCCTTGGTCTGAGCAATGCCGAGGGCCATCGCCGGCTCCCCACCAGACATGGCCGACTGCCAGGCTTCTTCGATCCATGGATAGATATAGGCCAACCAGGGATAGTCGAACCGCCAACGAAAGATCGAGCGGGCGGGCAAGGCTAGCGTGGCGCGGTAGGTGACCTGCTCTGTCTCACTGGCGGCTTGACCAAGACGTGGGCTGAGCTCCAAAGAGCGGTGGGCGGGCAAGAGGGAGATCGCCTCGGATTGGCGACTGAGGAATGTGATCCAGGTCCAGCAGGCATCGGGATAGACGGTTTGGGTGGCAATAAAGTAGCCAAATGCTTGAAACTCGGTGGCTTCTAGGAGCGGCGCCACGACAACGGGGAAATCGAGGGGGGGAGCAAACAGGTGATCGCTCAACTGATCGACCCACAATCCTACCTGAGCCGTTGACACGTAGGCCGGATGGGGGCCAAGCACAGATCCCAGAGGCCAGCCGCTCGATTCCGACGGAGTTTCTGGGGTGAGTTGGCGATTCCTGGCCAGAGCCACGGCCTGCCCCAGGGCAGCCACAACGCTGGGATCGTTAAGCGTGGGGCTCGGCCCGTCTTGACCGGCTGTAAAGGTTTGTCCTCCCAGCAGTTGCAGCAAGAATAGCCGGTCGCCATAGATACCTTCCCTTGTGGTAAAGGCATAGTGCATCTCGTCGAGTTTATCGGCCAGGCAGTCCAGGGCTGTCAGAAACTCATCCAGCGTCCAGCCGTCGGGCGGCAAGTCGAGGCCGGCGGCAGACAAATGCTCCGTGTTGGCATAAAGCAACAGGGCATCCAATTCGTAGGGCAGGCCCCGCAACTCGCCGTTAACCTGGAACACCCTCAAAGCCTGGGGATAAAAGTCGTCAGGGTCAAAAGCCGGGTCGGCCTCTGCCAGAGGACTCAGATTGCGAATCTGGCCCATTTCAACCAGGGCAGGCGCCAATGTGGCCAGGGTAGCAAAACAGTCTACGCCTTCATAGGGATAGTAAACGCCGGTGGCAATCTCTACAGTGATGTCCGTGTAAGCCTGATGGAACCTGTCAGCCAGGGAGCGCAAAGTTGAGGCCTGGATGGATAGGTAAGGTGCAAAGACTATGTTTTCCTTCCTAGGAGTAAGGGGAAGCTGAGGAGTGGCGATGGGAGGTGGAGAAGCAATAGGGGTGGCAGCCAATTCAGCCTGCTCGGCCAATAGCTGTGCCTGGGCGATCGTCAATGCTTCTTCGACGCTGGTGCCTACCTCGAAAATATCGCGCAGGAAACGTCCCCAAGGATAGTTTAGTGGATTGTCTGGCAAAGGGTGAGAAATGGCAAAATCAACCGCGTCTCGCGCTTCCGGGGACAGGCGTTTCCACCACCCCGGTTTTTTGCCAACGGAGCGCCGCGCCGGTAGAGCGCCTATCCGCTCACTCCAGGGTTGGTAATGGTCGCTCAGGTAGGTGAGCCACCGCCAGGCCGCGTCGGGATGCGCGGTGCCGGCGCTGATATAGAAGCCCTTCGGCAACTGGGGGTTGGCGGCCGCCACTCCCGTGGGAAACGGGACTATGCCCACACTGGCCCGTTGGGCGTAATAGGGAATTTCCGGGGCAAATTCGGTCCACATGGCCGCTCGCCCCTGGTTGATCAGGTCCGAGTTCTCGTGCCCGGACCCAAGTTCGGGAGGGGGTATGGCGCTGTGAAGCAAAACCAGATCGGTGTAACGCCGCACTGCGTCAGCCACCTCGGGTGCATCGAGCAGGGGACGGGCTGGATCGTCCCGCGCGTCCCACAAACGGATGTCCTCACCGGCCAGTATGGAATGTAGCGTGAGGTAGCTGTACGAGTCAACGAATCCATAGTGTTGGATTGTGTCCCCCTGGCGCTGAGTGAGTTGCAAGGCCATTGACACAAAATCATCCCATGTCCACTCAATCTCAGGATAAGCCACCCCAGCTTCATCGAACATCTCCTTATCGTAAAAGATAAGCAGCGGTGTTGTTTCCGCAGGAAGGCCATACAGCTTGCCCTGCCAGCGAAAATGTTCCAGCAGGCCAGGGTAGAAATCGTCCACCGGAAACTTTGGATCATTGTCCAGAAATGGTTGCAAATCCATAGAGAACACCCCGTCAGCGACACGCCAGCTATACCAGACAAAGGTGTCGGCGGCGGAGGCCAGGTTGGCGAAGGGATTGGTATCTTTGTCAGACGTGATCACACCACCCTGGGACTGCAGGCCAGAAGCCTCGTTGGCGGAAACGAACTGCACTTGAACATCAGGGTTGGCAGCCTGGAAATCGTCCGCTATGCCCTCGTAATGCTCGCGCTCGTGATCCAGGCAGGCAAAGGTGATGGTCACCGTTTCGAGGGGCGGCGTCGGGGAGGAGCATCCTGCACAGGCGGTTGCCAGCCAGACCAGGATGCTCCCCCACAGTAACAACCTCTGCTGTGCTATGATGCGTAACATGCGTGGTTATCCTCTTTTCTCAAAATCTACTACGCTGCGAGACAATATCACGAGGAGAAAACCTCTCAGGCAAGGTCCCGTTTGTTGAATATCACAGCGGCGAGGGCCAGGCTCAAGGCTCCCGACAGGAAGAGAACCAGAAGGGCTCTCACCAGGTCCAGGCCGGTCATGGCTACGGACGGATCGAGCAATGCGTTGCTGGCGTGCAGGGGCGTATAAGGGATTAACTGAGGAAGGTTGTGTTTTCCCAACAACCAGGGGACGATAGGCTCAATTTGCAGGAAATAGAATACCCCGCCCAAGACGCCGAGCAAAGGTTTGCGAGACAGCACAATAGTCAGATGCACAAAACAGCCCACCGAGAAATACCGCAAGGAGTTGCCGGCAATCATGCGCAGGACGTCAACCCAATAGCTGCTTTGCCAGACAAATTCGCCTTTGAGGAAATAGGTATATGCAGAAGCAAGAAGCAACATGACGAGAGCAATCGTCGACCAGGCAAAGACCAGCGATGCGAGTAGAGCTGCTCCCTGGGCGGCCAGATAGCGAGAGCGACGCAGGCCATGTCCCATCAGTATGCGCGACATTCCTGTGCTAGCATCCTGGTTAAATGCGCCGGCCGCAAAGAAAATCGCCACCGCGTCAACAAACGTGCGGTATAAATTGTTGGGCCAGTAGAGGGCGCGGGATAGTAATCCTCCTCCTTGTCCGTACATAATGTTGAAATTATGCAAAAACTCCACCTTGATTGCCGAGAGGTCACCCATTGTCCGGCGGACTTGTACCATCGTTTTGACAAACCTATAGAGATTTAGCCATAGGAAGAGCGTGAAAACTCCTCCTGCCACCACAAGCAACACCCAGGGTAACACTCGTTTTCGGATCTTGAACAGCTCGACCCTGCACAGATCAATCATCTCAATCATCGCCCTGTTCCTCCGTGATCGAGATAAAAAAGTCTTCCAGGGTAATGCCGGCAACCCAAAGTTCCATGGGATATTGGCCGTGCCGGGCCAGCGCCGCCGAAACGTCGGCGCTGCGCTCCGCCGGCGCCCGGACTATCAGCCAGTCGCCCCCTATTTCTACGCCCTCAATCCAGTCCTCCTGGCGCAGCAGGGTGGCGCAGTGTTCCAGATCGGCGACGCGCAGCCGAATATACCGACTGTCTTTCAGCAACCCGCTCAACTCTCCTTGCCTGACCAGCCGCCCCTCGTTGATGATGGCCACGCGCTGGCAGAGCTGCTCAATGTCGTGCAGCCAATGGCTCGACAGCAGCACGGTCTTGCCTGCAGCGGCCAAGCGTCTCAGCAGTTGGCGCACCTCGTGCATGCCCTGCGGGTCGAGGCCGTTGAGGGGTTCGTCGAGGAGCAGCAATTCCGGGTCACGCAGCAGGCTGGCGGCCAGCGCCAAGCGGCGTCGCATCCCTTGCGAGTAGGTTTTGTACTTGGCGTCGGCCTTGGGCGACAAGTCAACCAGTTCCAACAGGTCAGTGAGGCGCTGCGTGTCCCTTATGCCAAACGTGCGGGCAAAGACCTGCAGGTTCTCGCGGCCTGCCAGATAGGGCAGAAAGCCGCCTCGTTCAACTAATGCACCAAGTCGAAGGCGAGCACGTGCCAGACCATCGTGGCCCTTCAGACCTAGCAATTCGATTGAGCCTGAAGTCGGTCTCAACAAACCCAGCACCACGTTGATGGTGGTCGTTTTGCCGGCCCCATTGGGGCCGATCAACCCAAATATCTCTCCCCGCCTCACTTCCAGGTCCAGGCGATCGACAGCCAGTGTTTTGCCAAAGCGCTTGGTTAACTGGGTTGTTCTCAAAGCTATCTCGGTCACCTGTGCATCCTTTCACCGCTTTTTTGAAAAGTATATCGTGAAATGTTCAGAAACACAAATCACACCCATAAATGATTTCTGGGGCGGCAAGTGCGTCATTTGAATCGCGCACGACTTATGTACAGTCAAGCAGGGAAATCTAGGCTCCAAGCACGTAACAGTTTACCATAACAGGCATTTTGGACTCAAAACCGCCTGTTTTGGCTCGCTGGGATGCGTAATTCAAATGACGCAAGGTCCCCTATGTCACGCAAGGCAAAAATCATTTATGTTCTCCTTTCTGTTTCATTTATTGTGCAAGGTCTCTACTTCAATCCCAATCACAATTTCTCCGCCCTATCAAATACCGCCATGGCCCCTGCCATAATCAAGAGGCCTGACAAAAGCAAAGCAAAAACAGCCCGGGCGAATTCCAGGTCAGGCATTGGTACACTCGGATCAATGACTGCCTTGTTGGCGTGGGCCAGCGTGTAGGGAAGCAACGGAGAACCGCCGATTTTTTCCAAGAGCCAGGACTCGGCCGGTACAACGATGGTAAAGTAGAACAAGCCCCCCAAGGCACCAACAAGTGCCTGGCGAAACAACACGACTGTCAGAAGCACAAAACTGATCGACACGAACTGTCGCACGGTGTGACCTATAACCATGTGCAGGCCGTCAGCCCAGAATCGGCTTTCCCAGGCAAACTCGCCTAGCAGAACGTAGGTGCAGATAGCCCCTGCGATCCCCATGACCAGGGCACCGACTCCCCAGGCAAGTATCAGCGATAGGAGCACTGCCACTCCCTGGCCTGCCAAATAGCGAGCGCGGTGCAGGCCATGACTGTCCAGAGTCCGCAACATACCAGTAGCATGGTCTTGGCTAAAGACACTTGCTGCAAGGAGGATCGGACCTAGATCGGTTAGCAAGCGGACTACTCCCACATCGTGGTATTGAAAGAAAAAATAAAAAGCATCCGGTAGAATATCCCACGTCCGAAAGACAGACCCGGTCATCTCCCGAGCCTGAACAAAGCGTTGGCCAACAAAGCAGACACAGATTCCAGCAATAATGCCCACTAATACCCAGAATGATGACGTCTGTTTACGGATCTTGAATAGTTCGACCTTACATATCTCAATCACTACGCGCGCTCCATAGCATGTCGTGCTTAGCTTGCTGTATCTGTCCCCAGAATCCGGTGTCTTTGGTTCTGTCTGCACTAGCCCATTGTATCTGGTCGGCTTATTCTTAATCCCCCATCACCAGCTTGTCCAGCACATTGCGCTCGTGGGCGGCTACCATGGTGGCTCATTGAAGTGCACTCCTGAGATTGGCCATCTTTTCGACACAAAACGCCGACATTCCCCGTCTCTGGATAGGGCTCGCCCGCCTCGTCGAAGGCATCCTGGTCGAAGAACAGCAGGCTCAGTTCTCCCCCGGCGGGCAGGCTCCACGTGCCGCCCTGCCAGTGGAAGGCCTCCAGCAGGCCGGGAAAGTAGTCCTCGGGCTGGAAGGTTACATCCTCCTCGATGAAGGGGGAGAGGTCGCGGAAGAGGCCCCGCTGGCTTTCCTGGGGAGTCACGAACCAGCGGGCGGTGTCGGCGGCCGACATTACCTGCAGCGCGACATCCTCTGGCGGCAACTCACCGCTGTCCGGTCCCAGAATCTCGTCGATAGACAGCACCTGCACGGCGACGCCGGGCTGGGTTTCCTCGAACTGGCGGGCCAGGTCCCGGTAGCTGCCCAGCTCGTAGTCGTAGCAGGCAAAGGTGATCGTCGTCCGCTCGACGGGCCGGGGCACAGCGGTCGTCGGCGACGGCCCAGGCCGGTCTGGGCTGCCGCAGGCGGTCAACAGAGTGACCAGAACCAAGGCCAGGAAAAGAGCCTTTCTCCTCA
>CAYNKW010000100.1:0-2161 GCA_964397845.1 uncultured Anaerolineae bacterium
CACTCGGCATAGATTCGTTGAAGGGCTCAGCCGAGTGGCCGCCTGAAAAGCAACAAAAAGAGGGCCAGCGCCGGTGTCGCCCAGATCGTCGTGAGCCAGGGTAAATTTGAACAGGTCCGGCCGCTCCAGCCACATCACCGGGCCGTTGGTCAGAGCGCTGGCCGTCGCGGCCGCCGCAGCCAGATCGTCAACCTCATCCCAGGCCTTGTCGCCGGTGATTGGTAAAGCCCTGTTTCCTGAAATCCTGATTTGACGAAAACGCCAATCTGCACTACAATTGAGTCCCACGAGAGTCACTGGAGGATGAGAGGCGATGTTTGAAAGCCTGACCGAAAAGCTGCAAGGGGTCTTTGATAAGCTTGGCAAACGGGGCAAGCTCTCTGAGGCAGACGTGGATGCTGCCTTGCGTGAGGTTCGCCTGGCCTTGCTGGAAGCCGACGTCAATTACAAGGTGGTCAAAGACTTTACCCTGCGGGTCAGAGCACGGGCTGTGGGGCACGAGGTGATGCGCAGCCTGACCCCGGCCCAGCAGGTGGTCAAGATTGTCAACGAAGAGCTCATCGCCACGTTGGGCGAACCGGCTCGTCTGGATCTCTCTGGCCCGGCGCCTCGCGTCATCATGCTGGTAGGGCTGCACGGCTGCGGCAAGACGACTACGGCGGCCAAGCTGGCGGTAAAGCTGCACAAATCGGGTCAGCGACCGCTGCTGGTAGCTGCCGACACGTACCGCCCGGCGGCGGTCACTCAACTCGAGGTGTTGGGTAAGCAAGTGGACGTGCCGGTGCATAGCGAGGGCACGGTGACGCCGCCGCTGCAAATCTGCACCAACGCTCTCCGGCGCGCTCGCGAGTCCGCGTACACCGTCGTCCTCTTGGATACGGCTGGTCGTCTTCACGTGGACGATGACATGATGCGCGAGCTGGAGGAGATCAAAGCGCGCACCTCGCCGCAAGAGGTGTTGCTGGTGGCCGATGCCATGACCGGCCAAGACGCCGTACGCGTGGCCAACGAGTTCCACGGCTGCCTGGGGCTCACGGGGTTGATTCTCACCAAGGTGGATGGCGACGCCCGGGGCGGTGCGGCCATCTCGATGCGGGCCGTGACCGGCGTGCCCATCAAGTACCTGGGCGTGGGCGAGAAAACGGACGCGCTGGACGAATTCCATCCTGACCGCCTGGCCTCTCGCATCCTGGGCATGGGCGATGTGCTGACCCTCATTGAGAAAGCGCAGACCACGCTGGATCAGGAGCAGGCGATGGGCATGGCCCAAAAGCTGGTCAAGGGCGAGTTTGATCTGGAAGACTTTCTCCAGCAACTTCAGCAGATCAAGAAACTCGGCCCCCTGAGCCAGTTGCTGGACATGATCCCGGGCCTCTCGCAGGCGGCCAAGGGGATAGCGCCAGAAGTCACCGACAGGCAGATGAAAACCATTGAAGCCATCATCAATTCCATGACGCGGGAAGAGCGGCGCAATCCGCGCATCGTTAACGCCAGCCGTAAGCGGCGCATCTCCCGGGGCAGTGGCACGACCGTTCAGGAAATCAACGCTTTGTTGTCGCAGTTCCGCCAGACCCGGCGATTGATGAAGCAACTGGGCGGAGGCAGGGGTAAAGGCATGGGGCTGCTTTCGCAATTGTTCAAATAGTCGTTTGGAACCTGGATCGAAGAGTGAGGCAGCGGATGGATTGCTGCTCCACTGGCAGTAACGCGACTGACAATGGATTAGAGAGCGTCTCGAACAGCTCGAAAGGAGTATGATAAAGAGAATATGGTTCGCATTAGATTGCGCCGTGTTGGCGCCAAGAAGCAACCGAGTTATCGCGTGGTGGTAGCCGACTCGCGCTCACCCCGGGACGGGCGGTTCATTGAGCGATTGGGATGGTATAACCCGCGCACTGATCCGCCCAGCTTCAAGATCAAGGAATATCGTGCTCTTTACTGGCTTTCGGTAGGCGCCCAGCCCACCGAGGCCGTCGCCCGGCTGCTGAAAAAGATAGGCACGTTCGAGAAACTCGAGCGTGTTAAGGCCGGGGTCAGCATAGAGCAAGTTTTGGCCGAAGCAGCCGAAGTAGAGACACTCGAATTTGAGGACGAGGCAGAAATTACAGCGGAGGAACCCGCTGACGAGGCTGCTGAAGCAGAAATCACAGCGGAGGAACCT
>CAYNKW010000100.1:2261-13437 GCA_964397845.1 uncultured Anaerolineae bacterium
GCTGACGAGGCTGCCGAAGCAGAAACCGCAGCCGAGGAACCCGCTGACGAGGCTGCTGAAGCAGAAATCACAGCGGAGGAACCTGCTGACGAGGCTGCCGAAGCAGAAACCGCAGCCGAGGAACCCGCTGACGAGGCTGACTAGACCGACGAGGCCGATGAGGCCTTTGAGCAAATGGGGGGTGAGGAGGAGGACGAGGCGCCGTAGCCAGCGATGTGTCCCATGCAGGCCAATCCGGAGGGGATGGCAGCTCTCTGGTGTCTGCTCCGGACAAGAACCCCCTCTTCCCGAGTGACCATCATCCCTATAATCCACTTATGCCCAACTACATCTTCTCGAATCTTGAAAGGAGGACCGCGTGAAGGAACTGATCGAGTACATCGCCAAGTCGTTGGTGGATGATCCTTCCCAGGTTGACGTCACCCAGATCCAAGGGTCTAGCTCGATCATCTTTGAGCTACGAGTAGCGCCGGAGGACATGGGGCGAGTCATTGGCAAGGGAGGACGTGTGGCGAACGCCATGCGGACACTTCTCCGCGTAGCGGCTGCCCGCCAGGGCAAGCGCGTTACTCTGGAGATCGTCTGACTTCTCTGGTTCTCAAAAATAGGGATGCGGGGGCGCGGGTCGTGCCCCCGTTTCTGTTTGGAGTGCGCGCAGCATGGCTGCTCGTCGAAGTGAGCCCCGCTATCTGGTTGTGGGACGCATCGTCCGCCCCTGGGGGGTGCGGGGCGAGTTGAAAGTCGAGATCCTGACAGAGGACCCCGCCCGTTTCGAGCAACTGGAAGCGGTCTATGTGGGTCCTCAGTTTGTGTCCTACCGGCTGGAGGGCGCCCGGTTGCACCGGGGCGTTGTGCTCCTCAAGCTGGCCGGCTGCGACGATCGCAACGCCGCCGAGGGTCTGCGTGACCTGTTGGTACAGGTTGCCATGGAGGACGCACTGCCCTTGGAGGAAGGAGAATACTGGGTTCATCAGATTGTGGGGCTGGAAGTGTGGACTACGGAGGGCGATTTGTTGGGCCTCGTGCAGGAAGTGCTAGAGACCGCAGCCAACGATGCTTACGTCGTCCGGGATCGAAGCGGCCGGGAAGTGCTCATCCCGGCTTTGAGAAGCGTCGTGCTGGAAATAGACCTGGCCGCCGGGCGGATGCTGGTGGAACTGCCGGAGGGATTGATGTAAACAGGTTTTGACTTTTGATGGAGAGCATAGTATCATTTGAGTAGGGCTGACTGGTAATCTGCCGATTGGCCGGAATGTCATTCCGGCCACAGTATCTGCCAGCTCATTTGGAACACACCCTTGTCGTTTGGTAGCTGGTAGATTGATGCAGAGGGGGGGCCGTGAGCGAGATCAAATACTGGATCGGTTTCAACATGGTGCGCGGCATTGGACCGGCCAAGTTCCGGGCATTGCTGGACCGTTTCCACAACTTGCGCTTGGCCTGGGAAGCAACGGCTGGCGAACTGCGCGCCGCCGGTCTCGACCGCCGGGCTTTGCAGAGCCTGCTCACCGCGCGAGAAAAGCTGGACCTGGATGCCGAGGTGGCACGCCTGGAAAAAGCTGGCGTGAGGGTCATTACCTGGCAAGGCGCGGATTATCCTGACCGTTTGCGTAACATCTACCATCCGCCGCCGGTGCTCTACCTGCGGGGATCGTTGACGCCGGCCGATGAGTGGGCAGTGGCCGTGGTGGGCACTCGCCGGGCTACGGTGTATGGCAAAGAAGCCGCGCGGCACATTGCGGGCGAACTGGCGCGCACTGGCGTAACCGTGATCAGCGGGCTGGCACGGGGCATTGACAGCGTGGCCCACCGGGCGGCCCTGGAAGCCGGTGGGCGTACCATCGCTGTGCTGGGCAGCGGCGTGGACGTGGTCTATCCGGCCGAAAATCGCCGCCTCATGCAGCGCGTCATCGAACAGGGGGCCGTGCTCAGCGAATACGCCCTGGGTACACCACCGGAAGGCAGCAATTTCCCGCCCCGCAACCGCGTCATTAGCGGGCTCTCGCTGGGCGTAGTCATCGTCGAGGCGGGCGAGCGGAGCGGCGCACTCATCACGGCCGACTATGCTGCCGAGCAGGGCCGTGACGTCTTTGCTGTGCCGGGCAACATGTTCAACCGTGCTTCCAAGGGCTGCAACCGGCTCATTCAGCAGGGCGCCAAGCTGGTCCTGGGCGTCGAGGACGTCCTGGAAGAGCTCAACCTGACCATGGTGGTTCAACAACTGGAACTACAAGCCATAGTGCCCGAGAACGAGACTGAATCGCGATTGCTAAGCTTTTTGTCCAGCGATCCGCTGCACGTGGACGAGATCGTTCGCCGGACGGCCTTGCCCATCTCTGAGGTCAGCAGCACGTTGGCCTTGATGGAACTGAAAGGCATGGTTCGCCAGGTGAGTGGCATGAATTACGTGCTGGCCAGGGAAAGAGGCCCGGCATACGTTGTAGACTAGGGGGAAGGGTTTGAACTTTTTTCATGGTATAGGAAAGTATAACCTTGCTCTCAGCCGGTCTGTGACCGGCGGTCGGGTCGCAGACCCTCCCTGAGCAGGCTGGTTTTCTTGTTAAAGATACTTGACAGAAGGAGGCCACCGTGTACGCACTCATCATGGCCGGCGGTGTGGGGTCACGGCTGTGGCCCCGCAGCCGAAAGCAGACGCCCAAGCAATTGTTGAACCTGATCTCGGAGCGGACGATGTTCCAGGAGGCGGTGGCCCGCCTGGCCCCGCTCTTCGAAGCGGAGCACATCTTTGTCGTTGCCAGCGCCAGTTATGTGCCGGCGATGCGAGAACAGGTGCCCGAGTTGCTTCTCCAAAACTACATCGTCGAACCATCGGGGCACGGCACCGCGCCCTGCATTGGCCTGGCGGCGCTCTACCTGCGCCGTCTAGACTCCGACGCTATCATGGCCGTTCTTACGGCCGATCATTTTGTCGAAAGAGGGGATGCCTTTCGAGAGGCGCTGGAGGCGGCGGGTCGTCTGGCCCGGCAAAGCCGCCTGGTCACGTTGGGCATAAAACCTGCCTTCCCCTCTACCGGCTACGGCTACATCCTGCGCGACGAAAAGCTGGCCGATCTCGGCAGCCTGGAGGCTTATAAAGTAAAGCGCTTCACCGAAAAGCCGGACCTGCCCACAGCGCGCAAGTTCCTGGCCACCGGGCGCTACTACTGGAACAGCGGTATGTTCGTCTGGCGCGTGGGCGACGTCATGGCCGAGTTCCGCCGGCAGATGCCAGAGCTATACCAGCGATTGATCGAGATCGAGGCCGCCATTGGCACCCCTGAGGAGGAAAAAGTCCTGGAGCGCGTCTGGTCTGAGGTGGAGAACCAGACCATTGACTACGGCATCATGGAAGGCGCCAGAAACGTGGCCGTCATTCCGGTGGACTTTGGCTGGTCCGACGTGGGCGGTTGGGCCACGCTGCTGGACATTCTGCCCGGCGATGGAGACGGCAACGTCGTCGCCGGCCGTCATCTGGGTATAGACACAAAACGCACGCTGGTCTACAGCCCGCATCGTCTGGTGGCCACCCTCGGACTGGAAGACATGATCGTCGTGGACACCGGCGACGCGCTGTTGGTCTGCCCCAAAGACCGGGCGCAGGACGTAAAAAGGATCGTGGATGAGCTGAAAGCGCGAGGCGAGGACACTTATCTGTGATCGCCCTATCCGATTTCGATCCGGTCGTCGTCGAGCGGTATGGCATCACCGAGGAGAAGCTGTCCCAGGTTGTGCGCTACGTGCAGTTGCTCCAGGGCGAGAATGCTCCAACGCTGCGTGACATTGCCGTGGGTGGCTATTACGGCACCTCGGCGCTGCTGCACGAAGTGGTGGAACTAGAGATGCTGTTGAGCCGGGAGCCGGACTTGCTGGCGTTCAATCGGCAGGCGGCCCACGATCTCTTTTTGGCTAATCTGGATGCCCATCTGGAAGCGTTGATCCAGGAGTATCTCTATCTCCAGAACCGACTGGAAGCGGTGTTCGGAGAACTGGTGGATATTGGAGCGCTGGTACTGGCTAACGCAAACCGTCGGGATTTTGAATTGCTCGTCGAGTCTGACTGGCCGGAACCTCTTTTTGTGCCGTTGCCCATGGCTGTCGAGCGAGCCGCGCAGTTGCTTGAGCAACTCAAGCAAAGGGGAAAGGTGCTGTAAAGATGCAAGTTCGTTATCGAGTCATTGAAAAGCTGTATCGTGGTGAAGGATGGCGGCCCTGGGGGGTGTTGTATGAGAATTGCAGCGGGCGTTTCCCGGAGGCCAAGGTTCTGATCCGTTCGATTCCCGACGACGACCGGCAGACAGCGCGGCACATGGGCCGGAGGATAGTTGAGCTCGAGATAGACATCGAGAGCCAGATCGAGTTGGTGGACGAATCGTACCCCATCCAGTTCCGCGTCTCGCCCACGATTCATTGGGTGGAAGGAGAAGACTATCGCGCCATCCGGCAACGCCTGTGGGACGCCCTCTTTGACGCGATGCGGGTCAGAGAAAGCGAGAAAGAGGAACAGCCCGCTGAGCCGGTTTACACACCGCAGCCGACGTATCACGTGGCGCGGGAAACGGCCGAGAACGGTGGAAACGATGGCCCGAAACTCGCAACGGAACGTCTCGACAACTGAACCGAGTGCGTTGTTCGCTGGCCAGCCAGTGGCCGTCGCCTAATTTGTTCTGGTATAGGAAAGTATAACCTTGCTCTCAGCCGGTCTGTGACCGGCGGTCGGGTCGCAGACCCTCCCTGAGCAGGCTAGTTTTCTCGGGCTCCCAGGCACGAGGTGATGCCGGCCCGCCTCAATTCGTTTCTTTACGAATTCGTTGTGGTGTTTTGGCAGAGGTGAAAGGGATAAGCAAATGCTAGAAGGCATTCAATTCGTCACCAATTCAGCAGGTGAGAAGACTGCTGTGCTGATTGATTTGAGGCAGTACGGCGACCTGTGGGAAGATTTTTATGATGCCCTCATTGCTCGCCAGCGGGTTGATGAGCCCCGCGAACCTTTGGAATCAGTTCGGCAGGTACTAAAGCAGCAAGGGAAGCTGAATGCCTGAGTACGCCATCACATTTGCTCGATCTGCTAGAAAGGAACTGGAGCGCCTTAGCGCCAGCGTTGTCTGCCGTATATTTCCTAGGATAGAGGCATTGGCCCAAAATCCACGCCCGCCGGGTTGTCGCAAGATCCAGGGCTACGAGAATCTGTGGCGCATTCGCGTCGGGGATTACCGAGTGATCTACCAGGTATTTGACGACGAGATGGTGGTTGATATCGTAGCTGTGCGTCACAGAGATCGAGCATACAGGCTGGGGTAGGCACTCTGCTTCTGCCCAGGCAAGGGCACGCTTTCGGAGGGTACACCAGACAGAAGGAAGGGGGATGGCTAAAAGGCAACACAAGCCTCTCAATCCATACATCGCCGGTAGCGCGCTGGATGGCGCGGCAGGCTTTTTTGGCCGGGCAGACATCCTGCGCCTGGTGGAGACCGAGTTGCGTTCCCCGCATCAGAACGCGGTGGTGCTCTTTGGCCAGCGACGCATCGGCAAGACCTCGATCCTGCTACAACTGCGACGCCGCCTACCGGACAGCGGCTTCCTGCCGGTCTACCTGGACCTGATGGACCGCGCCCGCCGGCCGCTGGGCACCCTGCTGGCCGAGCTGGCCGGCAATGTGGCCCTCGAACTGGACTTGGATCCGCCGGAACCAGAGCGCTTTGACGACGAGGGTTGCCATTTCCGCCAGGGCTTCTTGCCGTCTGTTTACGAGGCGTTGGGTGAGGACGAAGCCGCGCGGCGCCTCGTTTTTCTCTTTGACGAGTTCGATGTGCTGGACGTGGCCGCCGCCGAAGAACTGCCGCAAACAGCCGCCGCGCGGGCTTTCTTTCCCTACCTGCGCCAGTTGATGAGCCAGGAGAAGCGGCTGGGTTTTGTCATCGTCGTCGGCCGCAAGACGGAGGAACTGTCCACCGACTTTCGGGCCGCCTTTCGCGCTGCTCGATATCAGAAGGTATCGGTACTGGCGGAAGACGATGCCCGTGCCCTGATCCACCTGGCCGAGGAAGAAGGTAGCCTGCGCTACACCCCCGCCGCCGTGGATCGCATCCTGACCCTCACCGCTGCCCATCCTTTCTTCACCCAACTGACCTGTTTTCTGCTCTTCAACCGCGCCTGGACAGGCGATGTAGAGGACGTGCTGCTGGTGGATGTGCCTGACGTGGACGCGATTGTGCCCCGCGTGCTGGAGGCGGGCAACAACGCCTTCGAGTGGGTGTGGGACGGCCTGCCCCCCGCCGAGCGGATCATCTTTTCGGCCATCGCCGAGGGCAGCGACGAGGGACGGGTGCTGAACGAAGACCGGATCGTCGAGATCTTGCAGCAGCACGGCATTCGCATCCTCATCCGCGAGCTGGAACTGGCCCCCCGCACGCTGGTGGACTGGGAGATGCTGTGCCGGGTGGACGGTGGCTACCGTTTCTTCATCGAGTTAATGCGCCGCTGGGTGGCCAAGAACAAGCCGCTTATCCGCGTGCGAGATGAGCTGGATCGTGTGATCCCCTTGGCCGATCAGCTTTATCAGGTAGGACACACTTTTTATCGCCAGGAGAACCTGGAAAGGGCGGTGGCCCAGTTGCGCCAGGCGGTGGCGATCAACCCTAACCATCTCAAGGCCCGCCTGCTGCTGGGTACCTGCCTGCGCGAGCAGGGCGATTTGCCAGCGGCGGTGGAAGAATTTGAGTGGGCCTACGAATACGACGCCCAGGCGGCCCGCTACGAACTGGTGCGCACCCTGTTGCAGCGGGGCGAGTTGCTGGAGAAGGAAGACGCCGAAGACGAGGCGCTGACCGTCTACGAGCGTGTTCTGGAAATCTCGCCCCGTGAGCGGGTGGCCCGCGAGCGGCGGGCGGCCATTTACGTGGGACGCGGCGACACGGCCCTGGAGGCCGGCGACTATGATGCCGCCCTGGCGGCCTACGAGCAGGCTGGGGCGCGGGAAAAGCTGCGCGAAGCGGCAGCCCGCAAACGCAAGGTAGAACTGGAAGACTATGCCCGGCGTGGCGAGGAGGCCGCGGAGGCCGAGGATTGGGCCGAAGCCGTCAAGGTTTACGAGTGGCTGGCCGATCAGGACCCCGGCGACTCCCGTTGGAAGGAAGCACTGGGGCAGGCCCGGCGAGAGCAACGGCTGGCAGCTCGCCACGCCGAGGGGCTGGGGGCGATAGAGCAGGGGCAATGGGCCCTGGCCCAGCGTGCCCTGGCCGACGTGGTGTACGAGCGACCGGATTACAAAGAGGCCGCCGCCATGCTGGCCCGCGCGGTGGATGAGGCGAAGACAATCCGTAAAGCCACAGAGCTCCCACCTTCTACCGTGACGACGGAGGCACCGGCCCCCGGTGAAGTGCAGGTCTTTGGCGGCGTAGAGATGGTTTACGTGCCAGACGGCAAGTTCTGGATGGGCAGCGATGACGGTGATGCGCTGGCCTATAGAGACGAGAAGCCTCGACACGAGGTTTTTGTGAAGGGTTTTTGGATAGACCGCACCCCGGTGACCAATGCGGAATACCGGCGCTTTGTGGAGGCTAGGGGTCATAAGAAGCCCGGACATTGGAAGAGGGAGCACATTCCACAGGACAAAGAGAACCATCCTGTCGTCAACATGAGCTGGCGCGATGCCCAGGCATATTGTCGCTGGCGGAGCGGAGAGGCTGGCGCAGACGTGCGCTTGCCCACCGAAGCAGAATGGGAGAAAGCCGCCCGTGGCACCGACGGGCGACGCTATCCCTGGGGGGATAAGTTTGATCCACAGAAGTGCAATTCTGGCGAGGGTGGCCCCAGCGGCACGACACCGGTGGGTCACCACTCGCCGGCCGGCGACAGTCCTTACGGGCTGGCCGACGTGGCGGGCAACGTTTGGGAGTGGGCGAGCAGCCTGTACAAATCTTATCCCTATGATAGGGAGGATGGCCGCGAGGATCTGGCGGCCGTTGGGCGGCGGGTTGTTCGCGGCGGCTCGTGGGGCCACGATCAGTGGTTCGTCCGCGCCGCGAATCGGCTCGACGACGGGCCCTTTCGCGCCGACCACTATGTGGGCTTTCGCTGCGCCCGCTCTGGTTCTGGGTCCTGAGATCCTGATTTTTTGGATTCTGGAACAGCCTGTAGTTCCCCGGAATGGTAGTAGGGCGGGTTTTGTCACAAACGAGTCAAGTTGAGAACTCCCAATCAAGATAGGAAAAGCCCTCGCAATGAAAGAGTGGCCAGACTTTAACGACACCGGTGATCTGCCGCCTGCTATCTATCAAGCTACCCTGGCCGAGGTAATCAAGAATGATCAAGAATGATCGAGAACTTGAGGTGACCCTGGAACGGATTGAGTATTTTCAGCGACAGGTAACCCACCTGCGACGGATTGAAACTAACCCGGCAAATTATCGGTTGTCAGTGAGTGGCTACCTGACTGAACTTGACCGGATGAATTTAGAGGTACGGGATTACCTGTGGTTGCATCCGAGTGAGATAGTCAGCGCTGGTGTACCCGTTTGACTCCTCATCGCTGTTGGCAAGCCATCGGATGAATTCGACGCCTGGCACAGAGGGTAGTCCCCTGTCAAGTGTTGGTAGCCAGCAGTGGCAAAATTCGCCACGAATTATCGCTAGTTTTTAGCCCCTTATTCGTGAGAATTCATGTCATTCGTGGCAAGAAATGACTCCAATCGGCCGGAAAGTGCTCAACAACACTCGAGGGGGAGGCTATCGCCAATGAGGGAAGCTGTAAACGGATTCGGAGACCGGATTGAACGGATTTAGGTCCGCATTGGGGGAGAAACCCACGCCAAAGACATGGTTATCCGTTCAATTCGTTCCATGAATCCGTTGACAGTACACCTCCCGCAAAAAGTGCAAAACCATAGTACAGGAGGGTGAGGGCCAGTTACCGCTGCCTAAAATTTCACCAACATTCAACTACCCCGGCCCGGTGCCGGCCGAGCGTTTTGTGGGCCGCGAGGAGGAGATTCATTCGCTCCTTTCTCGCGTTGCCACTGGTCAAAACACGGCCGTCGTCATTGTGGGCCGCGAGTGTCCTACTGAAATGTGGAATACGGGCATGGTTCGCTTTTCGGGGAAGTGAAGGCAACACTTTTGGGGCCCTTGAGAAATTTTATGGTGTGGGAGAAGCAATGAATACAGAAACTAAAACAGTGCAAGCAGAATTGCCACTCCGCCTGCTCACCCAAATGGAATCCCTGGTGAGCGATGGTTGGTTCCAGGATGTCAATGACTTGATCGTTGACGCGCTGCGACGCTTCCTGGAGGCCCATCGCCCAGAGTTGATGGAGCAGTATATCTGGCAAGACGTTGAATGGGGGCTCCATGGCAAGGAGTGAACCGGTATCCCAGGTGGTCTGTGATGCCGGCCCGCTTATTCACCTTGAGGAGTTGGAGTGTCTGGATCTGCTCGCCGACCTTGGCGCTGTACTGGTACCAGATAGCGTCTGGCGTGAGGTCGCTCGATATCGGCCTGATGCATTAGACCAGTCAGTGGTTGAGTTCACTTGTGTAGAGACTTTGCTGCCTGATGAGGTGGGATTCCAAATTCTGGTCCGGGCACTTTCTCTCGATGCTGGTGAGCAGGCGGCATTGGCTCTAATGCGCCAACATCCCGGAGCTATTCTGCTGACCGACGATGCATCCGCCAGGCTAGCAGCCGAACAACTGGGTATGCGTGTCCATGGAACGCTAGGCGTATTACTGCGGGCTGTTCGGCGCGGTCAGCGTACACCAGAAGAGGTATTGGCTCTGCTACGCGCCGTGCCCCAGCAGTCTACGTTGTACATCCGCCCCGACTTGCTGAACGCGATCATTGCCCAAGTGCAGCAGGAATTTGACCTTGGCTGAACTTGACCGAATGAATTTAGAGGTACGGGATTACCTGTGGTTGCATCCCAGTGAGATAGCCAGCGTTGCTGTACCTGTTTGACTCCTCATCGCTGTTGGCAAGCCATCGAATGAATTCAACGCCTGGCACAGGAAATCGGTTAAAAACCGACTTGAATCTTTTGACGACGATGACGTGGACGCCTTGCTGGGGAAAGCCTTGGCCGGAACGGGCGTAGCCTTTGAGGTGCGGGACTACGACTTTTTGCACGCCATGACCGGCGGGCACCCCTTTCTGCTCCAGGCAGCCGCTGGGGCGCTGTACGACGCGATAGTCGCTGGCAAGCAGGGCGATGCTCGCTACTACGAAGCCGGGCAGATGTTCTACAAGCAGACAAAAGATCACTTTGCCGACTTTTGGCGGCACCTCGACCCCCAGGCGCGCACGGCGGCGACGATCCTCTGTCTGGCCGAGTTGCAGGGACGTGTACCAGGCCAGAGTTTCCATACGGGAGACATTGGCTCGCTGGAGCGGTTTGGAGCAGAACTAAGCTCCCTGGCCGAGCAAGGGCTCGTGGAACTGTGGAAAAAAGACGGCTGGCACGCCGACTGGGGTAACTGGGTCTTTTGGCGCGGCGAACGCTGGCGGGTGACCAGCCGCCGCCTGGTCTGGTGGGTCAGCGACCAGGTGTTGACCCGTGAAAAAGTGGACTGGGAAGAATGGCTGGACGCCCAAAGGTATCACGGCCTGCTGACGGCCAAAGAGATCAAGACCTTGCAGAGGTGGGCGAAAAAGATGCCCAGAGGCGCGATCAACACCGCAGGTAAAATCATCGGCCTGCTGTTGAAGGAACTGCTGGCCGCAGCCATCTAGTGGTGCTACAGAGTAGATTCATGACCTCGGAAGGAGGGGATATTATGACCTGCGAGTTTACAATCATCGTCGAGCGGGATCCAGAAAGCGGTTGGCTGGTCGGAGAGGTAGCTGAGCTACCGGGTTGTTACACCCAGGCGCAGGACATGGTGGAACTGGAAGCCAACATCCGCGAGGCGATCCAGGTCTACCTGGAAACAGCGCAAGATGCGCGACCGTTCCCGCAGTTTGTGGGACTGCAGCGTGTTGAGGTGGCTGTATGAGCCGGTTGAAGCTGTTGGTCTATCGAGACCTGGCCCGTGTCGCCGAGATGGCAGGCTTTCATTGGAAGCGTTGCCGGGGTAGTCACAATGTCTTTCAGGCCGAGGACGGCCGTGTTGTCGTGATCCCCAATCATGGTCACCGGGTTATTGTCCGACCGCTCTTGCGCAAGATCATCCGTGACATGGGGCT
>CAYNKW010000101.1:0-13045 GCA_964397845.1 uncultured Anaerolineae bacterium
TGAGGACATCAAACGGGCCATGCACAAGCAAAAGACGGCCGAGCAGGAGCGGCGGTCCATGCGTCTGCTGGCCACCGGCGAGTTTGAGGCCTCCGAGCAGCAAAAACTGGCCACGATCCAGCGTGCCGAGGGCGAGCGTGAGGCGGCGATCAAGGTCGCCGAGGGGAAGGCGGAGGCCATCCGTCTGGTCAACGAAGCCGGAGATAAGTACTTTGTGGGGAACGCCCAGGCGTTGAGGCGGATGGAGATGACCGAGACTGCCCTGCGCGACAATGCCAAGATCATCATCACCGAGGAGGGCATCAGCCCGACCCTCTTGCTGGGCAGCCTGCCGGTCTCAATGTCTGAGGGACAAAAACTCAAGTAGGCTGATGCTGCACACTGACTCCGACGCCGAGCGTATCACCGTCTTTGTGGTGGATGACCACGACGTGGTGCGCAAAGGGCTGCGCTTCTATCTGAGCGCCCACCCGAAAGTCGCCATCGTGGGCGAGGCCGGCGACGCCCAGAGCGCTGTGGAGGGAGTGGCCGAGCACGTGCCCGACGTGGTGCTGATGGACCTGGTGCTGCCCCTGCAGCCGGGGACGGAGCCTACGGATCAAGGGGGCGTGCAGGCCACTCGCCACATCCGCCAGATCAGCCCCCACACGCAGGTGGTCGTGCTGACCAGTTTCGCCCAGGATGAACTGGTCTTCTCGGCCATCAAGGCCGGCGCTCTTTCGTACCTGCTCAAGGACGCCGATGCCGAGGCGGTGCTGCATGCCATCCATGCCGCCAGTCGGGGTGAGGCTATCTTGCACCCGCGCATTGCCCGGCGGCTGATGGCCGAGGTCACCGCGCCGGCGCAGAGCCGTGGCCCGGCCGCCGGGCTGACGGCGCGCGAAATGGAGGTGCTCCGGCTCGTCGCCCAGGGCCGCACCAACGCCGAAATCGCCGCCGAGCTGGTCATCACCGAGCGGACGGTGAAGGCCCACGTTAGCAACCTGCTGGGAAAACTGCACCTCTCCGATCGCACCCAGGCGGCGGTCTATGCCTGGCGTGAGGGGCTGATGAAAGAGTAGGTTGCACTTCTGTTGAACAGAGTAAGTCATAGGAGGAGATGTCGAGATGGCTCATAGTGCTGGTGCTATGACAGCCGCTGCCGCCGCTGAAAGACGCCGGCAGATGCTGCTTGCGGAGGAAGAAGACATGACCGAATACACACAGGACGACCTAAAGAGTGACTGGGAATTCAAGATTGTTCGATCAGACACTGCTGCATTTCGCAAACCAGAGGTTTTAAACGAATTGCTCGAGCAAGAAGCCCAGGCTGGTTGGGTAATGCTAGAGAAATTCGATGACAGCAGAGTACGCTTCAAGCGACCAAGCAGTGCTCGTGGTAGAGACGCTCTTCTACCGGCTGATGTTGATCCCTACCGCACACAATACGGTATTTCTTCCGCCCGATACGCAGTGTTAGCAGTAACGTTGCTAGGGCTGGTACTCTTGGGTTTTGTATTGCTTGGCTTCTTAGTCTTCGTCAGGTGATCTCCTCTGATTTGTAAGCAAAAGGGATCCGATTGGCTCATGTCTAAATAAGTAGGTCAACAAAAGTTTCTTGCACCTTTTGCTCTTGGCCGCATCGGCCTGAAGAGCCGGTGCTAGGAAACTTTACGCATGTTTATGATACCTGGCGCTGTCTGTTCCACGGCGGCGCGGGTCGAATAAAAGTGATAAGAACCTATGTGGACTTACTTAGCACTTGTCCAACCCCTCCCAAAGGGTTGTGATTGTGTTCTGCTAGCGGAAATACACTTGCCTATGTTCGCGCCACCAGATCGCTACAACCAGGGGCGTCGGCCAGGTTCCTGGCGAGGTTGACGAGCCACTCTGGGAAACTTTCTCCGGCGTCATCTTTTGCTTGCGCAAAGAGAGCGTTCACGATTTCTGAATGTTCATCTGCAAGATTCCTGGCAAATGGATGGCCGGACTCCAGGTCGTAGAGGAGCACTCCCCTACCGTCCACCTTGCTGTTGAACCACCACCTGTCCGTGACCACTGTTGTCGCGGATCCCCAGCCCACGGTCACGTGATCGCGCGGGCCAGGTTTGCCTGCCAGGGCATCTTCCAGGAACGACATTCCATCTATCCCCGTGGGAGGCTTGACGTTGGCTGCCTCAAGGATAGCGGCCGTGATGTCGTGGTGTTGGACAAACATATCGCTCGACGTGCCGGCATGTTCTGCCCTCGGGAAACGGATCATGAGCGGAATGTCGAAAACCTCCGGAGCCGAGGGGTATCCACGTTTACCCAGAAAGCCTCGATCACCGATGGAGTGACCATGGTCGGAGGTAAAGATGACTATCGTGTTGTCCAACAGGCCCAGCACCCGCAGGCTCTCCATAAAGTACCCGAACCAGCGGTCGCACATCGTGACTTCCCCGCTATAGTTCGCCCGGGTACGGGTAAGAAGCGCCTGGTCCAGGTCAGATACGTCTCCGTAGGCCGAGACTACCTGCTCGTGGCTTTTCTCTCTCAGATACATCCTCTGGTAGTGAGAGGGCACCAGCCACGGCTCGTGCGGGTCGAAGGATTCGACCGTCAGGAAACACCCTTTTCATCACCAGAGACTCCCTGGCGAAAGCGTCAAAATGCGGCGTGTAAACCTTTCCCCACGAGGGCGCGCCGTACGCTCCCACACAGTCTTTACGCAATGAGTCAAAGATCACTCACCTTTTGACATTCCACTGATAATGGTCTACAATTGGGACGAGACACCGGAAGACCTGGGTTCTTGAGGAAAAGCGAGGGTGATAGATGACGAGCAACGTGCGACGGCCATGGGCGTTGTCTGGAGCCCGAGACCACAACTATCCGCCGCTCGTTGCTTGTTATCCGTCGGACACCAGCCCCACGTCGAGGAGGAAGGATGAAATCGTACAAAAGCAGAGAACTGCGCAACATCAGTTTGTTAGCCCACGGCAGTGCGGGCAAGACGTCGTTGGCCGAGGCGATGCTGTTTGCCACCGGCGCCATCAACCGGTTTGGCAAAGTAGAAGAAGGCACGACCGTAGCCGACTTTGATGAGGAGGAGATCCAACGCAAGATTTCCCTGGGAACAGCCCTCATCCCCTGCGAGTGGGATGGATGCAAGATAAACGTGCTCGACACACCCGGTTACGCCGATTTCATCGGCGAGGTGCGCCAGGCCATCCGCGTCTCCGACAGCGTGGTCATTTTGGTGGACTCGGTCGCAGGGGTGGAAGTAGGTACCGCGGTAGTGTGGGATATGGTCGAGGAGGCAGGGCTGCCCCGGATGGTTGTCATCAACAAGATGAATCGAGACAATGCCAACTTCCAGCAGGCCCTGGAGAGCCTGGAGGCCAGCTTCGACGCCACCTTTGTTCCCTTCCAACTGCCGCTGGGGAGTCAGAGCAGCTTCCGGGGTGTGGTGGACCTGGTTGACCTGAAGGCCTATGAGGGGCAGAAGGCCAGCGAGACGGCGATTCCGGCCGAACTGCCGGATCAAGTAGAAGAGCACCGGCTCAAGTTGGTGGAAGCTGCCGCCGAAACGGACGATGAGTTGATCATAAAGTACCTGGAGGGAGAGGAACTCACCGAGGAGGAGATGCGGGTCGGACTCAAAGCAGGTGTTCGGGCTGGCAATATCGTGCCCGTGTTCTGCACAGCCGCTACGGTCAGCCTGGGCATCCAACCGCTCCTGAACGCTATCGTTGCCTACGCGCCTTCCCCCGTGGACGCCGGTGCCGCCACGGCGCTGAACCCGGCCACGGGTGAGGAAGAATCTTTGGCACCGAGCGAAGCCGCGCCCCTGGCGGCTCTCGTCTTCAAAACAACGGCCGATCCGTTTGTCGGCAAGTTGAGTTACTTCCGCATTTACTCTGGCGCCCTCTACTCCGACACCCGCGTCCTCAATAGCCGCAGCGCTCAGGAGGAACGCATTGGCCACATCCTGGTGATACGGGGCAAAGAACAACTGCCCGTGGGCAGCCTGACCCCCGGCGACATCGGTGCCGTGGCCAAGCTCTCCAACACCCTCACTGGCGATACGCTGTGCGATAAGGGATACCCCCTACGACTGCCCGGCATTGAGTTCCCCAATCCTCTGTACGCCGTGGCGGTATCGCCCAAGACCCAGGCCGACTCGGCCAAATTGACCACGGTGCTCACCCGCCTTGTCGAAGAAGATCCGTCTATGCGCTGGTACAACGAGCCCACCACCCATCAGACGATCCTGGCCGGCATGGGCAACGCGCACATAGACATCGCCGTGCGCCGCATGGCGCGCAAATTTAGCCTGGAGATCCTCATCTCCGAGCCAAAGGTGCCCTACAAGGAGACCATCACCCAGGCCAGTTCAGCCCGGTACCGTCACAAGAAACAGACCGGCGGCGCGGGTCAGTTCGCCGAAGTGGAGATGCGGCTGGAACCTCTGCCCCGCGACGCCGGTTTTGAGTACGAGTGGAAAGTGTTCGGCGGTGCCATCTCCCGTTCCTTCCAACCTTCCATCGAGAAGGGGATCAAGAGCGTCCTGCAACAGGGCGTCATCGCCGGCTACCCGGTGGTGGACGTAAAAGCCGCCGTGGTAGACGGGAAGGAACACCCCGTAGACTCCAAGGACATTGCCTTCCAGATCGCCGGTCGAGAGGCGTTCAAGCAGGCGGTACTGGACGGCGGAGCGATCTTGCTGGAGCCGATCTATGACATCAAGATCGTCGTGCCCGAGCAATTCATGGGCGATGTGCTGGGCGATCTCAACACCCGCCGCGCCCAGGTGCAAGGCATGGATCAGGAGCGCGGCAACAGCATTGTGACCACCCAGGCACCGCTGGCCGAGATTCAACGATACTCCATTGATCTGCGCTCGCTGACGCAGGGACGTGGTTACTACTCCATCGAATTCTCGCATTACCAGCAAGTCCCACGTCATCTCGCCCAGCAGATCATCGAAGCCGTCAAGAAAGAAAAGAGCCAGGAATAGACTCGCCGAGGCGGAATGTGCCAAGCCTCAAGTGCCTGGCACGTTTGCCCCCTTTTGACTCCAGACGATCCAGGTCATAGGCAGCCATATGAGGAGCGAAACATGGCAGGAGAGAAAATCCTAGTTGTAGATGACGAAGAGGGCATGAGGGAATTCCTCACCTACATGCTGAAAGGGGAATCCTACGAGGTGTCCACCGCCGCCAGCGGGCTTGAAGCCCTGGAGAAGATACGCCGGGAAGAGTTTGCCCTGGTGCTGGCCGACATCAAAATGCCCGGCATAGATGGCCTGGAGATGTTGCGGCGCATCAAAGAGATAGACGAACAGGCAGTGGTGATCGTCATGACAGCCTATGCCTCGCTGGATACCGCCATCAAAGCCATCAAGTTCGATGCTTACGACTATCTCGTCAAGCCTTTCCCCGACTCTGATCAGGTGCTGGGCATTATTGAGAAAGGTCTGGCTCGTCACCAGGAACTGACAGCCGGAGAGGCGAATTAAAGGCGCACCACTTCCACCTTGCCGCCACACCGGGTACAGGTGTAGACCGGCTCTTTGACGCTATACTCCGTGCCACACGATTCACAGCGGCGGACCATCTTGGTCGCCCGCAGGCCAGGGAAGACGTAAACCTCCCGGTCTTGGCGGTACTCAGGATATGCCTGCCCCCGCTCCACCAGGAGACGCAGCGCCTCCTCTACAGCCTCATCCGGCGCATTGAGCGCGCTCACGGCTTGCGAAAGCGTCACCTCACCCTGGGCGCTTTGCCGGGCCAGGCGCGAGATGCGGTCGCTCAGGTTCTCTGCATCCAGGGCAACCGTCCGCCGCAGCGACGTGCCTCCCCAAAAAGCCAGCCCTCCCCCGATCACCAGCAAGCCCAGTGCCAAAGGGAACCGCGCTGCATTGCGCGTTGCCGCGCAGAGAAACAGCAATCCCACTACCAACAAAACCACCGACACCCCAATGACCAGATACGACGTTGTACGATTCATCTCCACCTCCAAATCTGCGATGCGCGATTATGCAATCTGCAATCGGCCCCACTACTTCCACTGCGACTCGGTCGCCCGGGTCAGTGCCCCACCCAGCGACTCGAACATGCGGTTGATAGCCGGGTCGCTTAATTGCTTCTCTATCACCGGTTCCATGTCCCTCACAAAGTCCGTGGGATGCTCACAAATGGTCTTCTCGTCCAGGACCATCTCCTGCAGGCCATCCCACTGCTGTTGAAAGGCCACTGCCTCGGCCGGGATCTCTATCTTGAGCTTTGGCAGGTATGCCGAGTGCATCCGCTGCTCCCGCACCAGCGCGCCGACGCTGTTTTGCATGCTGCCTAACCCCTCAGCAACCGCATCCAGCAGCGCGATGAGTCCCGCTGCTTTGCCTAACCCCTCGTGATAGTCGTCTGTGTTGATGTTGAGTTCCACCATCTCGTCCAGTTTCTGCTGAAAATCGCCATCGGGGCAGGTGACGTGTTCCTTAAGATTGTCCACCACGTGGAGCGCAGCCCGTTGCAAGGCCAGGCGCTCGCGGGCCGCGTCATCGTCCAAAAGCTCCAACTCGCCCTGAAGTCTGGCCAGTTCGATGCTGGCCTCCTGCCAGTGAGCCTTGGCCTCCTCCTGGTGGGCGGTGAATTCTGCCCGCTTGGCTTCCCATTTGTCGCGGATCTCTTTCAGTTCCTGCTCGGCCCACTGAAGCTGGCCGATGATCCGCTGCCGTTCGCGATCTAGCCTGGAAATCTTGCCAAAGCTGATCAGAAAGCCCAGACCGCGTCCGAGCTTTTGCACCTCCTGGTTGAGTTCTTCCAGGCGCTGCCGCAACTCTACCTGGCGGGCCTTGACCTCCTCTTCGCTCTGGTCGAACTGGGGATTGACTTTACGATAGTGTTCCACCTCGGCCTGGGCGCTCGCCAGCAGGTCGTCGGCTTCTTTCTGAGCGGCGGGCACCAACTCCTCCCGCAAGTCACGACGACGCGTCTCCAGCCCCACCCGCTCCTCGACGATGCGGTCGGCGATCATGCGCCCCAACTCCGGCCCGGCCACTTCAGGATCGTCGGCGATCTGGTTGACCAGGCTGGCCAGGGTGGCGTCGTGCCGGGCCTTGAACTCGACGTACTTGCTATTGAAACCAACCTGTAGCTCTTCTACCTCCTGGCGAACGGCCTGGATGCGATCCACGTTCTGGGTGATGAACCCGCCGAACTGAACCAGGGACACTCTTTGGGCCATGCCACACCTCCTTGACGAACTGTGAATAGTGAATAGCGAATTGTAAAACGCTTACCTTTTTCCTGCCAGATCTTGTTGCCTAAAAACATAACAAGCCAGCACTACGCCGGCCACGGCATAGAGCGCCAGGGTGAGAAACGCTCGCCAGGGATCGTCGGGCCCCTCGCTTGCTATGCCCAAATCGCTCATATTCTTGACAATTTGAGATAACAACACAAAGGTGCTGCGAAAAATGGAACATCCCGACAGATTGAGTTTTTCTGTCCCCAATGGTATGGTTGACGCGATGGTAAAGTCACCGCCAAAGATGAGCAACCCGCCCAACATGGCCACGGCAGACGAGCGCACCAGTACGACGAGCAACAAAAGAATCCCGGCGTAAGCCAAACCAGACAAGGCGACTATGCCCACTACCGGCAGGCAGGAGAGGACAAGCTTGCCCAAGCCCTCGGCTAACCCCGTCGCTCCTACCTGACTCAGATGGCTGATCGCAGCAAAGACGCCGCCAGAGAGTGTGCCGGCAACCGCATTGACGGCCACCGCAATGAGCAGCGCAGCCGCTTTACCGCCAACGAACAGCCACCGGGGCACGCCTCGTCCCATGACCGTGCGTACGGTGCCCTGATCGAACTCGCTACCCATTACTTCGACTGCCAACAACAACCCGATTAGCCCGGCGAGCAGGCACAAGGGAAGATAGATCAGTTCCAGGACACGGGGAAAGGTCGTCATTCCTTCATCACCCAACAGGAGCCATGTTACCCCTGTGAGTATGGGTGAAGCAACTGCCGTCGCTACGACCATCGCTTTGGCCACCCGTGAACGCCGCAGTTTGAACAGTTCCGCCACGACGAAGGACCGGAGGAGGAGGCGCCATGACGTCCTGGTTGTCATGTGGTGACATCCTTTCGCCGGAACAATAGCAGAGCCAAAACCAGGGCAACGATGCCGTAGCCCAACAGCAGGGCCATACAGCGCCACGGATGGCGGGGCAGGTTAAAGGCTTCAGCCGTGGACAGCATGGCAAGGTCGAGCTCAGAGAGTCTGCCCGGATGCCCCCAGTGAATCACGACAGCGCTATTGTAATGCGGGATCAGGGCTGTCAGTGTTCTAAAGGGGCCTGTGACGATTTCTATCGGGTCTTTGTCCGTGATCTCGAAGACAAACAAAAGGATGAGCCCAAAGGAAGCAAAGATCATCCACTCAAGGCAATACACCAGGCCCATGAGATTGATGGACAGGCCGGGATTGCGCAGCCACACGGCAAGCAGCATGGCGAAAGCAATGACCGGCCAGATGATGACCCAGGTGCGGGCCAGCGCGGCGATTTCTTGCACAAGGAACGACCCGTCGAGAAAACTCCAGTCCACACGCTCTTCCAGTCCTTGCGTGGTAAAAAAGCCAAGAACCCCGCAGGCGATCCACAGGACGAGCAAATAGAACGCGGCGGCCGCTGCCAGTGCGATAAACTTGGCCATCAACAGCCGGGCCCGCCCTGGCCCTCGGGCCAGGGCTGTGCGCATCGTCCCCCAGGTGAACTCTTGTCCCACGGTCACCGCTGCCAACAGGATTAGAAAGATATTGAGCCAGTCATAAGAAAGCCGCGCCCGCTCAAACACCCCAGGCAAGACGGCGGCCTGGCGATAGACCTCGGCCAACCCCGTGATGGGAGAGACCTGTTCCGGCGGTTCATCAAAAGCGTGACCGTAAACGTTGTTGATCCGCAGTCCCAGGATGACAACGAGCAGGGCCAGCAACACCCAGGTGAGGCGGCGCTTGAGCAATTTGACCACCTCGGCCCGCGAGAGGATCAGCAGGCTACGCATCCTCCCCTCCTTTCCCCCCCGCTCGCGGGGGGGATTCAGGGGGGGCAGTGACGGCCAAAAAGAAGCTCTCCAGCGAACGCTCGGCGACCTTGAGGCCGTGCAGATACAGCCCCTCGGCGGCCAAGGCGGCGGTGATGTCGGCAGCGCGTTCGGCGGGGGCATCCACATAGAGCACACCTTCGCGGAGCAGCACCTTGTCCACCCAGGCCAGGCCGTGCAGCACGTCCTGGGCACGCTCCGGCTCGGCGATGCGAATCTCAATGTGCCCGCCCTGCCGGAGCAACTCGTCCACCCGGCCCACGGCGATGGTCTGGCCCTCGTCGAGGATCAGCACCCGGTCGCAGACCTGCTCGACTTCGTGGAGCAGGTGACTGGAAAGAAAAACCGTCTTGCCCTGATCTTGCGCCAGATGGCGGAGCAGTTGGCGGACCTCCAGCATCCCCGCCGGGTCGAGGCCGCCGGTCGGCTCGTCGAGGATGAACAGATCGGGGTCGTGGAGCAAGGCCGCGGCCAGGCCAAGGCGCTGCTTCATGCCCGTGGAAAAGGTCTGGAACTTGTCGGTGGCTCTGGCGGCCAGGCCCACCTGCTCCAGTACAGCGTCAATGCGCTTCCGGGCCACGCCACCACCGCTCATCTGGGCCATGACCCACAGGTTGTCGCGGGCGGAGAGGTAAGGGTAGAAGGCGGCCTCCACCAGCGCGCCTACCTGTCGTAGCGCCCGCGTTGCCTGGGCGCGGATGTCGTAGCCCAACACCTCGGCGCATCCGGCCGTGGGGTGGATCAGGCCCAGCAGCATCGAGATCGTCGTCGTCTTGCCCGCACCGTTCGGCCCCAGGAAGCCGAACACCTCCCCGCGATAGACCTCCATGTTGAGGCTGTCCACGGCGGTCAGGGTTTTGAATCGCTTGGTCAGATCGCGGGTGCGGATGACGACGGTGTTTTTGGACATTGGGCTTCTCCTCGACGAGATGAACGAGACAGTGGAACAGCAGGTTTAGTCCTTTTCCACAAGGGAACGCTCTCGCTTTGCACATTGCGCCAATAGGGAGCCTTCTGGCGGGCTAATCTCATCCACCGTTCATGGCTGAGAACATGGGTGTTGACCAGCACGTCGTGCTCCAGAGGGACACGAACGGCCAACAATCGCACGTCATCCCGAACCTGGCTGTCGTCCCCGTTATCGAGTACGATCAACACATCGTAATCCGAATCCGGCGCATAATCTCCACGGGCGCGGGAGCCAAAGAACCAGACCTCGGCAATTTGCCCTCGATGTTTGGCCTGCCACCGTTCGAGGCACTTGTCTAAAACGACACGATCTTGCACTGAAACGATCGAGAGAGATGTTCACGGCAGATAACCCTCCTCGCAGCCAGGGAGAGAGACATTATCACCGGGTTTTCAAGCTCCTATCGCCTGTGCAGCGGAGAACTGAGGCACGGCGATATACCGCTCTGGACGATGCCGATGATATTCCGCCAAAAAGTGATCTAGCTTCTCTGATATTTTAGCCGTCAAGTAGGCTTCTCCATACTGTTGACACACATCTGCTGGAATATCTCAAAGTACGACAAGCTCCGAACCACACCAGATCTCTAGCGTGGTCTTTCCTGGCCCCAACTCGCCACCACACAAATCACATCGGTCAACTATCCCCCTCATTTCCGTACCTTTGCCCCTTAGCAAAACGGTTTGAGTGCCATATTTTTCGGGCATTTCTCACTTGTTCAGGGATAACCTCGAAGACACACCATAATGAGTTTTGACGATCAAATTCGGTAATCTTGATCTGATTTTGCTGCTCCGGTAACAAGTTGCCGCACCTTTGCGAGCCAGGCGCATGCGTCATCCTCCTCCACACACGCCTGCCGGCCTGCTGTAAGCAAACCATATAACTTTTCAGGACGAAAGTCGGTTGACCACGCGGACAACAGGGTTTGGAACTGTTCCAACTCTAACGGCAATACAGCAATATCCTTTCGCTTTGCGTTATACTGAAACCAATCTATGGCGCTTTCACTGAGCGTCGGCGCGATGAACAGACCAAAGGTTTCCACGCCAACTCTCTCTTGAAATCGCTCGACGTGCCTTGTAACAGGCTCACTCTCTGTGAAAATGCGCTTCATATCGCCAGCGCGTTCTCGGATTACCGCCGTGTTGCCACGAGGGAAACTGCCATTTGAGCAACTGGCGAAGAAACAATTCGTTCACGTGCTCATTGCGGACAAGTTGCCAGCCCGCAGGTGTAATGCGAAGAATTCGCGCTTCATCCACGTAAGCAAACCCTAGCATCTGCGGTGCCCGCAGACGGTCACGTGCAGCGAAGGCTAGATTGCGCTCAATACTCCCCTCGAAGAACTCGTTTTCGCCTAGCAGTCTTGCAAATTCCAGTTGGTGAATCGGTTGGCCTTGCTTGTCCCTTTCCCACCAATTCTTCCCATCGAAGCGTGACAGCAGTTCGAGTTCCTGACGTAGCTTGGCAGGATTGCGGGGCGATGTGGTCACGAACCATGTTCTTGCGAGCGCACCGGGCATTTACGCCTCCTATCCCTTGAGTCGCGGCTTTCTGAATACCAAGATGTTGTGATGCACGATATTTGGGACATACGCATATGGGTAGCCATAAGGTCTTACGGGAGCACCTGTTTGGTGCCAAATCTTGATGCCCTTGAACCGAAAACCAACTTTGCGAAATCGCTCCGCGACATAAAACGACGCAGGAATGAACTCTCTGTTTTGGTATGAATCTCTAATCATCACAACAGCGTATTGTTCAGGCCTTAGCAGTTTAAAGAACCAATGCCCAGCCTGCTCCATGCGGTCATAAAACTCCTCAAACGTTGCTGAGTTGCGGAAATCCTGAGGTGACGATGAGAAAGACTCAAACGGGCTCTTGCGATTGCTCCAACCATACTTCCCATCGACCAATGTCTTTTTCAGCGCGGGACTATAAGGCGGATTGGTGATTATAGCATCGAACTGCTGCCCTTCCTGAACTAAGCGTGGCAAAACTTCAAGGCTATCACCACAGATAACCTCTTGAGGCTCAATCCCTCCTTGACGGCAGACTTTCAGATAGATGTCCAACCATTTCTGCTCCAGTTCGACCCCTACAGCCTTGCGGCCACATAGACTTGCCCCAACCAACGTTCCACCCACACCTGCGAAGGGGTCAAGCACCGTTTGCCCGCGTTTGGTGAAAAACCCAATCATCTCCCGCATAAGGGCAGGGGGCTTATTGGCATAGTGCTTCCTCCGTAACTTATGACCGAACTCGGATGGATAGGATGTTCGCAGAACCGTATTGGTGAAAAATAGCCATTCATTGCCCGCCAGGTCGTTAAGTTTGTTCTTAGGGTGCATCTTGCCTTTTTTGGCCTGCCCTTTCACCCTCCGCGTGTCTTGCGCGGCCGCCTTTGCAGCCAAGTGTGATTCATCGCCATTAACGCCAGGTAGCAGGGACAACTGTTCTGGCGTCAGATACTCTGTCGCTAGCTCCAGTAACTGCTTTCTCACATCCAAAGGCAGAGAGGCGAGCACCTCTGCCAACTGTTTCAACTTTTCTCCGTCACGCCACTCAGTCATAGCATTCGCCTCCGCAATTAGATGCCGCAATTTCATAGCGCCCACGCCGACGCTCCAACGAGATAGACCTGTTCCTGGGAGACCTGTCCAGTCGGCTCAAACCACTCCATCTGAGGCACGTCGCGCTTAAGCCCTGTCCCGTCTAAACCCTTCTGTATGAAATCTGATGGCCGACTTGACATCCGCCAGCGCGGCCTCGCAGGTATCACCCTCCCCGACCACGACGCCTTTGAGACCCAGCGGATAGGCCACGTATCCATTGGGGTGCTTCTCCACAATAACCTTGAACTGTCTCATCAGGTTTGTCTCCTTCCACACGGCTCATTCAAGTCCCACGCCCTTGACCCGCCCTAGAAACCGCCGCTTGAGCCGCCAGCCCAGCCACTCCCAGGCGTGGGCAGGCCGCATGAACGGTGCAATTTCGG
>CAYNKW010000102.1:0-13045 GCA_964397845.1 uncultured Anaerolineae bacterium
GGGACTGCCTGATCATATTCGCTGCATATGCCAGCATGTAACTGGTATTCCTGACCAAAGTTGCTGCGCAACACCTCGCTGAAGCCGACCACATTCCTAATCCCATTTGCTGTGACGCGGCGGAAGTTTGTGGAGATTGCCGTCTCGGTGATGATTCCATTGGTGTTATTGTGGGGACTTGTTTTGCTGAACAGGACGTTGTACCCGTAGTATCTTCTCAATATTTTAGGGCATCGCTCAGACCTCCGAGGTTTTTGTCCCAAATTCAGACGCGATGTGGCGAATAGGGAGCCTCAGAAGCCATGTGATGCCGTCAATTAAGGAAACCTCGGAGGTCTTGCCCCATCTTTTTGAGAAGATACCGCGGGACGTTAGGCAGCCTGCGCGAACTTGAGTCGTTTCTAAAATCAAACAGTTTTGCCGAGGAGGTGCGATGAATCACAAGAGGTTGTTACCGCAAATGACTGGCTTGACGTTGGTCTTGTTGTTTTTAGTCGCATGTGGCACACCCCAACCTACGCCCACACCTGTCCCGCCAACCGCAACACCCACGCCTGTTCCCCCGACGGCGACGCTCACACCTGTCCCGCCGACAGCGACATCCACGCCGGTTCCCCCGACGGCGACGCTCACACCTGTCCCGCCGACAGCCACACCCACGCCGGTTCCGCCAACCGCCACATTCACGCCTAGCTCGCCGACAGCGACGCCTACACCTATCCCACCGACAGCGACATCCACACCTGTTCCGCCAACCGCCACACCTACCCCTGAGATCATTCCCGCATCGCGGGAGTCGATCACCGTTGGTGAGTTCGAGTGCCGCGTTGTTCAGATCGCTTTCGATGAAGCAATCTTTGGTTTGGTCCCTAATGCCATGGGAGGCAGCGATCAAATTCTCTTCCTCGAGTTCGAGCTTATCGCGGGCGAGAACGAGGCATTTGCCAATCTGATGCCGGCGATTGTACTCGAATCCGGACTAAAACGAGAGCCGGTGGCTTGGATTGGCGATAACGCCGTCCATACGTTGACCGACATGACGTATACCGGAACAGCCTCCGAGTTCTCACCCGGCGAGACTTCGGTCGCTCTGGCGTATGTGGTACCTCAAAGCCCGGGGACTCTTTTGTTAGAGTTCCCCTCAGGTGTTTTGATCGACCTGACGCCGCTCATGCCCTAATATAAGGGTAGCGATCCGGCAGTGCCGGACGTGACGCTGATCAATGGCCGCATCGGTTGGAGCAACAGTGGCGATGAGGCCATCCTGCGCGACGCGAGCGGCGCGGACGTGGATGTCGTCGTCTATGGCAGCGGGAGCTATCCGGGGGCCACGCCACATCCGGGCGTGGGATGGGGGCACTCGCTGGAACGAAAGCCCGCCAACCGGGACACCGACGATTGCAGCGCCGACTTTTTGGAGCGGTACACGCCCAAGCCCGGCCAGGTGACGCTGGATTGAGTTGACCCTCCCAAAGGCTTTGTACTGAGGCCTGTCCCGAGCCCCGCCCTATTTTACATAGCGCTCACCCTGGCAAAGGTTACAAAAAGCACTCTGGCTCTCTCCCGTTGTTTTGGTCGAGGCTTGTGCTTGTGTCCCAGCCCTTGCCGACACCAGACAAGTGTTTGATTTCCATTCCTACTTGTAAAATGTAGCCAGTCGCGTTGCAGTGTGTCTGGCCATTTGCAACGTCGAGTCGCTTCGCCAGACAGGTCTATGCCCTCGAAAGAGTAGTTGTCCAGAGCATCAAGTAGGAGTCGCTTGGCCAGGGAATAGCCGGGCAGCGAATTGGCAAAGGCGATGTGCGGCTCAAGTGGCTGGCCATTGGGAAAGAGCAAGCAGAAGTCAGCTCTTTTCAAACTGAAATCCACTCCAACTTGTAGACGGTTGGTCATCAGATGGTCTCCTTTCGTCGAGAAATGGACTGGCATCCGGCAGTCCAATCGGGTGCCCCGGCGCTCACTGGAGCGGCATCCTTGTGGCCAATCAGCCCTCATGCTCCGTCGAGGTGGCCTGCAGTCTGCCACCCTGCAGCTCGGTGGAGGTAGGGGCATCGTGCTATGTCAGACGTTGATCCCCAGCGAGACCGGGAGTCAAACTCAGCAAGACGTGACTTGTATCTGGTCAGTACAAGTCCGGCAAGGAGGGACAGACTTGCCCGGTTGACCCGCAGTCCGGTCCACACCGAACTGCACACTATTATCGTCGGGGCACCCGATTTCCGCAAGTAGGTTTAGGTCGTTAATGTGCAAGTAGACCGTGGGAGTATTATATACAAGGAGGAATCCTAACCATGAAACGCTACACGATGGCATTGAGCCTGTTCGTGGTATGCTGTGTTTTACTCGCATCTGGCTCCAATCCGAGAGCATTCATGCAAGGACCGGACGGTAACGCGCCTGCCACACCGACGCGTACCCCGGACGCCAAGTCGGTCCCCACCGGGGGCGGCATGCCGCCCCGCGCGCTCCCGTCACGCCCGATCCCCTACCACGAACCGGGACGCCCTTCGAAGGCAGCCGGATATACCACCCAGGTAACCCGGCTAAATGCTGAGGGCATGGCAGAGACGGCCGAGTTGACCGGACTCGACGCGATGTTGGCTGATGAAACAATGACCGATCCCTTACTAGGGAATTACCGTGTTGTTGAGGAAAACCAACTCCTCATCGGTACCGTTGACACCAGTAATCTTCAACTACAGGGCGTTGACGTCTATTCAGACACCGCAGCCCATACGCTGAGCTTGAACCCCCTCGACGGTACGCAGCGACTACTAAGCCCGGTGAGCCAGTCAGACGTTGCCGCAGGCGACTTGAATGGCGATGAAATAGATGAACAGCTCGCTGCCTGGTTGGATAATGGCGGTCACCTGCACATATCCATTGGCGAAATGCCGGTGACGACGGAACTGCTGGATGTCTTGTCACCTAAAGCTACATCCGCTCCGGCGGCGGTCGCTCAACCAGATGGCAGCATCGACCTGCTGGTACGCGGCTACGACGACGCTCTATGGTACCATGACGGAGCCAGTTGGCAGAACGCTGGCGGCCGTCTACTCTCCGGACCGGCCGTCGCTTCCCGGGCAGCGGACCAGTTAGACGTGTTTGCCGCAGGCCTGGATGATAGCGTGGAACCCAACTATCTAGTCGTGTGGCACAATCAGTGGGACGGTGCGAATTGGGCCGGCTGGGAAGCGCTGGACAATCCGGACGAGGGCAGCCCGCCGCTTGGCTGGCCGACGGTAGAGCGAAACGTGCCGACGCCCGAGTTGCCGGCCCCGGCGGTTGTCACCAATGGGAGCAGCCAACTGGACCTGTTCTGGCTGTGGCCGGACAACACCCTGCGCTGGCGCCACTTTGGTGGCACAGTCTGGGGTCCGTGGGTGAATCTGGGCGGCATGCTCGCCTCCGGACCGGGCGCAGTCGCCCACGACGGTCAAATTGACGTCTTTGCCCGCGGCGTGGACGACGCGCTGTGGACCCGCACCTACAACGGCAGTTGGGGATCGTGGCAGCGGGTAGACCGGGCTGGTATGCCAGGTGGCGTGACCATCGCCTCCGCGCCGGCAGCGGTATCGCCGGCAGCGGGCCAGGTGCTGGTCACGGTGCGCGGCTCGGACGACCGGCTGTGGCAGCTCGCCAACGACGGCAGCGGTTGGGGGGATTGGAATCTGGCTGGTCTCGATAAATCAACCTCCGGTCAGGCCGGTCAGGCGTTGGGGTTGGACGGGGTGAACGATTACGTGGACCTGCCGGACAACTTTTCCAACGTGACCGATTTTTCTTTTGCCGCCTGGGTCTATTGGGAAGGCGGGAATTGGTGGCAGCGCATCTTTGACTTTGGTCAGGATACTAACACCTATATGTTCCTGACGCCGAGTCAAGGTACGAACATGCGCTTTGCAATCAGGGCGGGCGGTGGGGCAGAGCAAATCTTGGACGCTTCTACCCCGCTCACCCAGACCGAATGGGTACACGTCGCCGTCACCCTGGATGGCAGTACCGGCGTGCTGTACATCAATGGCAACGCCGTGGACACTCAGACCATCACGCTGACCCCCCAAGATGTTGTCGGCGAAAATACGTGGTTGGGGAGATCTCAGTATGTCGCAGACCCTACTTTCAATGGTAAGATTGACAAAGTTGTTGTCTTTGACCAGGCTCTGAGCGCCTCCGAAATGGCCGACATTTATGACACGGGCTGGAGTTCGTTGAGCGGCAAGGTGTTGGCACTGCATCTGGATGAGAATCCAGCCACCCATGGCACAACTCTGATCGATGCGTCCAGTTCCGGCAACGATGGGACGCTGTATACCTTCGGCAGCAGCAAGTTGGCTGCCGCGCCGGCGGCGACCGCGCATGGCGGCCAGATCGATTTCTTTGCCCGGACGAGGGACGGCCATCTGGGACACGCGCTTTACGATACTTCAACCTGGGCGGACTGGCAGACCGTACCACCCTTGCCGGATTCGACTTATGTTGAGTTCACGGATACCGGCGCTGATACCCGCTTCCCTGTGCGCGTGGAAGCCGGACACTTTATGGGCGCCGGCCGACAGCTCTTCGCCGTCGCCTATGTCCGAAACGGGGACAAGTACATTGTCGTCAATCTGTACGATATCCAGGATGGCTTCAGGCCCCGTTTCCTGGACCAATACGGGCTGTATGTTAGCTTTACCGAGAGCCAAACTGCTCCTTGGGGCGACGGCAAGTTCGACATGACGACGGGGGATGTCGATGGCGATGGCAGCGATGAGATCGTGATCGCTTCCACAGAGAGGTGGCACTTGGCCCGTGTGAGAGTAGACATTCTGGACATATTGTGTGACGATGATAGCTGTACACTGGACCATTTTGGAGTCCCAGGGCAAATCTGGTATCAGCATCCTGGGCCGGGTGACCACAACGAAGCCAACATCCACGTGGCGGCCGGAGACATTGACGGCGAAGATGATGACGACGAGGTGGCCCTCGTCCTGGCCGGGGCGTACTATCCAGATATACCGTTCAATACATACATGTATGTTTTTGACAATGACCCAACCACCAATTCCGGCGACCCCTTCTGTGGCGGCTACCACGGGGGCGAGTGCGTCCGGTATAACACTTGTGACCCCTGCCGTGCTGCAGACGTTGCTGTAGGGAACTTTTCAGGTTCGCAAAAGGACGAGATCGCATGGCTCACCTCCGGAGATTTTGGCGGGTTGCGGCTTTTCGTTCATGAGTTGAAGGCGAGCAAAGATGGCACAGTGGAGAAAGGTCAGTACGGTGTGATCCCGGGAGGTGAGTATCGTTCCGACTCGGGCAGGGTCGTCGTAGCCGACATGAATGGAGATCTTTCTGAGGAATTGGCCATCGTATCTTGTAAGAGTGGTACCTGCCAGTCGTACCTTTTCCCGCATGGGACTTTCAATTATTCTGATACGAGGGGGATCGCCTCTGGAGACAGGGCTTCCCTTGCCGCCGGCGATTTCACGGGTGAAAGCCTGTGCGTCGGTCCGCCCACCTACCGCCTGGAAAGCCAGGTCGGGGGGTTGATCGCCCTGATCAACGAGCCGCCAAAACACTTTGATACACTCGATGGCGTGGACTATGACATCAACAGCACGGACAGCGGCACCTATGCCAGCTACGAGAACGAGCAGAGCCAGAGCACCGAAATGTCCCTGCAGGTGACCCGCGATTGGGGCCTGGCCAGCGGGTTAGAGGTCACGGCGGGTGACCCGGAAGGTACTCACGTGACCACCAGCCTCAATACCACCTACGGGGAGCATTTCGAGAACACCACCACGGCTTTCAAAGAAATCACCTTTGGCTCTTCCCTCATAGCCAGTCACGATGACCTGGCCGATTACAGCCGCACCGATTACCAGGTGTGGGAATACCCCATTTACGATGATCTGGGGAACACAGCCGCCGGATATATCACCGTCGTCTTCCCCCAACCGGTAGGCAATAACCAGGGCACTGTGGAAGCATTCACACCGGGCAGTACGTGCGATTTCTGGTACCAGCCCAATCACGAGATTAACAACGTCTGGTCCTACCCGATGGATTTGACCCGGTTTACAGACTTTGACAACGATAAGGGGGCTTTGAATCAGATCCAGGTTCTTACCTTGGGTGGTGTGGAGGGCGATTTTTGGACCAGTTGGTCGGACGTGACCACGGAGAATCAGGCCAGCGCGGTCAACCTGGGGGTGAGCGCCGGGGTCGAAGCCCAGGTGGGGGGCGACAAGATCCCGATTATCGGGTACAAAATTCCCTGGAGCGTCAAAGCCAGTTTCGAGGCGTCCTACAAAGAGGGCACTTTGTCTACGCAAGAAGTGCAGGGCAGCGACGCCACGACGGTCCATGCCCATTTCAACCCCATTGACCCTTCCGCCAGCTACGAAGTGACGCCTTATCTGTATTGGTCCCAGGATGGATATCTGGTATTGGATTATGTGACCGACCCCATCGTCGGCACCAGTTTCTGGAGCCGATACGACAAGGCCGATCCGGCGTTCATACGGCCGTGGTCGGACGGCCATTGCGGAACGGACCGCGCCGATTTTTCGAAAGAGATTGTGGTTACCCCATCTTTTGTCAATAATGGCGAACTGATCACGGTGTCTGCGACGGTACGCAACTTTAGCAACGTGGGTACAGGCAACGTCAAAGTGCGCTTCTATCAAGGAGATCCGGCTCAGGGCGGTTTACAGATAGGGTCAGACCAGGTGATAGCGACGCTCGACCCGCGCGACAACCGTAAAGTTAGTATCCAGGTACCTATCTTTGGCAACGGCGAGCAGCATATCTATGCCGTGATCGATCCTGATCAGCAGCTTACCGAGATGCATCGGGAAAATAATATCGCTTACGGTGTGGTGATGATGGGCGCATCGGATTATGTGGATCCGGGACAGGTGATCCAACTACCGTACGTTCCCCTGACCTTCACCAGTGCTATTTTCATTGCAGCCTACACACCGCCCGGAAACATTATGGAAACTACTCGCTTTGAACTCAAGGGATCGTCGTTGAGCGTGCCTTCCATTGTTGGGGAGCCGTTTGAACTGCTTGCCTACCAGGGGTCATCTGGTGGCTGGGATACACCGATTAATGATTTTGACTTGAAGCCGCAGGCAGACGATCCGCCGACAGTGATTGCCATCGCCTACAATGATGCCGACATCGCGGGCATGGATGAGGCCAACCTGTGCCTGTTCCGTCTTTCGACTAATGGCTGGCAGGAAGCAACCTGCGCGGGGTATGCCATTGAGCGCTTCCCGGAGGACAATCTCATCGCTGTGCCGGTGTGCCAGGCGGGCGTTTTTGCCTTATCCGCTGAAATACTAGAGTCTTTCACCTTTTTGCCGCTGGTGTTAAGGAACGCGCCGTAGCTGCGGTTGGCGCAAGAAACCCATCTTAATTCTTGAAGGAGCGCGCTAACAAGTCGCTGCAGCGGACGTGGCTATCGAGGGTCTCCATTGAGGCGGTTTTCGTTTGCGGTCGTTTTGGCGGTTGTTGGGCGCGTCGTGTCAGCCGCCACGCCGCTGAGCTCCCAGCCGTTAGCGGAACAGCCGACAAGGCTGCGAATCTTATGGGGTAAAAGTCCCCTGTCGTCAATTGCCCGGTTTGGACGACTGGCATATCCGGGGCTTGGGGAGGTAACAAACCAAGAGTTGTTCGGATGGAAAAGCCACGGCTGCCAAGTTCAAGAGTCCAAGGTTCGGCCAAGTGAGGCCCTGTACCTGTCGGTTCAGGACAGGTGCACTCGTCTGGAAACAGGGAGAAAATGGGCTGGTCAGAGAACCTACAGACATAGAACTGCGGTAGGGACGACCTGGGTGGCAAGCAAATCTGCGGGCCTGAAGCGAAGCGAATGACTGCAGCCTCGAAATAGGAGCCCGTGCGGAAAAGTCGTTAGCACGGAATAATGCTAAGCGCCGACCCAGTCCTAACGTGGGGAAGGCCAACGTCTTGGAGGAAGAAACGGGCGAGAGCACTCCAAGGGCAGCCGGGGTAGGGGCCCAGGGACAAAGGGGACGAAGGGCCGACCGTCCGGGATCGAAGAGGAGGCTTGCGGAAACGTGGGTCATGGGGTCAGGCTGAGGCCCGCCGGGAAACTTGGCGGATAAGTCACTGAACCCCAAGACCAAGCGCGCCGCATTTCTACCCGACCGCGGCACACGGCACTCTAAACACCAGTCTCACTTTTCCAAAAATCAAGCCGAGGAGAAGCCACAATGAGTGATACAATCATTGATCAAACAGTGTTCTTGACATTGGTCCGGACGACCAGCGAAAGATCATGTGCTCGTATTCTCATCGATAGCATTCGCTCATTCGGTGGCGTCTTGAGCCATTGCCCGATCTGGCTTTTCGAAGCTAATCCCCAAAAGGCGCCCTGTAGCAGCTTGGAGGGCATGGATGTCCAAGTTTTCTCGCTGAGCGTGCCAGACACAGTGAGACACTATTACTTCGCAGACAAGGTATATGCTTGTGCCCAAGCAGAGGAGATGGTCACTCCAAGAGTTCAGTCACTGATCTGGATCGACCCCGTGTGTTTGATCATCAGACCGCCTCTGTTGTTCGATCTCGGCCAATCGTTTGATGCGGCTGTGAGGCCCGTGCACATCAGAAATGTGGGGCTTCCTCCTACGGAGCCTCTGGATGGCTTCTGGAAAAAGATATGTGAGACTGTGGGGGTGTATGATATTCAAACCACCGTTGAAACCTTTGTTGATGCGCAACGCATTCGCTCCTATTTCAATTCCCATGCTTTTGCCATCAATCCATCAACAGACTTACTCCGTCGGTGGTTCGAGTGTTTCGAAGCCTTGGTCTGTGACGAAGAATATCAAAAGGATACTTGCCAGGATGAGCGTCACCAGATCTTTCTCCACCAGGCTGTCTGGAGTGCTCTCCTGGTAACCAGGCTTGACCCGAAACGGGTTCGCGTTTTGCCGCCTGACTACAACTATCCTTACAATCTGCACCAGTCTGTACCTCTGGGTCGGCGGGCTGCGGCGCTCAACGATCTTGTGTGTATTGCCTACGAAGATCGCTCTTTAGATCCCAACCTGGTGGATGACATTGATATTCATGACCCGCTAAGGTCATGGTTATCCGCCCATGCCGCGCCTAACCCGCGCATGCAGCCGACTGCCTGATCGAGTATTTTGTTGCTGCCGGTCTTGATTATGTGGCGCGTTTTTGATTGAAGGGTACGTTGTATCACCCAGCGGCGGCTGAAGCGCGAGCCGTTGGGCGGGCACAGATTCAAGGCTAGCGTTGTTTCCTCCCCTGGATAGTGCGCGTGTCCGCCTAACGGAAAGATGACCTCAGGACAACGATAAACCGCCTAACACCGGCTCCGCCGCTGAAGATATGCGGCGGCTTGGAAGAATGGCGCGATAATACAAACAAGTCTTGCCCGTCCCGCCGCTGCCGCTGAGCCCTACCGTTGGGCGGTTTCTTCTCCGAGGTGAATCGAAACACGATTGTGGGCACTGTTCGCCACCTGGATATATATGGTTTGACAAGGAGGATGACGTGACAGGAAGCACACTTTGCGTTTGATTTAGCGGCCAAACCTGTATCCATAGCTAACAACCTATTTCCAAAGGCAAAGGGATAACTCGATGAAGATACTGATAATCTATGATTCGGTTTATGGCAATACAGAGCAGATAGCCCGGGCAATTGGTGATGCTCTTGGTTCCCACAAGGATGTCGAGATACTCCAAGTCAGTGATGTACAGCCACAACAATTGACGGGATTGAATTTGCTGATCGTCGGCTCTCCTACGCATGGATTTAGACCAACAGCAGCAATCCGTAACCTTCTGGAAACAATCCCTATGAACGGTCTAAAAGGTGTTAAGGTAGCTGCATTTGACACCAGGATCTCAATGAATTACGTAGATCCTCCGATACTGCGCTTTGCAGGGCGGCTTGTTGTAGGGCTATTCGGCTATGCTGCCAAGCCCATTGCAGATAGGCTCAAGGAAAAAGGAGGCGAACTGGCAATTCCTCCTGAAGGGTTCTTGGTAGAAGGGACGGAAGGTCCACTGAAAGAAGGCGAACTTGAACGAGCTGCGGATTGGGCTAAGCAAATCATGGCAACACGATAAACCGCCCAACAAATCGCTGCTCGCGCCAAGATAAGCCCGAAGCGTGGGATTGGGTGAGAGAAGCCCATGAAATTCACCTTTGTTGCCCATCAGGTGAGAGTCGAAGGGCCAGCACTTCAAGTCTGCTGGTCCTCTTTATGTTGCCCTTCACGCAGCCCGCTTGCCCCTGGTCGGCTTTGGGAGTACAATGCGGTCCACGCTCCCGCCGGTTGGCATCACTTTCTCAGGAGTTGGTATGGTTTTGATAAAGTGACACGGTCTGGCTCTCACCCAGGGTCTGTGGTCTATTCTGATTGGGAGGTTCCAACATGAGTAAGAACTCAATCCTTACACATTCCGATTATGAGAACTTTCTCGTGCACCTGTACTTTGGTCGAGACGGTGACTACTTGCTGAGGTGTGTTAGGAGAGCGTATCTTGACTTCAGTCGCACCTTACATGGCTTGGGTAAGTTAGCGTCCAAAGATGTACTACGCAAGCGGGCAACAAGCGAGCTGAGACGAATCTTCTCTGATTTGAAAGGCGATCTTGCGACAGTAACAAACCAGGCAGAGTTCGACACTTGGCACAGGGCTACCTGTCAGCGATTATCTGCCATTTACAAAGAGCATGGCTATCATCGGTTCTATGTCGGACAAGCCCAGAAATGGGTCAATATGACCTTCAAGTACATTTTTACCCTGGGTGAGAATCGGATTCCAGGATTCGGAGGAGTGTACGAGTTTTGCCATGCACCACTTGACAGGGTTCTCATAGAGCGGCTTGCGAAGTATGGCTTTCCTCGGCCTCCGTGTGCTTGGAGCCGTCTTGATAACTATGACGAATATCTGAAGTGCCAGTGCTGGATACAGCAGCACTTTGAACTCCTTCCACTGGATGTTGAGTTCCGGCTGTGGTCAGGTAGAGACATTGACGCTATAAGCGCGGCCTAACCCTCTTATGTTACCTTTCAGGCGGCCCGCTTGCCCCTGGTCGTCTTTGGGAGTACAATGCGGGCGGTTAGGACGAATGGTTTTTGTGGATTGTGCCCATGTATACGAGGTGGTCCAGTCCCCGGAAAACAGCCTGCGGGATGGGGACGCGCTGCTGGGCCTGCTGGCCCGCGCTGGCAGCGGTGACACGATCCTGATCGAGCAGCTCTACGAGCATCAGTTCTGGGGCGGCAACACAGCCGATGACCCTAACCCCCGCCTGGTGGCATACGTCGATCGAGGCTGCTCGCCGGGGCGCGACGGTGCGCCTCCTGCTGGACAGCCGCCACGACGAGGGGGACAACCAGGGAACGGCGGATTACGTCAATGGCATCGCCACGTATGGCTTGGCGCCGGATTTCGAGTTTAAGGGTAGCGATCCGGCAGTGCCGGACATGATGCCGGTCAACGGCCGCATCGGTTGGGGCAACGGCGGCGACGAGGCCATCCTGCGCGACGTGAGCGGCGCGGACGTGGACGTCGTCATCTATGGCAGCGGGAGCTATCCGGGGGCCACGCCACACCCGGGCGTCGGCGGGGGCAATTCACTGGAGCGAAAGCCGGCCGCCCGGGACACCGACGACTGTAGCGCCGACTTTTGGGAGCTGTTTTGGTCGAGGCTTGTGCTTGTGTCCCAGCCCTTGCCGACACCAGACAAGTGTTTGCTTTCCATTCCTACTCGTGGTAAAATGTAGCTAGTCGCGTTGCAGTGTGTCTGGCCATTTGCAACGTCGAGAAGGGACAAGCCATGAAAGATTGGCAGCCGATCCCTAGCCGGGGAGCGATCCTGGTGGGTGTCGACTGTTTGCTTGCTGGCTCAGCCTAATCCAGCGGGCTGCGAACGGCCAGGGCGCCGCGATTGAGGACGTGCCCTTCGACTCCGCTCAGGACAGGGGTGTAGATCATCGTCGTTCTCACGTCTTTGTGGCCCAGCAACTCCTGCACCGTGCGGACCCTTTGCCCCTGGGCCCTGTACTTAGGCCGCACCTGTCCTGGACCGACAGGCCCCTGGTCCTTTGGCCCAGGGACAAAGGGTACAGGACTAAGTGCCAAAGGACCAGGGGTGTCATAGCCATTTTCCAGCAGGTGCGTCGCAAAACTGTGGCGGAACGTATGGCAAGTGACTCGCTTGTTGATGCCTGCCAGGCGAGCGGCTTTCCTGACGGCCTTCTGCAAGCTGATCTCACTTATGTGATGGCGGCGCACAACGCCGGAGCGAGGGTCTTTGGACAGCCGGTTCGAGGGAAAGATATACTGCCAAATCCACTCGCGATCCGCGTTCGGGTACTTGCGTTCCAGCGCAAAGGGGAGGTAGACCGAGCCATATCCTTTGGCCAAATCCTCTTCATGTAACCATTTGACAAGCTGTAGGTGTTCCTGCAAGGGCGTTACGAGACTGTCGGGAAGCAATGCAACCCCTGGGTCGTTATACAGAACAACTCCGTATAACGCAACTCCGGCGGAGACTATACGGAAAAATTACATCCAATAATGCGATTGTGCCATTTGGCAGGTAGTCTGATCGACGTACCAGCCAAATGGACACAATCTATAGGAGTGCCAAAGGTCGTGTACCACCAAATAGCGGCTACACGCCATTTGGCACTACTAGAAGTTATGCGGCTTGCGCATCACCAAGAGGAGGAGACTGATGATCAGGCGTATTCCGATTATATTGGCTGGAGCACTTTTGGCGCTTGCCTTGGTTGCGTGTGAGGAAACCCCTACCCCAACTCCTGTGCCAACACTCACGCCAGTGGTGACGCGCACGCCGACCCGCACAGCCACACGGACCGGTACAGCCACGCCAACACCCACCAGCACGGCCACGCCGATACCGACCGCCACAACGACGCCTACATCAACCAACACGCCCACATCTACACCGACCGCCACAGCGACGCCTACATCAACCAACACGCCCACATCTACACCGACCGCCACAGCGACGCC